>JBKGZW010000046.1:0-18238 GCA_046543225.1 Acidimicrobiales bacterium
TCGCGGGTCCAGATCTGGCCTCGCGACAACCCGCGGGCCCGGCCGACGACGACCGGCTCGAGCCGGTAGAAGAGCCAGTCGTCGGCCCGGGCCGGCTGGTGGAACCAGATGCAGTGGTCGAGGCTGGCGGTCATCATCGACTCGCGCCAGGCGTCGCCCTCGGGTCCGCCGATCGCCCGTCGGGCCGCGCCGAGCGGCCCGGTGTCGGACAGGAACGTGATGGCACAGGCGTGCACGAGCGGGTCGTCGGGCATGGGATCGACGATGCGCACCCACCGGGAGCGGGCTTCGTCGGAATCGCCGGGCACCTCGACCGGGCGGCTGTCGAGGTGCCGGTGGTGGGACCCACGCCGCGAGCGGTCAGGTGCGACCGAGTCGGGGTCGGGCACCTCCGCCAGCGGTGACTGCGGCTGGAACACGCCACCGTCCTCGTCGACGTGGAACGAGGCGTCGAGGTTCAACACGGCTTCGCCGTGCTGGGTCGCCACCACCCGGCGGGTGGTGAACGACGAACCGTCGCGGATGCGGTCGACGGTGAACACGACCGGGGTGCCGAACCGGCCGGGTCGCAGGAAGTAGGCGTGCAACGAGTTGACCTGGTGCTCGGCCTCGACGGTGGCCCCGGCGGCCCGCAACGCCTGGCTGGCGACCTGGCCACCGAACAACCGGCCCTCGCGCTCGCCCGGATCCGGTCCGCGGAACAGGTCTCGGTCGATTCGTTCCAGGTCGAGGACTGCGGTGAGATCGTCGGTGGTGCCAGCCATGTCTGCGACAGCCTAGACACCGCCGACACCTGCTCCATCGGGGCGGCGCACCCCAGCCGGTACCGTGGGTTCGCATGGAGCACCTCGTCTGGCACGACCGCCCGCCGCTCGCCCGACCCGTGCTGATCGCCGCCTTCGAAGGCTGGAGCGACGCGGGCGACGCGGCCACCTCGGCGGTCGAGTTCCTGGCCGACCAGTGGGACGCCAGGCCGGTCGCCTCGATCGACGCCGAGGAGTTCTTCGACTTCACCGCCACCCGGCCACGGGTCGAGGTCGACGAGGCCGGTCAGCGCCAGATCATCTGGCCGACCAACGAGCTCAGCGCGGTGTCGGTGCCCGGTCCCGACACCGACGTGTTGTTGATGCTCGGCACCGAGCCCCAGCTGCGCTGGAAGACGTTCTGCCGCCAGGTGACCGATGTGGCCACGGCCCTCGACGTGAGCATGGTGGTCACCCTCGGCGCCCTGCTGGCCGAGGTGCCCCACACACGGCCGACCTCGGTGATGGGCAGCACCACCGATCCGGCACTGGCCGAACGGTTCGGCCTGCGGGCGTCGCGCTACCAGGGCCCCACCGGCATCACCGGCGTGCTCCACTGGGCGTGCCGCGAGGCCGGGCTCCCCTCGGCTTCGGTGTGGGCGGCGGTGCCGTCCTATGTGCCGGGCGCTCCCTCGCCCAAGGCCGCCCTCGCGTTGGTGCTGCGGTTGGGAGCCATGCTCGGTTCCTCCCCCGAGGTCGGCGACCTGGAGCTGGCGTCGCTCTCCTACGAACAGCAGCTCGACGAGCTGGTCCGCGAGGACGAGGAGACCATGGCCTATGTCTCCCAGCTCGAGGAGCGCTTCGACGACGAGGACGACGACTTCCCCACCGGGGTGTCGCTGGTCGAGGAGGTCGAGCGGTTCCTGCGCGACCAGCGCGGCGACTGAGCTCGATCCCTACTCGTACCCCCACCAGGGCGACGAGCGTGGCCGGTCGAAGTGGGGATGGACCGCCTCGCCGCGGATGGCGCTGAACGCCAGGTCCCAGGTCTCCTTGTTGGCGGCGAGGGGTTCGGGCAGCTCGTCCTGGGCGAACCACCCGACGTCGTCGGTCTCGAGCGGGTGCGGCGACAGTGCTCCACCGGTCGCGGTGCAGTGGAACAACAGCGAGTACAGCGGCACGCGGGTGAAGCCGAGCCGGAGCCCGTCGAGCACGCCGATGAGCGAGTGCACCTCGCACTCGATGCCGGTCTCCTCCAGCACCTCCTTCTGGGCGACCTCCGCAGGCGAGTATCCGATGTCGGCCCATCCGGTCGGGTAGAGCCACACCCCTGAGTCGGCCCGCTTGATCAGCAGGATCTCGCCCGCGTCGTTGCCGACCACCGCCCCGATGGCCACCTTGGGCGTCTGGTACCCGGCCACGCCGTGGTCGACCGAGGCGAGCCACTCGTGGACGAGGGTGTCGGCCTCGAAGTGGCTTCCCGCGGCCACTCGCATGTCGGCGGCGACCGACAGCACCTCCTCGTAGCGCTCCCGTTCGTAGAGGTTGTCGCTGAAGGCCAACCCGGTGCGGGCGATGCCGGCCAGGGCCTCGCTCCAGCGGACCAGGTCGTGGGGCGTGCACGACCCCCAGGTGGCCGGCGTGCCCTCGTCATCCATGGTTCGAGACTACCGACGCTCCGCTGACCACGCGGTCACGAGCGGTTGTCGAGCGCGGTGGTGATCGCTGCTTCGAGGCGGGCCAGCTCCGCGGGGTCGGTCACCTTCGCGCCGGCGGCATCGAGCAGGTAGAACGAGTCGACGACCTCGTGGCCGAGGGTCTGGATGCGGGCGCTGCGGATGTCGTGTCCGAGCTCGGCCACGGCGCTGGTGATGCGGTAGAGCACGCCGCGCTGGTCGGGGGTGTGGACCTCGACCACGGTGGCGACCTCGGAGATGTCGTTGTCGACGATGACCCGGGTGGGCTTGATGTGGGCGGCGCGCCGCTTGGTCGTCCTGGTGGTGCGAGTCCGCTGGGCGAGCTCGCTGGCGATGGCGAGGCGTCCGTCGAGGGCTGCCTCGACGTCGGAGGCGATGGCGTCCCAGGCGACGGGGACGTCGGGGTCCGATGCCACCCGGAACTGGGCGATGGCCCGTCCCTGGTCGGACCAGGCCGAGGCGGCGAGCACGGTCGCTCCGTGCAGCGCGAGCGCGCCCGCCACCCGGCTGAACAGGCCCGGGATGTCGGCGTCGACCACGGTGATGGTGTGGTCGTCGACCACGATGTGGCGTCCTCCCGAGTCCATGAGCTCGCGGTCGGTGCCGGCGGGGAACCCCGGGGGGAGGATGTCGGCCAGGTCTCCGCCGGCGAGGAGATGAGCCGAACGGGCGACCAGTGTGCGCACCAGCCCTGCCTTCCAGTCGCCCCACGCCGCGGGGCCGGTGGCCAGCGAGTCGGCCTCGGTGAGGGCGTCGAGCAGCCGCAGGACCCGCAGCGACCCGGCGGCATCGGCGACCAGGGTCAACGTGCCCTCGTCGGCCAGATCGCGGCGGGTTGCGACGTCGGGCAACAGGAGATGGTGGCGCACCATCTGCACCAGCATCTCGACGTCACCGGGCGCGAAGCCCATGCGGGTGCCGATCGTGTGCACCATCTCGATCCCGACCTCGGTGTGGTCGCCGGGTCTGCCCTTGCCGATGTCGTGGAGCAGGGTCCCGACGACGAGCAGGTCGGGGCGGTCGACGCGGTCGGTGAGCGTCGAGGCGTTGGCGGCCGCTTCGAGGAGGTGACGGTCGACGGTGAAGCGGTGGTAGGCGTTGCGTTGGGGCTTGCAGTGCACGCTGGTCCACTCGGGGATGATCCGGGCCCAGAGCCCGTGGTGGTCGAGCAGTTCGATGACCGGGATCGCCTCGCGGCCGGCCAGCAGCAGTTCGACGAAGCGTTCGCGCGCCTCGGTGGGCCACGGCTCGGGCAGCGGGGGGACCTGCGCCAGGGTGTCGAGCGACGCCCGGTCGATCGTGGTGCCGTGCGAGCTGGCGGTGGCCGCGGCCCGGAGGGGAAGGACCGGGTCGGACAGGTCCGCGTCGAGGGTGACGGTCACCTCGCCGTCGCGCACGACCAGGCCCCCGCCGATCCAGCGGTCGCGGCTCGCGAGTCGTCCGAGCGGTCCGGTGAGCGACGAGTCGATCCGCCTCCAGGTCTCGTCGCTGCGCCAGGCGATCGCCCGGGCGGCGGTGGCCACGGCGCGCATCAGGTCGTCGGCGTCGTCGTAGCCGAGGGCGGTGGCCACGCCGTCCTGTTCCTCGAGCAGGAGCCGGTCGCCCGGCCGGCCGGTGCGTCGGTGCAGCTCGACCCGCACCGACAACAGGGTGGCGTAGTGCTCGACGAGGGCATCGTCGTCACCTTCGAGCAGCACGCTGCGCGCCGCCTGGGCCCAGCGCAGGGCGTGGACGTCTCGCAGCCCGCCCCGACCCTCCTTCAGGTCGGGTTCGAGGAGGAACGCCACCTCGCCCGCCCGCTCGTGGCGTTGACGGACCGACTCGGAGAGCTCACCCAGCCAGCGCTTGGCCCGCTTCCGCCATCGTTCGAGTGCGGTGTCGCGCAGCCGGTCGGTGAGCGACTCGTCGCCGGCGAGGTGGCGGCAGTCGAGCAGCGAGGTGGCGGTGTCGAGGTCGCTGTCGGCGAGGCGCACCGCTTCGCCGACGGTGCGCACCGCGTGGCCGAGCTTCTGGCCGCTGTCCCAGATGGGGTACCAGAGCCGCTCGGCGACCTCGGTGATGTCGTCGCGGCCGTCGTGCAACAGGACCAGGTCGAGGTCGCTGCTGGGGCTGAGCTCGCCCCGGCCGTACCCACCGGTGGCGACGAGGGAGACCCCCTCGGGGACCGCCTCTCCGATCGCCCCGGCGAACAGCCCGGCCAGCCACCGGTCGGCGGTGTCGCTCAGCGCCCGGCAGAGGTCGGCACCGGCGACGTCGGGATCGGCGATGAGACGGTCGCGGTCATCGCGCACGACGGCTCAGGACCCGGTGTCGGGGCCCGACGAGCGGGCGTCGTCGACGGCCCGCTCGGCGACCCGGGCCGCGACGGCGATGGCGTCCCACACCCCCGAGAACGGTGGCGCGTAGGACAGGTCGAGGTCGACGACCTCGGTGACGGTCATGCCCGCGGTGATGGCGGTGGCGGCGGTGTCGATGCGCTTGGCCGAGCCGTCGCCGCCGACGATCTGGGTTCCGAGGAGCCGCCCGGTCTCGCGCTCGGCCACCATCTTGACGGTCATGGGACGGCTTCCGGGGAAGTAGCTGGCCTTGGAGTGGGTGTCGACGCTGACGGCGACGGTGCCGAAGCCGGCGTCGGCGGCCTCGACCTCGGTGAGGCCGGTGCGGGCGATCTCGGTGTCGCAGATGCGGGTGATGGCGGTGCCGACCACGCCGGGGAAGGTGGCGTAGCCGCCGCCGAGGTTCACTCCCGCCACTCGCCCGGCCTTGTTGGCCACCGTGCCGAGGGCCACGTGCACCGGTTGGCGGCTCACCAGGTGGAAGGTGTCGGCACAGTCGCCGGCAGCCCACACGCCATCGATGCTGGTGCGTTGGCGTCGATCGACCTTGATGGCGCCCCTGGCCCCGGCCTCGACCCCCGCCTCGACGGCCAGACCGGCGTTGGGGGAGACCCCGATGCCGAGCAGGATGAGGTCGGCGGGGATGGAGGTGTCGCCGGCGACGACGGCGCCGGGTTCGAAGCCGGAGACCTCCTGGTCGAGTCGGACCGTGATGCCGCGGCGTTCCATCTCGGGGACGATCCGGTCGGCCATGTCGGCGTCGAGGGTGCGCATGACCTGGGGTGCGGCGTCGATGAGGGTGACCTGGGCGCCCCACATGAGGAACGCCTCGGCCATCTCGAGGCCGATGTAGCCGCCGCCGACCACCGCGACCTTCCGGCACTTGCGGGTGCGGGCCAGGTCGAGCAGCTCCTTGGCGTCGTCGAGGGTCTGCACGCCCCGCACGTTGTCGAGGTCGATCCCCGGCAGCGGGGGGCGGATGGGCCGGGCCCCGGTGGCGACCACCAGTTGGTCGTAGCCGATCTCGATGGTGCGACGGTGCTCGTGGTCGCGCACCTCGACCCGGCCGCGGTCGAGGTCGATCGCCATCGCTTCGTGGCGCATCCGGACGTCGATGCGCGACCGGTCGCGGAACTCCTGGGGTGTGCGCATGACGAGATCGTCGAGCGATTCGACGGCGCCGCTGACCACATAGGGGATGCCGCAGGCCGCGTAGCTGGTCCAGTCGCCCTTCTCGAGCACGACGATCTCGAGGTCGGGTCGGCCGCGGCGCGCCTGCGATGCCGCCGACATCCCTGCCGCGTCTCCTCCGATCACCACCACTCGCTCGGCCATGTCCGGGATGGTACCGCCCGGATCGGCCCTGGCCCTGTGCCGGGGCGAGACGAGCTGGCAGACTGGTGCGATGGCCGTGCGCGAGGACTGTCGGCACTACTCGACCCGCACCACCGCCGACGGCGTGGTGCAGCGCTGCCGCGTCGACGCCAACGAGGACATGCCCTTCGCCTGTCCCGAGCACTGTCTGTTCTTCGAACCCCGGTCGCTGGGCGACGGTGGCTGGCAGCGGTTCGACCGCGGCGAGCGCTGAGGGTCAGCGGCGGCCTTCGGCGCGCCGTCTCGCCAGGTGGACATAGGCCTTGGCTGCGCCCCATGCCAGCCCCGGTTCGTGCAGGGCAGGGTCGACGTCGGCGAAGTTGGCGGGAGCGAGCCCGTAGTGGTCGTCGGGCATGAGTCGTTCGTCGACCTCGTCGCGGACGATCCCGGGCACGCCGGCTGCCTCGAGCACCCGGGTGGGGAAGCGGACCGCGTCGCGCAGGATCGACAGGGGCGGCACCCGCTGGTCGTCGATGTCGAGCCGCAGCAGCTCGATGATCTGTGGGCCGACCTCGGCCTGCGCCTGCTCGCCGGCGGCCTCGGCCTCGCGCCTGACCTCGGCGGGGACCTCGCCAGACCACTGGGTCATGCGCCGTTCGACGCAGTCGACGACCCATCCGGGCAGGGCCTCGACGATGCCCGCCGCCAGCTCGTCGGCGTAGCGGACCAGCGCCGCTTCGGGATCGTCGTCGTCGCTGCTCACTGCTCGAGGGCGGCGTTGAGGTTGCCCGAGCGCAGCCCTTCGAGGTCGACGGTGACGTAGCGGTATCCCGCGGCCTTCACCGCGACCACCACCTCGGCGCGCTGGGCCACCATGTGGTCGAGCGCGTCGACGGGCACCTCGATGCGGGCGGTGTCGTCGTAGTGACGGACTCGCAGCTCGTCGAAGCCGAGGCGAGCGAGGGCGGCTTCGGCCCGTTCGACCCGGCTCAGCACCGCCACCGAGACGGTGGTGCCGTAGGGGATGCGCGACGCCAGGCAGGCGGCGGCGGGTTTGTCCCAGGTGCGCAGGCCCAGCGACCGGGAGGCCTCGCGCACCATCGCCTTGGTGAACCCGGCCTCGACGAGGGGGAACACCGCTCCCGCCTCGGCCGCGGCTCGTTGCCCTGGCCGGTGGTCGCCGAGGTCGTCGACGTTGACCCCCAGGGCGACGGTGGATCCGGCCTCGCCGGCGATCGGGGCCACGGCGCGCATCAGGGCGTCCTTGCACCAGAAGCAGCGGTCACCGTCGTTGCGGCGGTAGGCGATCTGGTCCATCTCGTCGGTCTCGACCTGCAGGTGGGGCAGACCCCATTCGGCGGCCAGGTCGACGCACTCGTCGTGCTCGCCGGCGGGCAGCGACGGCGACACGGCGGTGACGGCCACGGTTCGGCTCGGGCCGAGGGTGTCGAGGGCCATGTAGGCGAGGAACGCCGAGTCGGCTCCTCCGCTGAACGCGACGTGGAGTCGTTCGTGGCCGGCGAGCACCGAGGCCAGCCGGTCGCTCGCCGCGGCCAGATCGACGGTGGTGCCGGGCTCAGGCTGCATCGCCGACCTCGATCCGCAGGCGCTTGTTGCCCTTGCCCTTCGACTCGGTCTTGGTGACCCGGACGGCACCGACCTCTCCGGTGGAGCGGACGTGGGTGCCGCCGTCGGCCTGCTTGTCGAGGCCCACGATGTCGACGACGCGGATCTCGGTGACCGAGTCGGGGATGAGGCTCACCTTGGTGCGGATCAGGTCCTCGTCGAGCACGGCCTCGTCGCGGGGCAGGAAGCTGACCTCGATGGGTCGGTCGGCGATGATCTCGTCGTTGACCAGGCGTTGGACCTGGTCCTTGAACCCCTCGGGCAATGGGTCGAACTCGAAGTCCATCCGGGCGGCGAGCGGTTCCATGTTGGCGCCGGTGACCGGCACGTTCCACTGCTTCCAGATCACTCCGCAGAGGATGTGCAGGGCGGTGTGGGTGCGCATGAGCTTGTGGCGGCGGTCCCAGTCGATCTCGCCGTGGATCGTGTCGCCCACCGACGGTAGGCCCGCGCCCTCACCGACGCTGTGCCACACGGTGTCGCCCTCCTTGCGCACGTCGGTGACCCCCAAGAGGCCGAGCATGCCGGTGTCGTGGGGCTGACCGCCGCTGGTGTAGTAGAAGGCGGTGCGGTCGAGGGCGACGCGGTTGGCGTCGGGATCGACGTCGGTGACGGTGGCGTCGAACTCGCGCAGGTAGGCGTCGCGGAGGAACAGCAGGTCGGTCATCGCCGCCATTGTGCCCGCTGGGCGCCCGCCACTACACCTCGTGGCCGCGTCGGGTGGGCGAGACTGGTGGGGTGGCCGTCGATGGTGACCCCGACCGCAACGAGATCCCGTTGCGCTACGACCGGCTCGGCAGCCGCCTGGTCGCCATCGGCCCGCACGAGATCGACCACGACCTGAGCGGCGGGAGACCGATCCGGCTCGGGCGGTTCGATCTGGGCTACGGGATGCTCGGCAGCCGCCTGGAACGCATCGGTGACCTCACCCTCTCCTATGACCGGGCCGGTAGCCGGCTCCGGCGGGTGGGTGACTGGACGCTCGACCACGACCGGTGGGGCAGCAGGGTCCGGCGGATCGGCGACCACGAGATCGGGTACCGGATGCTCGGGTCCCGGGTCCACCGGATCGGCGACCTGGTGATCCGGTACGGGTTCGCGGGGGCGCGTCCCGAGGGCGTCCGGTCGCCGCGCCCCGAGCTGAGCGAGGACGAGCTCGTCGTCGTGTTCGTGGTGCTGTTGCTCCAGGAGCGATCGAAGCCGAGCGACTGATCGGCCGGGCCGGTCGGATCCCAGGTTTTCTGCAAGGACCCGGCTCCTTCGCGCTCTCACTCGTGAGCACACGAAGGAGGAGTCCCGATGGAACGCCGCACCCGAGTCATCGTCAACCTGTTCGCTGCGATCGCCGTGCTCGCCGCGAGCTTCGGTACCGGCATCGCGCTCGGTGCCGGCGGTGGAGACGACACCGCGGATCGAGCGACGTCCGTCGACGGCGAGCGAACGCCGACGACGGCCGGCACCACCCCACCGACGACCGAGGGGCCGAGCCCCGAACCGGTGCCCGAGCCGGAACCGGCACCTGAGCCCGCCGACGAACCGAGCCCCGAACCGGAGCCGGAACCGGAACCGGAACCAGCGCCTGAACCGGAACCGGAACCGGAGCCCGACCCGCCACCCGAGCCCGAGCCCGAGCCCGAGCCCGTCCCCGAACCGGCGCCCGAGCCGACGCTGGACCCGCCACCCGAGCCGGCCGACGAGCCGTTGCCCGAACCGGTGCCCGAGCCGACGCTCGACCCCGATGGCGGCGGGAGCGCGACCTCGGCGTTCCGCCACGAGCTGGAGATGACCGTGCACCCCTACCTCACCGTGGCCGACCATCCCGACCTGCAGTGCGATCCCGGGTTCCTCACCCCCGAGGCACTCCCGCTGGTCGTCACGACCAGCCGTCCCCTCACGACCGGCCACATCACCGTCGGCCCCACCTCCGAGAGCGACGAGGTGGTCCTGCGCCACCAGATCTCCTCGACCGAGGAGCAGCGGGCCGGCTGGACCCTGGGGGTCGGCCTCTCGGGCGAGGAACCGCCGGCCGGTCTCGATCGTGGCGTCCATCACTGCGCCCGCATCCCCCACGACCTGGGTGGCGGGCACGGACGGCTGGTGGAGGGCTCGGTCGTCACCCTCGAGATCGAGGCGGTCGACCTCGATCGGAACCACACCACCCGCCGGTCCTCGTTCATGGTCCGAGAGCTCGACGACGTGGCGAGCGAGCCTCCCCCGGTCGAGCTCGAGGCGATGGGCTGGAACACCCTCGAGGTCCGGGTGCCGAGGAAGGCTCCCGACCCCGGGACGGACCGGCGCACCATCGTGTTCGCCGAGCGGGCGCCCGGCGACGGCTCGTCGACGTCGTGTCCCGGGTATCCGCCCTTCGACACCTACGAGCCCGGCGACTCGCCGCGGGCCGAGCCTCGACCGATCGACACCGATGTCATCGCCGACCCCGGGTACCCCTACCACCGTGGGTTCGACCACGAGGAGGTGTGGAACCTGCAACTGCGCGAGGGCGAGCCCCAGGACGTCTGCGTCTACTGGTGGGCCGGCGGCGACGTGGAGCGCGAGGTCTGGCGGGTGACCCCGCCGAACCAGCTGCGGGTGCGGGCCCGGGTCGCCCACGTCGAGGACCACGTGGGCCGGGGGCTCGAGGCCGATGACTTCGAGGTCCACCCCGTCGGCTTCGAGGGGTGCCGGGACGAGTCGCTGCCCGGAGGCGACGTGGACGGCGACGAGTGGTCGCCACCGAGCGATGCCTGGATCTGTGACAGCGACGGTCGTCCGCTGCGGCCCGACACGGTCGCCCTCGAGATCGTTCCCGAGCGGCTCGACCACCACCTCGACCCGGTGCGGGTCCCACTGGTCGAGCCCGACGGCGATCCGGTGCGGCTCCGCGGCTGCACCGGCCCCGCCCTCCTCGAGATCCCCTGCGCGGAGCGCACGATCCAGCGCACCGTCGACCTCGAGGTGATGACCGGGCTCTGCGGCGGCACCGGGGGGTGCTCGCCGCCGACCGAGACCTGGTACCGGCTCACCGTCGAGTTCGACCTCTACGACGGGCCGAGCGGCGGGGGGTCGCGTTGGGACGCCTGGGGGGACATGTCCCTCGTCGAGTCGACCCGGTGAGCGCACGGGAAGGAGCACCATGTCGTGTCTGCACCCGAGAGAGCGCCGGAACCTAGCGTGGGGGTTCGGTCCAGACCATGAACGAGGACGACGCCGAGCTCGCCGTGGCGGCCGCGGCCGGAGACCGGGATGCGCTGGCAGGCATCTACGACCGGTATGCGGACCGCATCCACGACTTCTGCACCTCGATGCTGCGGGATGCGGACGAGGCCGCCGACGTCACCTCCGAGACGTTCCTGCGGGCGTTCGAGCGGCTGGGCCAGCTCCGGGAGCCGGCGAAGCTCAAGTCCTGGCTGTTCGCGGTCGCCCGGCACGAGGCGCTGGCTCGGATCCGGGCCCGCCAGCGCACCTCGCCCACCGAGGAGGTGGGTGAGGTGCCGGCACCCGATGCCGAGGCCGAGCTCACCTCGGTCGAGCGGTCCGCCGACGAGGAGGAGCTGCAGACGCTGGTGTGGGAGGCCGCCGACGGGCTGAACGAGCGCGATCGGACGGTGCTCGAGCTCCACGTCCGCCAGGGGTTGGTCGGCCAGGAGCTGGCCGACGCGATCGGCGACACCGAGAACGGTGCCAACGTGGCGCTGCACCGGACCCGGACCCGGTTCGAGCGCGCGGTCGGTGCGCTGCTGGTGGCCAGGCGGGGTCGCCGGGACTGCCCGGAGCTGGCGAAGCTCCTCTCGGACTGGGACGGCAGCTTCGACACCCTGGTGCGCAAGCGGGTGGCCCGCCACGTCGAGCGGTGCGAGGTGTGCGACCGGCGGCGCAAGGCGCTGGTCAGTCCGTTCGCGCTGATGGCGTCGGCCGCGGTGGCCCCGGCCCCGGCGGCGCTGCGCGACCAGGTGCTCGGGCAGGTCGAACACATCTCCCATGTCGAAGGGCTCCCGCGGGGCTGGCGGCGCGACGGGTTCCCACCACCGATGCCCGGCAACCGCCGGAGCCGGCGCGTCACGGTCGCGGCGACGGCGACCGCGCTGGTGGTCCTCTTCGCGGCCGGGGTCGTCACCGGCATCGTCGTGGAGCTCGGCGACGACGGCGCTCCCGTCGAGGCGCCGGCGCTGACGACGACGACCAGCGATCCCGCCACCACCACCGAACCGGCGCCCCAGACCACCACGACCACACCCACCACCACCACGACCGAGCCACCGCAACCCACCACGACGCCACCGACCACCACGACGACCGCGCCGCCACCGACCACCACGACGACCGAAGCGCCGCAGACGACGACCACCGTGGCCGACACCCAGGGCCCGACCATCGGGGAGGTGACGGCGGACCCGCAACAGATCTGGGAGGACGGCGAACCGGCGGTGTGTGACGGCATGCCGCGCACCTCCACCGTCGAGGTCACCGTCGCCGACGACACCGGGGTCGAGTCGGTCACGCTCACCTGGCAGGTGGGCGACGAGGCGGCGACGGTGCCGATGCAACCATCGGGAGGGTCGTGGACCGCGACGGTCGGGCCGGTGTCCGACGAGACGATCCCCTTCGGTTCGACCGAGCCCGTCAGTCTGGTCGTCGACGCCGTCGACGGCGCGGGCAACGAGTCCTCCCGCCAGGGCGACCCGGGGACCTTGCTGCTCAACGACTGCTCCTTCGGCTGACCCCGAGGAGCGGTAGTCTCACCGCGATGATCGCGGCGTTCTCCATCACCCCGCTCGGTGGCGACGAGTCGGTCAGCGCAGCGGTGGCAGAGGCGGTCCGGCTGGTGCGCGACAGCGGCCTGCCCAACGAGACCAACGCCATGTTCACCAACGTGGAGGGCGACTGGGACGAGGTCATGGACCTCATCAAGACCTGCGTCGACACGGTGTCGGAGTCCGCACCCCGGGTGAGCGTGGTGATCAAGGTCGACCACCGGCCGGGGGTCACCGACGGGCTCACCAGCAAGGTCGCCTCGGTCGAGGCCCACCTGAGCGAACCCGACGACGGCTGATCAGGCGCTGATGCCGAGGTGCAGGTGGTCCTGGTGCACCGGATCGGTCCAGGACCAGCCACCGACCGGGTCGAAGGCCCACGGGGCGCCCAGCCGGTCGATTCGGGCGGTGTCGTAGAGGTCCTGGCAGACCGCGTGGGCCACCGAGTCGGTGTCGCGGCGCTGCTGGACGACCGGCACGTCGCCGACCGACCAGATGTCGACGGCCCGACCCACGCCGTGGGCGCTGAGACCCGACGTGCCGAACACGCGAACCGGGTGCCCGCGCATGCACGAGCTGACCGCGATGGGGGTGCGGTCGGCCAGGTCGGCCATCTCCGCGAGGAGCCGGTCGTCGACGATCCCCTCGTGGATGTCCCAACGGACGCTGTCGGCCATCTGGATGTGGTCGTGGTCGAGCACCCGCAGGGCGTCGGGTGAGAGCTCCGAGGGCGCGGGTACGGGCTGGCCCGAGGTGTCCTCGATGCCGGCGAGGCGCCACCGGAGCCCGTCGAGCACGACTCGCACGTCGACACAGCGCGAGACGACGGTGGTGACCTGGTCGCGCCAGAGGTGCTGATCGACGACCACCATGATCGACGCCGAGGTGGGGTTGCGGTGTGGGTGCAGGCCGCCGAGCTGGGGGTACACGACCCGGGCGGCGGACTCGGAGCCGGCGACGAAGAGCACCTCGGTGGCGGCCAGCAGGTCGACGGGGCGCAGGTCGTCGACCGCTAGCTCGAGCGCGGCCTCGACAGGGGCCCCCGGTTCGGTGGCGGCCTGGTAGGTCATGAGCGCCTCGACGACCCGCACCCCGGTCAGCTTGGCCTCGACGAAGACCTCGTCGTCGATCGCCTGGTACGGCTCGAACCGGCGCGGGCCCGCTTCGGTGGTGGTCGTCGTGTCGGCCGCGGGGCCGGGCTCGTCCGTGGCAGCCGTGGTCGAGGTCGAGGTGGTGGTCGACGGTGACGAGGTGACCGACACCGGGTCGCCGGAGCGGCTCAGCCGCCAGGCGACGGTGCCACCGGTGGCCACCCCGACCACGCCGGCGCCGACCAGCCCGAGCATCTGGCGCCGGGAGAGCTCGTCTCCCCCGGCTGCGCGGGTCATTCGGTCCCGGTCCTCGCTCGCATCTCGCCCGACTGGGAGAACCCGATCATGACCCACCCGCGGCTGTGGCCGGCGTCGAGCAGGTTGGTCCAGTAGGCCAGGCCTTCTCCATCGGCTTCGCGGTCGAAGACGTTGCGGTAGAGCTGGCGCACGAAGCCGGCGTCGTCGAGCTCGCCGTAGGTGTTGGCGAACTCCGACGAGCGGGTGAAGTGCTCGGCCATGCTCGAGAGGGACCGCCCACGGAGGTAGGACCGGATCCAGTAGCCCTGCCCGCCGGCGTCGGGGTCGCGGTCGAACGAGGCGCCGTAGAGGCGGGTGACCGCGCCGCTGACCGGGGCGGACGGTTCGCTGACAGCCCGCTGGTGCACCATCCACTCGAGCCCGGGGTTGAACACGGCGCTGTGGCGACCGTTGAACAGCACCATGGTCACGTTGTCCGATCGGCGCGAGAACAGCGGCGTGGGGTCGGGGCCGCGGAAGTAGGTGGGTGCGGTCAGCGAGCCCCGCAGGTGCGACGGCAGGGTCCAGCGGGCGATGGCGTCGGACTCGGCCGAGGTGAGGCGGTCCTCGGGTCGGGCGAGGTGGTTGAACGCCCAGACCGCGTGCTGTGGCAGCACCAGGGTGTCGCTCAGCCCGTGTCCGAGGTAGACGGGGACGTCGCCGTCTCGGGCACCGTCGAGGTGGTTGATGGGGCTGCGGTGGCGGCACTCGTCGCGGGCCGAGGAGCTGGTGAGCGGGTTGCCGCCGCACGAGGCTTCGATCTGGGTGATGTAGTTGAACCGGGAGCTGTAGCGGTACCACTCGACGAGGTCGTAGATCGGCACCCACGACACCGCTCCGGAGATGCGGTCGGGGTGGCGGCCCGCCATGAGCAGCGACATCATGCCGCCACCGGAGAAGCCGATGGTGTAGACGTTGTTCATGTCGATGTCGGCTTGTTGGCCGGCCCAGTCGATGGCGTCGACGATGTCCTGGACGGCCAGGTCCGAGCCGGTGGCGTCGGGTGAGTTGGAGATGCCCCGGAAGTCGGGGTGGATCATCGCCCAGCCGTTGGCTCGCGCCCAGCGGGCGTAGGGGATGCTGGCGGTCTGGTCATAGCGCGAGCTCCACGAGTGCAGCGCCACCAGCAGGGGGCGCGGCCCGGGCTGTTCGGGGGGAAGCCACAGCGCGGGTTGCATCTGCCCGTCGATGGTGGAGGGGATGCGGACATCGGCGATGCCCGGCACCTGCTGCTGCCAGGTGCTGACGCCGTTGCCGAGCAGGCCGGCGTTGGTGGCGGGGTGGACCCGGACGAAGTGGGGTTGCACCCCTTGCTGGGCGGTGGCGTCGGAGCTGTGGTGGACGGCGGCGGCGACGGTGGCCACCAGGGCGAGCGCGACGAGCACACCCAGGGCTCGCACCCGGGTGGGGTTCGACCGGTGGATCGCTGCGGGAGTTCGCATGGTGGGGAGGTTACGGGCGTGGGGTCTCATCGTGGCGGCACCCTCACAGGTGGTGGTCAGGCCCGCAACAGTTCGTGCACCTTCAGGCGCTGTCCGCCGCGGAGCAACGCCTTGCGGTAGATCGTACCGCCGACGCGGGCGAGGACGACCACGGTGACGATGCCGAGGCCGACCGCGGCGGCGATCTCGAGGCCGCTGGCGGCACCGGCACCGATCCGCACCGGCATCACCATGGGTGCGCTGAAGGGGATGATGGAGATGACCCGGGCGATGGTGCTGCCGGGGTCCTCGGCGGCCTGGATGGTGGCCAGGTACGAGAGGACGAGGATGGCGCTGAGCGGTCCGACCGCGGTGCCGAGGTCTTCCTGACGGTCGACGAGCGCGCCCAGCGACCCGAACGCGACTGCGTAGACGGCGTAGCCGAGGACGAACCAGCCGATGGCCGCGAGGACGTCGAGCGCGGCGGCGTCGGGCACGTCGACCCACCCGCCGGCGATGGCGGCGGCGAAGGGGATGGCTCCGGCGCAGAGGATGATGAGCACCGAGACGCCGAGGCCGAGCACCTTGCCGGCCAGCAGGTGGGCGGGGCGCACGGTGGTGACCAGCACCTCGGCGATGCGGGTCGACTTCTCGATGGCCACGCCCTGGGCGACGCTCATGCCACCCATGAAGATGGCCAGGTAGAGCACCAGTCCGGTGAGCCAGGCGACGCCTGCGCGGCCGGACTCCTCGTCGTCGACGCGAACCTCGGTGGGTGGGGTGGGGGCGAGCGCGGCGGTGATGGTCTCGTCCTCGAGTCCGGCGCCGTCGAGGACCTGGCGGGCCGAGGCCGACGAGACGGCCTGGTTGACGATGCCGACGAGGGTCTCGGAGGAGTCGTCGCGACGGATGAGGAAGGTCTCGTCGGGTTCGAAGGCGACCGCGACCGAGTCGTCGCCCTCGTCGACGGCGGTGGTGGCGGCGTCGCGGTCGTCGTGGATGGTGAGCTCGAGCTCGGCGTCGAAGGCGGCGACGAGGGTCTCGAGGTCGGCTTCGAGTCCGGTGGGGACGTCGCCGGTGAGACCGAGGTGGTAGGTGGTGTCGCTGTCGATGAGTCGGGGGATGATGATGCCGCCGGCGACGATGACCATGAACAGGCCGATGGTGAACCAGTAGGAGCGGGCCCGGAACGACTCCATGAGGTCGCGCCCGGCGACGAGCCGTACGTGTTTCATGCCGTCACCGCCTCTCGGAAGAGCTGGCTGAGTCGTGGCAGCTCGAGGCCGAAGTCGTGGACGGTGCCTGCTGCCCGGGCCTGGTCGAGCACCCGGAGCGGGTCGGTGCCGGGGTCGAGCTTGAGCAGGGTCTCGCTGGCGTCCTGGGAGACGACGGTGGCGCCGTCGACGCGCTGGGCCCAGCCGGGGTCGACGGGGTCGAGGGACAGGCGCAGGATGCGGTCGTCGGACTGTTCCTTGAGGGCCCGCAGCTCGCCGTCGAGGACGACGGCGCCCTCGTTGATGAGGATGATGGATTCGCAGATGTCTTCGACCAGGTCGAGCTGGTGGCTGGAGAAGACCACGGTGCGGCCACCGGATGCCTGCTTGCGGATCACCTCGGTCAGCTCGTCGACCGCGGTGGGGTCGAGGCCGGAGAAGGGTTCGTCGAGCACGAGCACGTCGGGGTCGTGGACCAGCGACGCGGCGAGTTGGATGCGTTGTTGCATGCCGCCGGAAAGGCGTTCGATCTTGTCGTCGGCGCGGTCGCTGAGGTTGAGCGCCGCGAGCAGTTCATCGGTGCGGGAGGCGGCGTCGGCTTTCGACAGGCCTTTGAGCCGGCCCATGTAGATGAGCTGGTCGCGGGCCCGCATCTTGACGTAGAGGCCGCGCTCCTGGGTCATGTATCCCCAGCGGTCGCGGCCGGCGGCGGTCGCCTCCTGGCCGTTCCAGCTCACGTGGCCCTCGTCGGGGGCGATGACGCCGAGCATGACTCGCATGCTGGTGGTCTTGCCCGCACCGTTGGGCCCGAGCAGGCCGACGACGCGGCCCGGCGGCACCGCGAACGACACGTCGTCGAGCACCTGCCGTCCGCCGAGGCGGACCGACACTGCGTCCATCTGCAGCACTGTTCTGTACCCCTCGCTCGCCTGCTTGCTGCGTGCCGGGCACAACCTATCGGGTGGGACCACCACCCTGAACGCGCATGGGGCGGGGCCCGCAGGCCCCGCCCCTCACGTCATCTCAGTTGGTTGTCCGCTCGGTGCTCAGGCGAGCTCTTCGCGGCGACCCGAACGCATCAGGCCGAACCCGGCCAGCAGCGATGCCAGACCGATGCCGGCGAGCATGGTGCTGTCCACACCGGTGCGGGGCAGCGAGGCGGGCGAGGCCGCTGGCGGGTCCTCGGGAGGCGTGTCCGCGGGCGGATCCTCGACCGGCGGCGAGGGCTGCTCGACGATGCCGCCGACCACCTCGTCGCTCTCGGCGTCCTCATCGACCTCGTCGCCGTTGTCGCCGCCACCGCCGGTGGTGGTGGTGGTCTCCTCTTCATCGAGGGTGTTGGTGACCGTCACCGAGGTGGTGCCTTCGACGATGGTCTCCGACCCGTCGAAGAGCCCGCCGACCCACTCGTAGCCGTCGGGAGCGTCAGGCCGGCTGTCCTCGGTGATGTCACACTCGGTATCCACATCGAAGGGACCAAACGTTTCGGTCTCGCCGGCGCCAACATCGACCGTCTCGGAGTCATAGCCCTCACAGGCCACCGTGAACTCGAAGTCACCCTCGAGATCACCATCGAACCCCTCAACGGTCTTGGTCAGCTCGATCTCACCCTCGGTGTCACCGTCGCCTTCTTCCTCATCGAGGGTGTTGGTGACATCCACCTCGTTGTCGCCAGCGGCGATCGTCACCGAGTCGTCGAAGAGCCCGCCGACCCACTCGTAGCCGTCGGGAGCGTCAGGCCGGCTGTC
>JBKGZW010000239.1:0-3859 GCA_046543225.1 Acidimicrobiales bacterium
CCGGCGTCCCCATCGTCGCCAGAGTCGGTATCGCCAGAGTCGGTATCGCCGGAGCCGGTCTCGCCTCCGGTATCGCCGTTGTCGGCGGTGTCACCGTCGTCGTCGCCACACGCACCGGCGACGAGCGCGAAGACCGCGAGCACCGCTACCAGCCATGTCCAACGAGCCTGCTTCTGATTCAAGGGATGCCCTCCTTGGGCGAGTTCGTTCATCTACATCGGGGATGTCGGAGGGCACGCTACGGAGGCCGGGTAGCGCCGAACCCCCATGCGGGTGAACGAACGGTGAACGGTCACACAACAGTCCGTGAGCGTGACGACTGGCACCTCAGTGGTGCTGGCGCGCATCGGTCTCGACGCGAGACGCCGATCGGGTCACCCCGGCTGGTTCCCGGCCACCATCTCGATGTTGCGGGTGCCCGTCGTCTCCACACCGACCAGCTGCTCGTCGCCCAGCCGGACGTCGATCCGCAGCGTGTCGGGGCGGAACGTCGGTTGCGCGTCCAACACCGGCCGATAGCTGTCGGGAACAGCGCGGCCACGCATGTCGAACTCGACGTTCACCTCGTCGCCCGGACCGACCGCCGCGAACACCGAGTACACGTTCCATCCGAGCTCGATCTGGGACTCGGCGGGCACCGACACGCCGACGACGCGCACCTCGTCGAGCTGGTGGGAGGTGTAGAGGGACACGAGCTGACGGTTGAACCCATCGGGCAGGTCGGGATCCGCGCCGCGCAGAGCGTGCGCAGGAAGATCGGCGGGCGGGTCACTGCGCAAGATGACGCTGATGGTGGCCGAGTACTCGCCGCCGGAGGGATCGAAGGCGCCAGCGACGGTGGTGGGGCCGGCGGCGGAGTCGGTGAGCAGCTGGCCCGTGCTGGGCTGCGTCAGGGTCTGGGCGCTATGGGAGGTGTGAAACCGAACCCGGGCATGCTAGCGAAGCGGTCAGAACCCTCCGGGAAGGCGGTCGCCCGGACGCGTGCCGAGGTTCTTCTCGGTCTCGCCGATCAGCCTGGGACTGATCAGGTCGCCGCCGCCTTGGGGCTGACTATTGAGGTCCTGCCCGGGCTTCAGGACGATCCCGAAGTGGCCGAAGTCGCCAAAGTCGAATCCCGAGACCTCGGGGTCGTCGTCGACCCGGTACGGCTCGAGCTCGTCGGATGGGATCCGGTAGGTCCCGTCCGGGGTGTGGATGGTCAACTCGTCGGTCATTGGAGCGCTCCTTGTCGTCGGTGCAATGTCCCAGGACGGCGCCGTCCCGCTCGCGTTACACCCAGAGCTCGGATCGCTCAGTTGAGCGCACCCACCCAGGCATCGACGAGCGCCATGCGCTCGGCTGCCGGCGGATGCGTCGCTTGCAGCCGCTTGAAGAACCCGGGGTCGAGGTCGGAGAGGTTCTTCACGTGCAGGCGGCGGATCATGTCCTGCATGCGGTCGGGGTCGTCGAGCAACTCGAGGGCCTGGACGTCGGCCTGGCGTTCGAAGGCACGGGACACGAACGACGACACGACCCCCATGGCTCCGAAGCCGAGCTGGATGGCGACCAGCAGGACCGGCAGCGACGCGGGGTCGCCGAGGCCGGTCATGCCCGCCCAGGACCACAGCCCCTCCCACTCCGACAACGCCTGAAGCGCCAGCATCATCACCAAGGCGAGTCCGGCGGCGAGGGGGATCTGACGGCGCAGGTGGTGCAGGCGCCAGTGGCCGACCTCGTGGGCGACGACCTGGGCGACGACCTCGGGAGGGTGCTCGAGGATGGTGTCGAAGAGCACGACGCGGCGGGTGGCGCCCAGTCCGGCGACATAGGCGTTGTCGCGGGTCGAGCGGCGGCTCTCGTCGGCCACGTAGGCGCCTTCGATGTCGACCCCCGCCCGATCGGCGATGTCGGCGATGCGGGCCTCGAGGTCGTCGTCGTCGAGCGGGGTGAAGGTGTTGAAGATCGGGGCGATGACGATGGGGTACACGAACCCCAGGCCCACGCTGAAGCCGACCAGCAGCAGCCAGCCCCAGACCCACCACAGGTCGGTGCCCCGGATGAGGGCGTAGAGGGGCACGAGCAAGATCAGGTACATGACGATGCCGAGGGCCAGGCTCTTCACCTGGTCGGCCACGAACCCACCGGGCGTCTGGTTGGACAGGCCCCACCGCTTGTCGTGCACGAGGTCGACCCACCAGTCGAGGACGGGGTTGTAGGCCAGGGAGATGAGCTCGAGGGCGACGATGACCACCAGCAACTGGACGACCCAGTTGGTGGCACCCACCCAGTCGATCAGCCGAGGGCCGGCCTCGACGACGATGAATAGGCCGATGGTGACCGCGGTGAGCGCGCCCCGGATCACCTTCAGACGGGTGAGCGGGCGCTGGTAGTCACGCGAGCGCGAGAGCTCGTCGGCGCTGAACCAGTCGTCGGGGCGGTTGGGGACGCGGCGCCAGGTGGAGAAGGGTGTGGTCACGGGACCCAGGTTGTCAGACGGCCGGGGCCGAGCCGAGCGCATCGCCCAGCACGGCGAGACGGTCGGCGTTGGCTCGGTACCACGCCCATCGGCCCCGCTTCTCGCGGGTGACCAGGCCGGCGTCGGTGAGCACCGCCAGGTGGTGCGAGACCGTCGGCTGGCTCTTGCCCAGCGGCTCGACCAGGTCGCAGGCGCACGCTTCGCCCTGACCGGCACTGGCGATGAGCGAGAACAGCCGTAGCCGGGCGGGGTCGGCGAGCACCTTGAACGCCGCCGCCAGGTCCTCGGCTTCTGACTCCGAGAGCGGCGCGTTCAGGAGCGGTTCACAGCAGGCGGCGATCGGCTTCACGTCCATGGTGGACCCAGGCTACTCCCACTCGTGCCCATTATCTATTGACAGTGGTCGATGTGTCGGCCATGCTGGCGGTCGCATAGACAGCCATCAATGTTTGGGAGAACCTCCGCCATGTCCCGAGTCCAGCTCGCCCTCAACGTCGCCGACGTCGACTCTGCCGTCGACTTCTACTCGAAGCTCTTCGGCACCGAGCCCCACAAGCGCCGCGACGGCTACGCCAACTTCGAGATCGCCGAACCCCCGCTCAAGCTGGTGCTCATCCAGAACGAGTCGGCCGACAGCGGCAGCCTCAACCACCTCGGGGTCGAGGTCGACTCCACCGACGACGTCACCGCCGCCACCCGCCGCCTCGCCGACCAGGGCATGGACACCGACGTCGAGGAGCAGGTCGACTGCTGCTTCGCGGTGCAGGACAAGGTGTGGATCGACGGCGCCGACGGCACCAGGTGGGAGATCTACACGATCACCGACGACGAGGGGACCCACTCCCCCGGCTCGGTCGCCCGGGCCGGCGATCCCGACCCGTGCTGCGCCAGCACCGAGAGCGAGCCCAGCGCGACCGTTGCCGCAGGCTGAACCGAGCTCGAGGGCCCGGCCCGACCGGGCCCTCGACTCGACGGTGGCAGTGCTCGGCGCGGTCACCATCGCCGCGTACGGCAGCACCTTCTACGCCTTCGGCGTGCTGATCGAGCCGATCCACACCGATACGGGCTGGTCCCACGGCACCGTCGGATCTGCATACTCGGTGAGCCTCGTCCTCGGCGGGATCGGTGCGATGATCGCCGGGGCCATCGTCGACCGCTTCGGCGGCCGGCGGGTACTGCTCACCGCCGCCACAGCGGGGGCAGGGCTGCTCGGCAGTGTTGCCGCGGCGCCCTCTGCCTCCTGGTTCGTCGCGTTGTGGGGCGCCGGGGCGGGACTGATCGCCGCGCTGGCCTTCTACCACGTGACGATCGTGGTGATGGTCAGGGCCCGAGGAGGTCCAGATCCTCGGGCCTACGCCGCCTTGACCTTCCTCGGCGGCCTGTCCAGCCCCATCTACCTCCCCC
>JBKGZW010000240.1:0-3755 GCA_046543225.1 Acidimicrobiales bacterium
GAGCTGCCACAGCCTCCGGGTGTGCGCCCGGACATCGATCGGGTCGCCCGGAGCGGGTTCGAGCTCGGTGTCGAACAACAGATCGAGGGCCATCTCGGTGCGGCCTCCGCCGGTGAGGTGGAGCGGGTCGTCGGCGAGTCCCGCTCCCGTGACCCGACCCGCGGGCACCCCCCGTGCCCGGAGGCCTGCCAGGCGACTCACCTCGAGCGACTCCGGGTTGAGGAGGCAGTCGATGCGCTCGCTGGTGTCTTCGACGAGGAACGCGACCCGTTCCATTCAGCCCTTCCTCCGCTGTTCACGCACGAGGTGGTCCACCGAGCGCGCACCGGCATGGCTCAACCCGGTGGACGGCTCGCGGTGTTCGGCATCATCAGGAAGCGGTGGCCACAGACCGGGAGCATCGCCACGAGGCGCGAAGCCGGACCGCGACTCGAACCCGCCGGGATGTGCCTCGCCACTCGAACCCGAGCGAGGCGGGTCCGACCACCGGGTCGGACCGGTGCTGGGCGGATCCGGTCGACGGGGCCACACCCACGACTCGGGGCCATGATCCGGTCGGACGCGATCCGCTCCACGGTGGGCAGCGCCGACCGGATCCGCCGACGGCGGCGAGACTCGAGATCGTCTCGTCCTCTGACGAAGCCAACGGACGGGTCGGCTGACCACGCTCGGGCCGACCGCACGATCGGCTCGACCTGTGTCGAGCACTGATCCGCGTCGCGCAGGCTCGGGCCACCGTGGTCGCGGCGGTGTCGGGGTGACCCGGGGTTCTGTTGGTCGTGGTTCCGGTGACGGGGACGCCGGGCGTGGTCGCGGCGAGGATGCCTCGCGGGGCGGGGCGGGTCCAGGATGCGGCGCAGGCTCCTCCCTCCTGCCTCCCCGCGGAGAGCGGAACCAGGACCAGGATCCACCGGTTCTCGGTGACCCGGTCGCAACAGGGCGCGAGGCGATCGGACCGGCACCCACCCCTTCGCCGTGCAGCAACCCTGGGGCGCGCTCGCGCACCATCGCCAACCAGTGCTCGGGGGGACCGGCGCGATCGAAGCCTGCCGGCTCGGTCACGGAACGATCGATCGCGCTGGCCAGACGGACGAGCGCTGCCGCCAGCCGCCGCAACTCAGCCGCCGCTCGAGCCCGCACCGCCACCTCCTCCGGCGTCGTCGCGGCGGATGCCCTCGTGGGCCAGGACCAACGTCTCGATGGCCAGGTCGGTGCTCGAGCCCGCCAGCGGTGCGCCGAGCCACTCGCAGGGCCACGCGTTGGAGAGGTTCCAGCGCAACACCTCGGTGGCGGCGGCCGGATCGAGCACTGCGATGGAGGCCTCGGTGCGTCGCACATTGCCCTCGACCGCCTCCATGAGCCAGTTCCATGCATCGGTCGAAGATGTGAGCCCGTAGCGGAGCGTGACCCCGGAGTAGGTGACCTGGCCCGGCACGGCCCGCACCACCGAGTTCATCCCGGCCTCTCGGTAGCTGATCCGATCGATGCGGACGCCCAGGCCACTCACCTCGGTGAAGTGACCGGCCGAGACCCCCTGGATCAACAGGTTGAAGGTGTAGGCCCGATAGGGGTCGACCCAGTTCCCGGGCTGGTTGGCGGGGGCAGCGGTCGCGTCGGACATGTCAACCTCCGATCTGTTCGATCTCGGCTCCGCCAGACCACTGGCTGAGCTTGAACACCACGAACTCGGCCGGCTTCACCGGTGCCACGCCGATGACCGCGACCACTTGTCCGGCGTCACGGACCTCGGGCGGGTTGGTCTCTTCGTCGCACTTGACGAAGAACGCCTCTTCGGGCCTGCGACCGAAGAGCGCCCCGTCACGCCACACGCGGGTGAGGAACGCCGAGATGTCGCGGCGGATGGAACGCCACAGGATGTAGTCGTTCGGCTCGAAGACGATCCAGCGAGTGCCGTTGCCGATCGACTCCTTCAACATGTTGAACAAACGCCGCACCGGCAGGTACCGCCACTCGGACGCCTCGGCATCGAGGGTCCTGGCCCCCCAGACGAGGATCCCCTCTCCTGGGAAGAACCGGACGCAGTTGATGCCGGCCGGGTTGAGCAGGGACTGCTCCTCGCGGGTGATCGAGTAGGTGAGGTCGGTGGCACCGCGCACCGGTTCGTTGGCGGGAGCCTTGTGCACCCCCCGGCTCATGTCGGTACGGGCCCACACCCCTGCCAGGTGACCGCTCGGTGGGGTGGCCATCCGCGACCCCGACAGCGGGTCCTGCACCACCAGATGCGGGAAGTAGCAGGCGCCGTAGGCCGATTGTCGAGGACGAAGCCCACCGGCGGCGTCGGACCCGCCCGTGGAGGACGACCCCGAACCGCCCTCGTCGGAACCCCCACCTTCGCTGTCGGCCTCGTCCGACTTCGCCGCCTTGCCTCGACCGGATGCCTTCGGCGCCCCCGCCCGCGCGACGCGGGTGAGCTCCTCCACGTCATCGACGGTCGCCTCGACATCGAGCACCGCGACCCGGTCCTCGAGCTTCTCGCAGTGCCCGAGCAGTGCCTCCCAGGCGTCTGGACCGGTGTGGCCGGGAGCCGCCACGATGGCGACCGCGTCCAGCGCCTCGAGCGCACGCAGGCCGGTGCGCTGGCGTGGGCTCCCGGCGAGCGGTGTTCCCTCGGGAACGTGCACGACATAGCAGCGACCGCCGCCGTTCTCGAAGAACCCGTGCACCGCATTGGACAGGGCGTTGCCCTCGGTGGCTTCGGGAGCGAAGGTGTGTATGAACTGGGTCCAGGAGTTGACCGGGACCGGTCGACCCTCGGGGGCCGAGGCATCTGGAGCCTGGCCGAGGAACGCGGCGGTGCTGGTGCCGACCGCGCCGATGGGTCGGGCACCTCCCGGAACCTCCTCGACGTAGACGCCGGGGGCGGAGTACATGGTCATCGAAGCTCCTCCGTCAGGTCACAGTGGACGAGCACCGGCTCGTCGGATGGTTCGACCGCCACGTCGAAGGAGCGGCCCTTGACGCGGATGGCCAGAGCCAGCCGCCCCGTGGGGACGCTGGCGAGGGTGAAGTCTCCGTCGGTGCCGGTGCGCGACCGGGCGCCGGTGGAGGGGACGGTCACCTCGGCACCGGCGAGCGGCACCTCGCCAGGACCGACGAGGCGGCCACTCAAGGATCTGACCGGACCGCCCTCGACCCGCAACGGAGCGGTGACCGGTGGAGCCTGCTTGGCGGCTCGACTGATGCTGGTACGTGCCCGGAGGACGACACCTGGCCGGGGAGGCACTCCCAGCGCACTCCACAGCGGGAGCGCGGCCACGTCGCTGTCGAGGTGCACCGGAACCTCGCGGCCCTCCGATGACCGAGGGTCGAGCACCGCCGACAGAACCACATCGAGGTGCTCGAAGGCTCGGACCGATCCGGGACGGGTGGCACAGAGGAGGTACCGGACCCACACCGTCGCCGGGGCAGGACGGTGGACGTCGATGCTGCCGCTCGACTCGTGCACCAGGTCGAGTGCGTGGACCGACATCGTGGGTTCGTCGTCAGCCTCCTCGCCTGAGGGTGGTGCCGACGGGGTACCGAACCTCACCGTGTCCTCCCCGAGCAGCGACCGCAGCCAGTCGCGCACAGCACGATCGGCGTCGGTGAGCGGGGAGCTCACTGGTCCGCCATCCATGCGGTCGACCGCGCCGAACGCTCCACTACTTCGGCCCTTTGCTGTGGTAGGCCCACGCCTCGTTCCAGACGTGGGGGTAGACGCCGTGGGTGAAGTAGGTGAACACACCGGTCACGGG
>JBKGZW010000241.1:0-3729 GCA_046543225.1 Acidimicrobiales bacterium
GCCCGACAGCAGTCCCGATCCCAGTTCGCGCAACTGGTTCTCGGGCAGGCTCAGCCCGCCCGAGGCGAGGATCTGCACCGCGACGTGGTCGGCACCAGCATCGTGGTGAGCCTGCACGCGCTCGACCGCGGCATCCACGTCGCCCCAGGCGACGATGGCGTCGACGAGACGATCGCTGCCCCCGTCGGCGACGTCTTCCTCACCGAACCCGAAGCGGGCGAGGTTGTTGCGGTAGTTCGGGGCTCGCAGGTACACCGCCATGGCGGTGCGGGCGGTCTCTCGCGCCGAGTCGGGGTCGGTGTCGAGCACCACCATCTGCTCGGGAGCGAGGATCGGCCCCTCCCCCAGGGTCTCGCGGGCGAACGCGGTGTGCTCGACCGGCACGAAGTAGGGGTGAGCGCCCTGCGCGGCGGAGCCGGCGAGCGCGAGCATCCTGGGGCCGAGCGCGGCGAGGACCCTCGCCGGCAGCTCGGTCGGTCCGACCCCCCGGAAGACCGCCGCGTCCATCTCGTCCAAATACTCGACCATGCGCGAGTAGGGCTTGGAGTAGTCGTGCTTGCGGACCCGGTCGACCAGATGCTCGTGGCTCACACCGAGCCCGAGGAGGAACCGGCCGGGGAACGCCTCCTCGAGCGACCGCTGGGTGTTGGCCATGGTGACCGCATCGCGGGCGTAGATGTTGGCGATGCCGGTGGCGATCTGCAGCGTCGAGGTCCGCTCGAGCAACAGGGTGGCGGTGACGAACGGGTCCCGGCCGACGGTCTCGGGGACCCACATCGTGGGGAACCCGACCTCCTCGATCAGCTGGGCGAGCTCACCGGCCGAGTCCGAGGACATGGCGTCGCACGCGGCGGTCCAGATCCCGACCCGTCCGAGATCGGCCTTGGTGATGGTCATCGACACACTCCTTGGGTTCGCCGGCGTTGCTGGTGCACGCTAGCGATTCCTCGCTCCCCTACCCTCACAGACACATGTGCTGTCGCTTCGGCCTCCACCATCACTGAGCTGCTCATGCACCGCGCCATCTTCGAACCCGAGCACGAGCAGTTCCGCACCAGCGTGCGGTCGTTCCTCGAACGCGAGGCAACCCCCCACCTGCACCGGTGGGAGTCCGAGGGCATCGTCGACCGCCGACTCTTCGAGGCCGCCGGAGCAGCCGGGTTCCTCGGCATCGACCTTCCGGCCGAGCTCGGCGGTGGTGGCACCCGCGACTTCCGGTTCAACCTGGTGCTCGGCGAGGAGGTGCAGCGGGCGGGCCTGGGCGGTGCAGGCCTGGGACTCACCCTCCACAACGACATCTGCATCCCCTACTTCCGCGACCTGGCCGACGACGAGCAACAGGCCCGCTGGGTGCCGGGGATCTGCTCAGGTGAGCTGATCACCGCCGTCGCCATGACCGAGCCCGGCATCGGGTCCGACCTGGCGTCGATGCGCACCACCGCCGTGCGCGACGGCGACCACTACGTGGTCAACGGCTCCAAGACCTTCATCACCAACGGCATCAACGCCGACCTGGTCATCACCGCGGTCAAGACCGATCCCGCCGAACGCCACCGGGGCATGTCCCTGCTCGTGGTCGAACGGGGCATGGAGGGCTTCGACCGGGGACGCAACCTGGACAAGATCGGGCTGCACTCCCAGGACACGGCCGAGCTGAGCTTCACCGACGTGCGGGTCCCGGTCGCCAACCGGCTGGGCGAGGAGGGGCAGGGGTTCGCCCTGCTCATGACCAACCTGGCCCAGGAACGGCTCTCGATCGCCGCCGCCGGGGTGGCGGCGGCACGGGCCGCGCTCGACTGGACGGTGGCCTACTGCGCCGAGCGGGAGGCGTTCGGCCAACCCATCTCGTCGTTCCAGAACACGCGGTTCGCGCTCGCGACCCTGGCCACCGAGGTCGAGATCGGCCAGGCGTTCATCGACCGCTGCGTGGAAGCGCTCGACACCGGCGACCTCACCGCCGAGGACGCGGCCATGGCCAAGTGGTGGTGCACCGAGCTGCAGGGCAAGGCCGTCGACCTCGGCGTCCAGCTCCACGGCGGGTACGGCTACATGACCGAGTACCCCATCGCCCGGGCCTACACCGACGCCAGGGTCACCAGGATCTACGGCGGCACCACCGAGATCATGAAGGAGATCATCGGCCGAACGCTGTGGTGAGGCCGGCGGCCGGCGCTACTTGAGCAACGGGTCGCGGGGCAGGCCGAGGATGCGCTCACCGATCTGGTTGCGCTTGATCTCCGAGGTGCCCCCGGCGATCGACATGCCCCGGTGCATGAGCACCATGTTCCCGGCGACCGCGCCCGCGCCATCGACGAAGGCAGCCTCGGGACCGAGCAGTTCGACCTGGATGGCGACCGCCTCGTGTCCGAGCTCGGAGAGCACCAGCTTGGTGATGGCACCTTCGGGTCCGGGCTCGCCTCCGGCGACCGCGCGGTTGGCACTGCGGAGGTTGAGCAAGGCCATGGCCTGCTGCTGGGCGGCGTAGCGACCGATGCGAGCGGCGCCGCCGAAGAGCCGGTCGGGGTTGGCGTCGAGTTGTCCCACCAGCGTCGCCGCCGGCAGTGCCATGCCGCCCTGGCCGCCGCCGATGCTGACGCTCTCGTTGCCGAGGGTGGCCCGGGCGACGGTCCACCCGCCGTCGACGGGTCCGACCACGTCGTCGTCGGGCACGAACACGTCGCTGAAGAAGACCTCGTTGAACGACGAGTTCCCCGTCGGCATCTTGATGGGTCGGACCTCGACGCCCTCGGCGTGCATGTCGATGACCATGATCGTGATGCCATCGTGCTTGGCGACATCGGGGTTGGTGCGCACGGTGGCGAACCCGTAGGCGGCCTCGTGGGCGCCGCTGGTCCAGACCTTCTGGCCGTTGACCAGCCACCCACCGTCGACCCGGGTGGCCTTGGTCTTGACGCCGGCGGCGTCGGAGCCGGCGTCGGGCTCGCTGAAGAGCTGGCACCAGATGACCTCTTGGTCAAGGGCGGGCTTCACCCAGCGCGACACCTGGTCGTCGGTTGCGTACTGGATCAGGGTGAGGATGACCCAGCCCGTGATCCCGTACTGGGGGCGCTGGATCCCGGCCTCGGCGAACTCCTGCTCGATCACCAACTGCTCGACCGCCCCGGCGTTGCGGCCCCATGGTTCGGGCCAGTGCGGCTGGGCGTAGCCGGTCTCGACCAGCTTGGCCCGCTGCTCGTCGGCAGGGAGGCCCGCGATGCTGTCGGCGAACGTGCGCACCTCGTCGCGGATCGCCTCGGCCTCGGGTGGGAGCTCGACGGTCTTGGCCCGGACGACGCCGGCGCGGGTCAGATCGGCCAGGTCGGCCGCCGCTGCCTTGTGGTCGAGGACCGCCAGCAGCGTGGTGGCGCGGCGCATGAACAGGTGGGCGTCGTGTTCGAAGGTGATGGCGATGCCGCCGTGGATCTGGGTGTTGAGGTTGGCGCACAGGTCGGCGGCGGGGCCGGCCAGCGACGCGGCGGTCGCCGCGGCGTAGGTGAGCTGGTCGCCGCCGGTGCTCGCCGCCCGGGCGGCGTCCCACACCGCGCTGGTGGCCAGCTCGGTGGCGACGGCCATGTTGGCGCAGTGGTGCTTGACCGCCTGGAACATGGCGATGGGGCGACCGAACTGGTGGCGCTCCTTGGCATAGGCCGCCGCCAGGTCGGTGCACTCGCGGGCGACCCCGACGGCTTCGGCCGAGAGGATGAGCCGAGCGAGATCGACCAGCACCCG
>JBKGZW010000242.1:0-3723 GCA_046543225.1 Acidimicrobiales bacterium
CCCCGGGGCCGTGGCCCCCAGGTCGGCGTCGGGCTCGGCTCGTTCGGTGTCCGCGCCCTCGACCGCCTCACCGAAGGAGGTGTCGGCGCACGCGGCCGAGACGACCGCGACCACGACGGCCACGGCCACCATCGCCGACCAGACCGCCTTCGCGCGGGTTGGGGGGAGTCGCTCGAACACCGTGTCCTCTCCGGGGCGACGCGCCCCGCATGCTCGCCGCCCGCTGGATCACAGTGTACGGGGGCGACCCCCGCGTCAGGCGCGCGCCCCACGGCCACGCATCATCTGCTTCTTCTGCTCGATGAAGTCGACCAGCACGTAGTCGCCGAGGTTCTCGGGGGTGGTGAAGAACGCCCGCCCCTTGTTCATCTCGGTGAGCCGCTCGATGAAGGTCTGCAGGTAGCTGTTGGCGTCGAGCATGAAGGTGTTGATGCGGATGTCGTCGCGGGTGCAGCGCTGCACCTCTTGCAGGGTGGCGTCGACGGTCTCCTGCACCGGCGGGTAGCTGAAGAACGGCTCGCCGTTGGGGAGGATGTGGGCGGTGGGCTCACCGTCGGTGATCATGATGATCTGCTTGGTGCCGCTCTCACGGGCCAGCATCCTGCGGGCCAGCGCGAACCCGTGCTGCATGTTGGTGCCGTAGACGAAGTCCCACGACACCTCGGGGAGCTGCTCGGCGGTGAGCTCGCGGGCGACCTCCGAGAACCCGACCAGCCCCAGGAAGTCACGGGGGAACTGGCTCGAGATCAGCGAGTGCAGCGCCATGGCGACCTTCTTGGCCGGCAGGAAGTTGTCGCGCATGGGCATCGACAGCGACAGGTCGAGCATCAGCACCGTCGAGGACCGGACCAGGTTCTCGGTGCGTTCGACCTCGAAGTCGTCGGGGACGAGACGAACCGGGGTACCACCACCGGTGCGCTGGATCGCGTTGCGGACCGTGCGCTCGATGTTCAGGTTGAACGCGTCGCCGAACTCGTAGGGTTTGGTGTCGAAGTCACGCTCGTGGCCCGCTCCGACCTCCTCGAGCTGGTGACGACCCAACTTGTCCTGGGTGAGCTTGCGGAACAGGTCGTTGAGGGCGTTCTGCCCGAGTCGACGGATCGCCCTCGGGGTCAGCTCGAAGTGGCCTTCCTTGTTGTTGATGAGCCCGGCGTCCTCGAGCATCTTGGCCATCTCGGCCATGCGCTCGAGGCTGCGGGCGGCGTCGTCACCCAGCATCTCCCGGGCCCGGTCGGTGTCGACCTCTGACAACGCCCCGGGATTGGTCGCTCCCCGCAGGAGGTTCTCGAGCTGGTCGATGTCGCCCAGCTCCTGCATCATCTCGGCCGCCTCGGCGAAGCCCAACGGGTCCTGACCCCGGAAGTCGAAGCTTCGGTTCCAACCCATGTCGGGGAACGCCTGTTGCAGGTTGCGTGACAGCTGGTCGGCCTGGAAGGCCAGGTCCATGTCCTCGAGGAGCTGCTCGCTGAGCCCCTGCAGCTGGGCCCGCTGCTCGGGGGTCATCGAGTTGAGCATGGCCTGCATGTTGGCCATGCGCTCGGCCATGACCTCGAGCAGTTCGTCGAGGTTCTGGGGGTTCTCGGGGAAGAAGTCGCCGTAGCGGTCCATGAACCCCTCGAAGTCGGGCTCCTCACCCCGCTCGCGCTGTTCGAGCATGTGGTTGAGCTCGGACATCATGTCCTTCATCCGAGCCATGTCCTCGGGCGTCATGTTCTGGACCGCGCCCGACATCTGGTCGACGTACTGCTGCATGAGCTGCTGGCGGAGCTGATCCATCAGCCCCTCGAAGCGCTCCTGGGCCTCGGCCGAGGTGAAGTCGTAGTCCTGGAGCTGTTTGACCTGACCGGCGAGGTCGGGCGGCAACATGTCGAGATCCATCTGCTTGCCGGCCACCGACTCTTCGACGACCTCCTGGCGACGCTGGTCGCCGGAGTTGCGGGCGTCCTCGGCGAGCTGGTCGAGCGCCTGGCGCTCGGTGTCGACGACGTCTCGCAGCTCTTGGGCGATGTCGTCGTAGATGCCGCCCAGGTCGTACTGGTCGAGCTGGTCCTTGCGACGCCGGCGGAGCTTCTCGAGCATCTCCCGCACGCCCTGCATCCGCTCGCCGTTGCGGTCCTCGAACCCCGACTGCATCATCCGGCGCAGCGCGGCGTTCAAGTCGCCGTGGTAGAGGAGGTCGTCGGTGATCTCTTCGAGGATGTCGTACGCGTCGAGCTCGAACCCGGTCTGGGTGCCGTCCCAGCGGGAGTACGAGAAGCGCGACGGTCCGGGCATGGCTCAGGTCCGCCCTCGGTAGGAGGACCTGGTCCCCGCAGCGTCCTTGTTGAGGCGCTTGGACAGGTGCAGGCCCTCGAGGACCAGCTCGACGGCGCTGGCGATGCGGGCGGGCGAGGTCTCGGCACCGACCAGCGCTTCGACGGGACCGCCGAGGGCGGGGACCGACTCGAGCAGGTTCACGTAGTCGTCGGCGGCCACGTCCTCGCCGGCGTCAACCACCACCCCCTCCTCGAACGCGTCGAGGATGGGGCGGAAGTGCTCGGCGTCGACCCGCTCCTTGAACACGGTGAGCACCGCGGCCCGCAGGAGGTGCTCGACGATCTGGCCGTCGCGGCCGTCGTCGAGGGTCTCGATCTCGACCTTGCCCGAGGTGGAGCTGGCCAGGGCGTCGAGATCGGACACCCGGGGCACGACCTCGGACTCACCGGAGCGCAGCGCCCGACGGGCGGCGTTGGCGACGAGGGTCTCGAGGTTGGCCACGGTGAGGCGCACCGACACGCCCGAGCGCTGGTTGATGTGGGGGCTCTGGCGGGCGAGGTGGCTGAGGGTGGCAACGATCTCGGTCATGAAGTCCGGGACGTGCACGTCGACCCCAGGTGCTTCGAGGGGCCGGGCCTCCTGCTGGGCGATCTCGACCTCGATGTCGACGTCGAGGGGGTAGTGGGTGCGGATCTGGGCACCGAAGCGGTCCTTGAGGGGGGTGATCAGCCGCCCACGGTTGGTGTAGTCCTCGGGGTTGGCCGAGGCGAACAGCATGACGTCGAGCGGAAGGCGGATCTTGTAGCCCCGGATCTGGACGTCGCGCTCCTCCAACACGTTGAGCAGGCCGACCTGGATGCGCTCGGCGAGGTCGGGAAGCTCGTTGATGGCGAAGATGCCCCGGTTGGTTCGAGGCACCAGCCCGTAGTGGAGCGTGAGCTCATCGGAGAGGTACCGGCCCTCGGCGACCTTGATCGGGTCGACCTCGCCGATGAGGTCGGCGATCGAGGTGTCGGGGGTGGCCAGCTTCTCGCCGTAGCGCTGGTCGCGGTGGACCCAGTCGATGGGGGTGTCCTCGCCCAGGTCTGCGAGGAGGTCCTTGGCGTGCTTGGACACCGGATGGTAGGGGTCGTCGTTGATCTCGGAGCCCTCGACGATCGGCATCCACTCGTCGAGCAGACCGGTCAGGGCACGGATCATGCGGGTCTTGGCCTGACCCCGCTCGCCGAGAAAGATCACGTCGTGTCCGGCGAGGAGCGCGTTCTCGAGCTGCGGGAGCACGGTGTCCTCGTAGCCGAGCACGGCCGGGAACAGCGGTTCTCCGGCAGCGATGCAGGCCACGGCGTTGCGCCGCACCTCTTCTTTGACGGGAAGGGACTCCCAGCCCGACTCGCGGAGCTGGCCGAGGGTTGCTGGTCGCGACATGCAATCGACGCTATCGGTTTCGATCCGAGTTGGCCGCGCGGG
>JBKGZW010000243.1:0-3723 GCA_046543225.1 Acidimicrobiales bacterium
GAGAGTGCGTCGAGGTCGACGGCTTCCGTCTGCGGGCCGAGAAGGTCCAGGGGCGCCGCATCGGCCGGGTCCGGGTCGATCGCCTCACCCCGGCCTGAACGTCGGGGCGTTCTAGAACGACACTACTTTTTGTGTAGCAGGGTTGACAGGTTGGTGGTCCAATGTTTCAGTGATCGGACCTTGGGGGGCGAGGCGCTCCCCATCGGCGGAAAGGGGAAAACACATGCACGTGCTGGAGTCACCGCGCCCTGAAGGCGGGTCAGCGGGCGCTGAGGTCGATCGACACGATGTCGATCGACAGTTCGAGGCAATCGTCGAGTCAAGCCTTCGCTCGCTCTCGTCGCTGTCTCTCTCCCAGGGAGGCGTAGCCGGCGTCCACGTCGCCGACCGGCTGGACCGCTTGGCGGACAACCGACGCGCTCACGCGGTGTGGATCGTCGTGGTCGTCGCCATCGCCACCGTCGCAGCGGTCGGGATCCTGGCCTGGGCGATGGCCTACTGCGTGGCCCGCGGCGGGAGCTACGACGGCGGACTGAGCGTGTCGACAAACGGTTGGCGCGTCTGGGAGTACAAGCTCGGCTTCTACTGCACCCAGTGAGGTCACAGGACGGCTAGGGAGGAGAGGGGATCGTGACATGAGCGCCATCGTGAACGTCGACGCTGTCGAGAAGAGCTTCGGCGAGACCCGTGTACTCGATCCCCTCTCCTTCGCCGTCGAGGCAGGAGAGATCTTCGGGATCCTCGGACCGAACGGATCGGGCAAGACGACGCTTCTGCACATGCTCGTCGGACTGCTCACCCCCACGTCGGGCGAGATCACCGTCATGGGATCGACCCCGAGCGATGTCGACTGTCGGCGGCGCATCGGCATGGCGCCCGATGACCTGCCACTGCCCCTGGCGCTCACCGGTGCCGAGTTCCTCGAGATGCACGACGTCCTTCGGCGACAGAAGCGGTCCCCCTTCGGCGATCTGCTCATCGACCTCTTCGGGATGGAACAGGCACTGGGACGCCCGCTGGGTGAGTACTCCCACGGCATGAAGCGAAAGGCCCAGTTCATCGCGGCGTTCGCCCACGATCCCGCCCTGATCGTCGCCGACGAGCCCCAGCGCGGCCTCGACCCAGAGGCCGCGGCGGTGTTCGAGCACGCCATCGACATCGCAACGAGTGCCACCGGGGCCGCGGTGATCATCGCGACCCACGACCTCGATCACGCTGCCGATCTGTGCGACCGCGTGGCCATCCTCCACGCCGGCCGATGCGTGGCGCAGGGCTCGCCATCTGAAGTCGCGTCATCGGCGGGCGAAGCCCTGTCGCTGCGCGACGCGTTCCTGCGACTCACCGGCATCCACGACCGGCTCGAAGACGCGCGAAACCAGCTCGCGGCGGCCGCCGGATCTGCAGAAGGTCGGTCGGCATGATCGCGGCGGTGGTGCGGAGTGCTGTCATGGCCTTGGTGGTCGGACTCGCCATCATCGTGCTGGCGACGGTGCTGGCCTTCGGCCTGGCACTGACCACCGAGTCGTCTGCGTCGCTGCTCGGGATCGCATCTGCCGAGCACGAGACCACAGACGACGGTTTCGGGGTTGAGGTGGGCTTTGGGCCGCTCGTGCCGGCGATCCTCGTCGGCGCTCCGGTGGTCGGTGCTGTGGTCGCGGCCAGGCGAGCGGGTGGTGCATCGGAGAGCACGGAGGTCTCGTGACAGACCTCCTCCGCCTCAGCGTCCGGGTGTGGCTTCGACAGGCCGCAACCTTGCTCGGAATGACGCCACGTACCATCACCGTGCTGGCCGCGGCCACGGGTGCCGCATCCCTCCTGGCGGTCGGGCTGGCTGGCTGGTCGTTGAGCGCGACCCTGGGCGATGGGGCCGAGCTCGACGTCGCCGAAGTCATCAGCCTGTTCCAGGCACTGGGACATTCGGCGCTGCTGTGTGGCTGCGGACTGGGGGCACTGCTCGGCGTCCTCGGGCCTGCCGACGAGTCGACGATCGAAGACACCGTCTGGCTCGGCGGCGGTGGCACGCGGGAACGAGGCATGGTCCTGCTGGCACCGACCCTCATGATCAGCGGCGTTGGCTCGGTGATCCTCGGGCTGTTCCTCGCCGTCCTGGCAACGGGAGCCGTGGGTCACGACGCGTCGACCTTGGTCACCGCAGCGACCCTCATCCCGATCGCGGCGATCGCTGCGGGCATCGCGTTGTGCGCGGTGATCGTCGCGGCTGGTGAGATTCAGCACTACCTGCGTCTCCCTCGTCCTCACGCCCACGCGGTGGCTGGTGGTCTGGTCCTGCTCGTCGCGGTCGTGATCGCAGATCTCCCGCTTGCTCCGGAGTGGTGGCCCCAGGTGGCCAACCTGTCCCTCGGCCTGGTCGTCGGCGACACCTACGGCCTGTTGCACACGGGCGCCTTCCCGCTTCGTGGCGTCGCCCTCGTGGTCGCCTACCCGGCTTGCCTGGCCGTGCTCGTCGTCGTGGCGTCGAGCGGCCGTCATGGCCGTTCGACCGCGACGATCCCGACCGTGGGGCGACTGCCGGCCGTCGACCGTCCCTGGGCGATGCTGGTGAGCGCCGAGCTCATCGGCCTGCTCCGCCTGCCCACGACGATCGTGGTCGCCATGCTGCTCGGAGTCGTCACGACCCTGGGAGCGGTCGGACACTCGTTCGTGATCGGCGATCTCGCGATGATGATGATCCCGGTGATAGCGGGAGCCGTCGCTCTGCGTGCGGTTGGCCACAACCTCCGTTCGTCGTGGGTCGAGTGGTATCCCTTGGGGTCACGGTGGTCCTGGGCGTGGTCCAAGTGCGCTGCCGGGATCGGGCTCGCCTCGGCCATGTTCGTGCTGGCCGTCATCCCCCTGGCGATCGCTCACGCTGACCTCGGTCTGTTCGCCATGTATCTCACCTTCCTCCTTCCCACTGCGAGCGCAACCCTGCTCGGGGGAGCGGTGCTCCCGGTCATGGACGATCACCCGATGGCCACCGGCGCCGCCGCGGCCGTCGCCGGTGCGTGGATGGCAGGGGTGCTGTTGCTCGCGGCGACCTTCTCCTCCGTGGGCTTGTCGTTGTCGGAAGGAGGAGTAGCCCTCACCGCGTCTGTCGCGGCGATCGCGCTCGCTGCCTGGCGTCTCACCGAGATCGCCCCCGAGGCACTGGTCAAGCAGGGCTAGCGCGGTGCGCTTCAATGACGCACTGCTCGGCACTGTGGCCGTCACGAGTCGCTCGATCGGCCCCGCCTGTGCCGCCACGGCGATTGCTCTGTGGTTGCTCGGTCAGCTGGGAGGGATCGAAGCCGACGTAGCGCTCTGGCCGGTGCCGATCGTGTTCGGGATCGTGGGCATCGTCCACGAGCTCGGCCATGTCGTGGCCGTTCACGCGCTCGATGGAGCGGTCGAGGGGGTTCACGGCGACAGGTTTCGTGTCGCGGTCGATCATCGCTCGATCGGTCCGTGGCCGGACCTGCTCGTCGTGGTCGCCGGACCGAGCTTCGCGTGCGCCGCGGGACTGATCGCAGCGGTCCTCGCCCTGGTTGGCATGATCCCGATCCACCTCGGGATCGCGGCGCTGTTCATCGGGCTGGGTCACCTCGCGGCGATGATCGTGCCGGTGGGCGACGGGCTGGAACTGCGCGAACGCATGGCGGTGATCGCGAAGCGCAGGTGACGGTGGCAAGCTGAGCCGGTGAGATCCGGTTTCGTGACCATCGTGGGGCGCCCCAACGTGGGCAA
>JBKGZW010000244.1:0-3700 GCA_046543225.1 Acidimicrobiales bacterium
CCCGTGGCCGGCCCCACCGGTCGTGCCCGACGTGTTCGACGCGCGAGCCGGTGGGCCCCATCGCCGGTCGAACGCTGCGGCAGAGATGCTGCCCGAGCCCTTGACGAGCTTCGTCGGCAGGGAGGAGGACATCCGTGGCGTCTCCGCCGCGCTGAGCAACGGGCGCATCGTGGTGCTGACCGGGGTCGGCGGGGTCGGCAAGAGCCGCCTTGCAGTGCATGTCGCCCGCGAGGTGGCAGACGACTACGCCGACGGGGTTCGGGTGTGTGACCTGTCGGGGGCCGACCGGTCGGAGGCGGTGGCGGATGTCGTCGCCACCGCCCTCGGGGTGTTGCCCGCCGAGGGAGCTGGTCCAGCGGACGGTCTGGTGGAGCTCCTCCGGGCGAAGGACCTGCTGCTGGTCCTCGACAACTGTGAGCACGTCGCGGCCGGGGCCTCCGCCCTCGCCGACCGGGTGGCGAGGGCGTGCCCGGAGGTGGACCTGCTGGTCACCAGTCGTCAACCCCTCGGAGTGGCCGGTCAACAGATCTGGCCGGTCGCTCCCCTGGACGTCGGCGAGGACGAGGACAGCGCCGGGGTCACCCTCTTCTGCGACCGGGCCACCGCCGCCGATCCCTCCTTCGATCTGGCCGGTGCCGATCGTGACGCGGTGGTGGAGATCTGTCGGCGCCTCGACGGCCTGCCCTTGGCGCTCGAGCTGGCTGCGGCGCGGGTGCGGTCGATGGGCCCCGCTGACATCGCCGCTCGCCTCGACCAGCGCTTCGAGCTGCTGACCGCCGAGCCCCCGGAGGTCGCGCCGCGGCACCGGAGCCTGCAGGCGGTCGTCGAGTGGTCCTACGCGCTGCTTCCGGAGGCGGCCCAGCAGCTGTTCGATCGTCTCGCGGTCTTCGCCGGAGGCTTCGGGCTGGATGCCGCCGAACAGGTGTGTGCGGGCGACGGGCTCGCCGAGTGGGAGATCGCCGGCCGCGTGGCCGAGCTGGTCGACAGCTCGCTGGTGGCGGTCGAGCGCACGCACGAGCGGGTGCGCTACCGGTTGCTGGAGACCCTGCGGGACCACGGAGTGGCCCGACTCGATGCACGCGGGGAGCTGGCGACCTGGCAGCAGTGCCACGCCGCGCACTTCGTCACGCTGGCCGAGGAGGCCATGGGCGGGTTGCAGGGGGCCGAAGAGGCCGAGTGGGTGCGGGTGATCGATGCCGAGCTCGCCAATCTCCGTGCCGCCCAGGCGTGGGCCGGGGCCCACGGCCAGGTGGACCTGGCGCTGCGGCTGCCCGCACTCCTGTGTGACTACGCCTACTACCAGCTTCGCGACGAGGTCTACGGGTGGGTGCTGCGCGCCCTGGAGCTTCCCGGTGCGCCGCAGTCGCCTGCGTGGGCAGCCGCGCTCGTGGCCGCCGGGGTGGGCTGCATGCAGCGCGGGCAGCTGGAGCAGGCCCATGAACACGGCGAACGGGCCCTGGCAGCGGCGTCGGACGAGTGGGTGGTGCTGCGGGCCTTGCAGTTGCTGGCCGAGATCTCCTTGTATCGAGGCCAGCTCGACGAGACCGACCGGCGAGGTGCCCAACTCGTCGAACAGGCGCGGACGTGCGACAACCCCTACTACGAGTCGCTGGGGCAGCTCTACGGGGTGTTCGCCGCCATCTACACGGGACGAGACGACGACGCCGTCTCCGGGCTGCAGGAGGGATGGCAGGTCGTCGAGCGAGCCGCCACCCCGAGCCTGCGGGCCGGCTATTGCTACCTGGAGGGGGAGATCCGGCTCGACGCCGACCCCGATGCCGCCCTGGCGGCGTTCGAGCAGGCGATCGAGGTCGCCACATCGGTCGGCGACCGCTTCATCGAGGGCGTGGCGCGGGTCTCGATCGCCTCTCTCGAGGCGAGGCACGGTCAGCCGGGCGAGGCGCTCGCGGCCTTCAGAGCGATCATCGCCCACTGGCGCAGTGCCGGTGACTGGGCCCACATGTGGACCACGCTGCGCAATCTGCTGGTCCTGCTCGAGCGCGTCGCGGCGGACGAGCCCGCGGCCGTCCTCCTCGGCGCGATCGAGACCGCCGTCACCGGCGCCCAGGCCTTCGGCACCGACGCGCAGCGCCTCGAGACGACCGCGGCCTCGCTTCGCGAGTCCCTGGGCCGAGAGGCGTTCGCGGCCGCAGCGAACCGCGGCGCGAACATGAGCGACGACGAGGCGGTCGCCTACGCCCTCGACGAGATCGACCGCCTCGTGGCCGGTGGAGTCGTCGACGGGTCGTGACCGGCCCGGGGGCGGGCGATGCACTCGAACGGCAGGTTCCTACGGGCGGACCTCGAGCACCTGGTGCACCGGCGCTTCCGCGACCTTGCGGAACCGAGTGAAGCCGGCCCGTTCGAAGACCTCGCGGATGGCGGAGGGACCGGCCTGGCCACCCAGCGCGTAGCCGACGTCCTGGGCCAGCGAGTTCGGCGTGCACACGAAGGTGGACATGCCGTAGGCGAGGCGGCCGAAGGGGCCGAGGTTGTCCTCGGTGCGGTCCTCGGAGCGGATCTCGACGAGCATGACCGTGCCGTCATCGGCGAGGGTCCTGCGGGCGTGGGCCGCCGCCCCCACCGGATCGCCGAAGTCGTGGAGCGCGTCGAAGAAGCAGATGAGGTCGTATCCACCGCGGTCGGGCAACGGGTATTCGTCGGCCGCGGCGACCTCGAAGCTCACCCGATCGTCATCGAGCCCGGCCTCGGCGGCACGCCGGCGGGCGGCCTCGATCGAGGCGTCGTGGTAGTCGAATCCGGCCACCGTGGTGTTGGGGAAGGCCTCGGCGAGCAGGATCGAGGAGGCGCCGTGTCCGCAGCCGACGTCGGCCACCTGCGCGCCGGCGGTCAGCTTCTCCTGGATCCCCTCCAGCGCCGGGATCCACTCGTCGACGAGGTTGGTCCGGTAGGCGGGCTTGAAGAACCCCTCGGTGGCGCCGAACAGCCTCGGATCGTGTTCGTGCCACCCCACACCGTCGCCGGACTGGAACGCGGCCTCCAGCTTGGGTTCGACCGCCCAGATCGCGGCCATCTGCTTCCACGCCGGCGCCATGTGGACCGGGCTGTCCTCCTCGGCCAGCACCATCGCGTGCTCGGGCGGCAGCTCGTAAGTTCGACCAGCCGGGTCGTAGGTGATGTATCCCCCAGCCGCCTGGTTGTCGAGCCACTCGCGCACGTACCGATGGTGGGTGCCGGTCCGCTTGGCCAGCTCTGCTGGGGTCAGGGGCCCGGCGTCGGCCATCGCCCGGTACAGGCCGAGCTGATGGCCGAGGTAGGTGAGCGCGCTCGAGACCGTCGCGCCCAGGTCGCCGACGACCTGTCCCACGAACTGCTCGACCTTCGCTTCATCGACCTGCATGTCTTGCTCCTTGTCGTCGTCGTTGCCGATGTCCGGATCGTCGGTGGTCGCGCTTTCACCTCACTCTCACGTCGCTGTCTCCCCGCTCACCAGCCTCCACCAACCCAGTGGTCTCGATGTTCCTCAGCAGGTTTCGGCCAATGTGGTTGCGAACAGGTGTTCGATTCGGTATCGTGGGGTGTATGAGCGAAGATCATCCGGCGGTGTTGGTGCGACAACTGGGGGAGGTGCTCGATGGGTTGGCCTCGATCGATTGGGGTCTGGTCGATCCTGGGGCGGCGTCGGAGGTGTTGGTCGCGTTGATGGGGGCGGGTTCGAAGCTGGATGCGGTCTCGGCGG
>JBKGZW010000245.1:0-3688 GCA_046543225.1 Acidimicrobiales bacterium
GGTCCGAGGTGGCGCCGTGCAGTCTGTTCGATCCCGAATCGGTCGAGCTGCCCGAGTCGTCCGGCCTGGAGGTCCCTGCCGACATCGCCGTGCAGATGCGGATGCAGGAGGTCGTCACCGACGTCGAGGACGACTTCCTCGACGACCCGTTCGTCGAGGTGACCGACCAACGCGAGGTCACCGTCGACGGGCACACCGCGTACCGCCAGGAGCAGCGCCACAGCGGCGAGGGGTTCCATCCCGAAGGCATGCGCACGGTCCGCTACGTCGTGGATCTCGGCGACCGAGCACTGCTGGCGATGAGCCACGACGTCGGCCAACCCGACTTCGACACCAAGATCGAGGTCCTCGACGAGATGCTGCCGCGGATTCGCTTCGACAGCACCGACACCACCGACAGCACCGAGGGCGCCGACCGCGAGCCACCCGAGGTGGAGGGAGCGTGGGAGACCCTGTCCGGCGCCCCGATCGAGGCTCGCCTCAACTCCAGTGCCACCTGGAGCGGCGATCGCCTGTTCGTGTGGGGCGGCGGCGACGCAGAAGGGGTGGAGGCCGATGGTGCGGTCTTCGACCCGTCGACGCAAGGGTGGAGCACCGTGCCCGCCGCCCCGATCGAGCCCCGGTGGGGTCATCACGCCTTCTGGGCCGGTGATCGACTGCTGGTGTGGGGCGGCACCGCGGGGCCCGACCACCTGGCCGAGTGCTTCACCGATGGCGCGCTCTATGACCCTGCGAGCGGCACCTGGGAGGCCATCCCTCCGGCGCCAGGGGCCGATCAGCGTTGCGGCGCCAGCGCGGTGTGGACCGACGACGAGCTGGTCGTGTTCGGTGGCTACGACGACACCGGTCCGCCGACGCCGGGGTCGGTCCTCGGCGACGGGGCTGCCTTCGATCCCGACACCGGCGAGTGGCGGTCGATTCCCTCGGCGCCGGTCGACGCGCGGTACTCGGCGGAGGCGGTCTGGACCGGCAGGGAGATGATCGTGGTCGGTGGTACCGGTGATGCCGGGCCGGACGAGGTGGGCAGCCCGCTCGGCGACGGTGCTGCCTACGACCCGGGGTCGGACCAGTGGCGCACCATCGCCTCCTGGCCCCTCGAACCGCGCACTGGTGCCGCGGCGGTGTGGTCCGGCGACGAGATGGTGGTCGTGGGCGGCCGCGAGGTGGACGTGGAAGATGGCGGGACTCAGGACTTCGACGATGGTGCGGCCTATGACCCCCGTGCGGACACCTGGCGGTCGATCGCCGACCACCCGGGTGACCCGCGCGTCGATGCCAGCGTGGCTCGGGGAGACCAGGTCATCTACCTCATCGGGGGTGACAGCGTCGGTGACGGCGCCGGCGATGCACCCGACGACCTGAGCATCCACGCCATGGCCTGGGATCCAGAGACCGATCAGTGGTACGAGCTGCCCGATCCTCCCGGTACGCCCCGCACGAACCACACCGCAACCTGGACCGGCGACGACCTCCTCGTCTGGGGTGGCCAGGTCCGGATCGACGAGCCCGACCCCGACGTCCCCTTCGTCGTCTGGGGGAACTGAGGCGTGATCGAACGCCCCTCGCGCCGTGTGATCGAAGGGGTGATGGGCATCCCCGCCACCGAGGGCAATCACATCACGGTGTTGCGCAACGGCAACGAGATCTTCCCCGTCATGCTCGAGGCCATTCGCGGGGCCGAGCACACGATCGACTTCCTCACCTTCATCTACTGGTCGGGCGAGATCGGCCAGGAGATGGCCGACGCCTTCAGCGAGGCTGCCGATCGGGGAGTGCGCGTCCGGATCCTCGTCGATGCCCTCGGTGCCCGGCTGATGGAGCAGGACCTGATCGACCAGATCGACCAGAGCGGCTGCATCCTGCGGAAGTTCCGACCTCTCAGCAGGCTGCGGCCATGGGAGATGCACAACCGAACGCACCGCAAGGTGATGGTCGTCGATGAGGCCACCGGCTTCACCGGAGGCGTGGGCATCGCCGATCAGTGGATGGGGGACGGCCGTCATCCGGATCAGTGGCGCGACACCCACTTCGAGGTGCTCGGCCCCGCGGTCGACGGCCTCCGGGCAGCGTTTCTCGACAACTGGCTCGAGACCGATCAGGACCTGCTCGACCGCGAGATCGACCGGTTTCCCGATCAGCCCCATCCCGGCTCGTCGGTGGTCCAGGTGGTGCGTGGCACCGCCGAGACCGGGTTCTCCGACATCGCCACCCTCTACTGGGCGCTCTTCCGCCTCGCCGAGCGGTGCATCCGCATCACGACCGCCTACTTCGTGCCCGACGACGACACGGTCGACATGCTCTGCGACGCGCGCGGCCGCGGTGTCGAGGTGCAGATCCTGCTGCCCGGTCCTCACACCGACAAGCGTTTCGTGCAGATCGCGGGCGAAGCCCAGTACGAGCGGCTGATCGAGTGCGGGGTCGAGATCTGGGCGTACCAGCCCTCGATGCTCCACGCCAAGATCATCACCGTCGACGGCCAGATCGCCACGATCGGGTCCTCCAACCTCAATCGCCGTTCCACCCGCCACGACGACGAGGTGAACCTCGTGGTCATCGACCCCGACGTGGTCTCGACCCTCGACGGTCACTTCGACGAGGACCTGACTCGGAGCGAGCTGGTCACCGAGTGGGCCTGGGACCGTCGTTCGCCGCCCCAGCGCCTGCTCGAGGTGGCGTCGAACCTCTTCCGGCCGATGAGCTGAGTCAGCCCGGCGCCACCAGGTGCCAGCGCGCCTCGGAGATCTGCAGCTCGACCTCGTGCTCCCACTGGCGTGGTTCGCCGTCGACGTCCCAGCGGGTGGCGATCCCGACCTCGCCCGCCGAGCGCACGCGCACGTACTGACCGGTCCACTGCTCGACCCCGTCACGCCGGGACGGGTCGTGGCGCCGAAGGACATCGGCGACCAGTGCCAGGCGGTTGGAGACCGTGCTCTGTCTCACCGCGACGATTGCCATGACGGGATCGGTCGGCTCGGCGTCGGGGGCGATCTCGTGGCCACCACCGGCGCTCGGTCCGAGGGCGATGAGCAGCGCGATCGCAGCGCCATCGAACACCGGGGCATCGTCGATCTCGATCGTGAGGTCGACCGGCGTGGGACCTACGCCGGCGACGAGCGCGCCCATCGGATAGGCGGCCGGCCCGAGGTACCGCTTGAACCCGCTGGCCTTGAGCGCCGCCTGTGCACCCAGGCCGAGGTGGGCGTTGTTCACCACCACCTCGTCTGGATGATCTGCGACCGCCAGCGCCCGCACGGTCCCGGTCGCGGCGGTGCGGGCCGCCGACGCCGGATCGAGGCTGAGCCCAGCACTACGTGCGAGGTCGTTGCCGGTGCCGAGCGGTACCAACCCGATCGGCACCGCGCCCAAGCCGAGCGCGAGCAGTCGGTTGACCACCAGGTGCAGCGACCCATCGCCACCGAGGACCACCGCCCGGCGACCGTCGAGGGTCATGAGCGCGTCGTCGACGTCGTCGGCGCTGTCGGTTCGTCGCAGGATCGTGGGTGCGTGCTCGGCGAGCTCGCTCACGGCGACTCCGAGTGACCGCTCGTCGACCGATCCCGCTGCACCGTTGGCGAGCACCACGAACCCCGGTGGGGCATCGGTGGCATCCATGGTGGTCCTCTCGGTGGGAACGACCCAGGTTAGGGTCGACGCGCTCTGAGGACCACCTCTTGGGCGACGGTGGCGA
>JBKGZW010000047.1:0-17266 GCA_046543225.1 Acidimicrobiales bacterium
GGTGCCGTCGTTGGTGTTCGCTATGAGGGCGATGCCGGCGACGATCAGCGCGAACACGGCCAGCGTTGCCGTCACGATCGGCCAGGCGTCGCGGGAGGGGGCGGAGGATGCGGTCATCGGGGGTTCTCCTGTCGAGAGGTTCTTCTAGTGAAGTCTGGAAGAACCTCTGGTCCGGCCGGAAGGGTCGAAGGTCCCGAATCGGGGACCGCCTATCGGCCTTCTCCTTCCCGCTCTCCTTGCCGCTCGGCCCGGACTCGGAGCCGACAGTGCGCCTGACGGGGATCGTGGGGGTGCAGGCCGCCGATGGCGATGCCACCCACGCGCTCGGCGACGCCCTCGGCGAACCCCAGGTGCAGGTTGCAGACCGTGTCGGGGTCGGCGAGCGCGGTGCTCTCGTACGGGCAGCTCTGCAGCACCACGTCGAGCCCGCCGGGTCCCTCGTCGAGGGCGGGATCGAAGCCCTGCCGGGCCATCTGCTCGACCAGCTCGCCCAGCCCTTCGGGGGCCTCGGTGCCCACCAGCACCTGGCTGGCACCGGCCCGGCGACCCACCTCCCTGGCGCTGTCGCCGGTGCGGATGATCTCGGCCAGCCATCGGGCCAACCGCTCGTAGGGACCGGTCACGTTCCAGCGGCTCCCGGCGGTGGGGTCCACCTCGAAGACCAGCGGCGGGCGGCCGGGCCCGTCGTGGCGTGCAACCGATCTCACGACCAGGCCGGCGCCGTCGAGCTTGGCCAGGTGCTGACGGATGGCGTTGTGGTTGAGCCCGAAGTGGGCGGTGAGCTCGGCCACCCCGACCGGTCGCTCCGCATCGGCCAGATAGCGGAAGATGCCGTGGCGGGTGGGATCGCCGAGTGCTCGGGCCTGCTGCTGGAGGTCGGCCATGGAACGGTTCCTTGCTGGTGTCACGTGGCGGGACGAACGACCCTGTGCGTCGGTGCCACTTCCTTGGGATAGTTCTAGCTGATGGCAGAAGAGACCAGTAGGGCCGAGAGTCCCGATCCCTCCCGCCCTCCCCGACGTCGTCTGAAGGGTGCGCCGGGACGGGTCACCGCGGCCCACCGCCAGGCGTGGCCCACCCTGTGTTTGGCAGGACTCTTCGTGGTCACCGCCGCGGTGGTCGCCCTCGCCGCGGGGTCCCAGCGGTGGTGGATGGCGCTGCACCTCCTGCTGCTCGGCGGGGTCCTGAGCGCGATCTCGGCGACGACCCAGCTCTTCGCCATCACCTGGTCGGCTGCGACGCCGCCGCCGACCCGCCTGGTCGTCACGCAACGCTGGCTTCTGGCCACTGGCGTCGTCACCCTGGTCATCGGGCAGGAGGTGGACTCCGCACCATGGGTCGTGGCCGCAGGAGGGGCGGCGATCCTGGTCGCGCTCGCCCTGCTCGCCCAGCTGCTCCTCCGGATCCGCCGCACCGTGGTGATCGACCGCTTCCTCCCGTCGATCGACGGCTACCTTCTGGCCGTCGCGCTGGGGCTGGCCGGGAGCGGGCTCGGCCTGGTCCTCGCCCTCGACGGGCCGATCGACCGGGTCGCGGCACGCGATGCACACACCCTCGTCAACGTCTTCGGTCTGGTCGGCGTGGTCGTCGCGGCCACGCTCCCCACGTTCTTCGCAACCCAGGCCCGCACGCGCATGTCGCCCCGCTACCGGCCCGGTCGTGCCCGAGTGGCGCTCGCGCTGATGGGGGCGGGGGTGGCGACCGCTGCGGCCGGTCAGGCGGGTGGCTCGACCACGGTCGCCGGGGCCGGGCTCGCCGTCGCGGGGGTGGCGATGGTCGCCACCGCGGCGATGCTCCCTCGACTCGGTGTGCGCCAGTGGCGGTGGGCGGGACCGCGACTCGCCCAGCTGGTGGCCGCCCTCGCGTGGTGGGCCATCGCCCTCGGGTGGGCGGCGGTCGAGGTCCTGGGATCGAACCCGCTGCCCCGACGCCTGTGGCTCGTCCTCGCCGTCGGTGGCATCGCCCAGCTCGTGGTCGGATCCCTCGCCTACCTCGGGCCGATCATCCGAGGTCGCGACCATCGCGCCCAGGCCCGGGGCTTCGCCATCACCCGCTCGTGGGTGTCGTTGCTCGCCGGCAACCTCACCGCGGCGGCGCTCGTCGCGGGCTGGTGGCCGGTCGCCGGCGTCGCCCTCGCCGCGTGGGTGGTCGACGCAGCCGTCCGCGGCGCGCTCCTCGTGGTCCTCCTGCGTCCCCGGCCCGGGCCACTACCGTCGTCGGGGTGAGGATCGTCGCCGGGGTCGCTCGTGGCCGTCGCATCGCCGCTCCCGACGGACTCGACACCCGACCCACGACCGATCGGGTCCGCGAGGCGCTGTTCAACGCGCTCGGCTCCCTCGGTGCGGTCGCGGGATCCACCGTCGTCGACCTGTTCGCCGGCAGCGGAGCACTGGGCCTCGAAGCGCTGTCGAGAGGAGCGGCGCAGGTGCGCTTCGTCGAACACGATCGCCGGGCTCGGGCGATGATCGAGGCGAACCTGGCCTCGTTGGGCTTCGCCGACCGGGCCGAGGTGGTGCCCTCCGACGCCTTCGCCTACCTCGACGACGCACCACCGGCAGATCTCATGCTGTGCGATCCCCCGTACCGGTTCGACCGGTGGGACGAGCTCCTCGCGGCCAGCACCGCCCCGCTGGTGGTCTGCGAGTCCGACCGCGAGGTGGCGGCGCCTCCCGGCTGGGAGTTGGTTCGTCAGAAGCGCTACGGGGCTACCGTGGTCACCATCTTGTCCCGATCCGCTCCCCACCCCCCGGAGTAGCCAGCTGTGGCCGTCGTCTTGTACCCCGGCTCGTTCGATCCCGTCCACAACGGACACCTCGAGATCGTCGAGACGGCATCGCGCCTGTTCGACGAGGTGGTCGTCGCCGCGATGCGCAACCCCCAGAAGGGCGAGCCGCTCTTCAGCCTCTCCGAGCGTGAGGAGATGATCAAGGAGGTCTTCGCCCACCTCGACAACGTGCGGGTCACCATGTTCTCCAGCCTCGTGGTCGACCTGGCCCGAGAGGTGCACGCCGACTTCATCGTCAAGGGCCTGCGGGCGGTGTCGGACTTCGAGAGCGAGCTGCAGATGGCCCAGATGAACCAGGCCATCTCTGGGGTCGACACGCTGTTCATCCCCTCGGCATCCGAGCACTCCTTCCTCGCCTCGCGCCTCATCCGCGAGATCGCCCGCTTCGGTGGTGACATCTCCTCGATGGTCCCGCCGGCGGTGATCGAGCGCATGAAGGGTCGGTGGAGCGACGACCGATGACCGACCGACCGAGCGACCTCGAGCCCATCTCCGACCTTCCCGCGGGCCAGCCGCCCATGGAGGCCGAGACCATGCTCCGCCGCGTCGCCGACATCATCGGCTCGGCGCGGCCCATGCCGCTGTCCACCTCGGTCATGGTGAACCGCGACGAGATCCTCGAGATGCTCAACGACGCCATCGACCGGCTCCCCGAGGAGCTGCGCGCCGCCCGCTGGCTGCTCAAGGAGCGCGCCGACTTCCTCGCCCAGGCGCGCCGCGAGGGCGAGGAGATCATCGAACAGGCCCGCGCACGAGCCGGAGCCATGGTGCAGCGAACCGAGGTCGTCAAGGCCGCCGAGGCACGGGCTCGCCAGGTCGTCGACAAGGCCGAGGCCGACGCCCGCGCCATGCGCCACGAGATCGAGGACTTCTGCGACCAACGCCTGGCCAGCTTCGAGATCATCCTCGAACGTACCGCCCGCACCGTCGCCGAGGGCAGGGCCAAGCTGCAGGGCACCGCCAGGCTGGGGGGTCCCGGCCTCAGCGACGAACCCGACCCGGCCGAAGCGACCGAAGACCGCGGCGAGGAGGACGCAGCGCCCACCGCGGTGTTCTTCGACCAGGACCAGCGATGACCGCTGGGCGCGAGCTGCGTCTCGGGGTCGGCGATCTGCTCCAGCGTCCCGGCACGCGCCGACACGTCGAGCGCGAGCTGCGGGTGGATCAACTCGAGGTCTCGGGCTCGGTCATCGACGCCGGCACCGTCGCCTCGCTCGATCTCACCGTCGAATCGACCGCGGATCCGGGCACCCTGACCCTCACCGGCACCGTGACCGCCTGGTGGCACGGCACCTGTCGACGTTGTCTGGACCCCATCGAGGGTGAGCTCGAGTCCGACGTGCACGAGGTGTTCTCCCGGGTGCCGCTCGACGACGAGGTCTGGCCGATCGAGGGCGACGAGATCGATCTGGGGGCCGCAGCGCGAGAGTCGTTGCTGCTCGCGCTGCCGCTGGCACCGCTGTGTGGCGAGAGCTGCCGGGGACCCGCCCCCGACGACTTCCCCGCCCGGGTCGGCGACGAGGTGCCGCCCGACGCCGAGCCCGGAGGCGAGCCGTCCCGGCTGGGCGATCCCCGCTGGGCCGCGCTCGACGAGCTCCGCTTCGACGACTGAGACCGCCACCGGGCCCGAGTCGGGGCCGGCGGCTTCGACGCATCGAGGCCTGGGCCGCTATCCTCTCCTCCTCGTGCCCGGCCACCGGCCGGAGGCGTCCACGTTCGTCCCCGCGGGAGCCCGCCCGCTTCCGCCCCTGTGCCTGAGGATCATCGAGATGGCTGTCCCCAAGAAGAAGACCTCCAAGGCCAAGACCCGCAGCCGCCGGGCGTCAGCCTGGAAGCTCGACGCCCCGTCGCGCAGCGTCTGTCCCCGGTGCGGTGCAGCGAAGCTGCCCCACGTCGTGTGCGGTGCCTGCGGCTGGTACAAGGGCCGCCAGGCCATCGAGGTCGACTAGGTCCGGCCGGTGCTGCCCATCGCAGTCGACGCCATGGGGGGCGACCACGCCCCGGATCAGATCGTCGCCGGTGCTCGCCAGGCCCAGGAGGAGGACGGTGTCCCCGTCGTGCTCGTCGGGCGCTCCGACCTGATCCGCGACCCCGGCCCCCTCGAGGTGATCGAGGCGTCCGAGGTGATCCCCATGGATGCCGACCCGAGCGGCAGCGTGCGGCGCATGAAGGACTCGTCGCTGGTGCGTGCCGCCGAGGCGGTGCGCGACGGCAAGGCATCAGCCATGGTCAGTGCCGGGAACACCGGTGCCACCATGGCCAGCGCCTTGTTGCGCATGGGCCGGATCAAAGGCGTGTCCCGGCCGGCCATCGCCACCCCCATCCCCGATCCCGTCGGCGCGCCGTGTGTGCTGCTCGATGCGGGAGCCAACTCCGAGTGCCAGCCCGAGTGGCTCGTCCAGTTCGCCCTGATGGGGGCCATCTACTCCCGCGACCGCTACGGGGTCGAGTGCCCGAAGGTTGGCCTGCTGTCGATCGGCGAGGAGCCCACCAAGGGCAACGCGCTGGTCAAAGACGCCCACAAGCTGCTGGTCGACATCGACTGGGACGCCCTCGGGGCCCAGTTCATCGGCAACATCGAAGGGCGCGACCTCATGGCGTCGGTCGCCGACGTGTGCGTCACCGACGGCTTCACCGGGAACGTCACCCTCAAGTCGCTCGAGGGCGGCATGCGGGCCCTCATCGGCGCGCTGCTCGGCGTGTTCGACTCCAGCGAGGAGGCCCGCGACGCCGCGAGCACGCTCATGCCGGCGCTCTCGCCGCTGTATGCCCAGCTCGATCCCGAGAACACCGGTGGGGCGCTGATGCTCGGTGTCGACGGCGTGTGCATCATCAGCCACGGTTCCTCCTCGGCTCTGGCCATGCGCAACGCGGTGCGCACCGCCGCCGAGATGGTCCAGGCCGGCCTGGTCGAGTCGATCCGTGCCGCCGTCGCCCGGTCCTGAGGGCACGATCAGCACCTGCCCCGGCCGAATCACAACCTCACAAGGACGCGTGGGCTACCATCCCCCGCGTCATGCCCATCCGATGACCCCGGGGAGTAACACCGAGTGCCAGCAGAGACCCATGTCGAACACGGTCCGATCGGTCGTGACGAGATCTTCGAGCTGATCCGCGACCGCCTGGCCGACATCCTCGAGATCGACCCCTCCACCATCGCTGAGGGCCAGTCGTTCGCCGACGACCTCGAAGCCGACTCGCTCGCGCTGATCGAGCTGGTCGAGGCGCTCGAGGAGGAGCTGGGCGAGCGCACGGTGGGGTTCCGCATCGACGACGAAGACCTCGAAGACCTCAAGACGGTCCGCGACGCCGTCGACTACATCCACTCCCGAGTGGGCTAGCCGCTGATCTCTGCACCCGACCTCGACTGGTTGCTCGACCGGCTCCGCTACCGGTTCCGGGACGGCGCGCTCCTCGAGCTGGCGTTGACCCACAGGAGCTGGTGCGCCGAGCACCCCGGCACCGAGTCCAACGAACGGCTCGAGTTCCTCGGCGACGCCGTCCTCGGGCTCGCGGTCACCGAGCACCTCTACCAGCGCTGGCCCGACCGGCCCGAGGGCGAGCTGGCACCCATCCGCGCGGCCGCGGTCAGCGCCGCCACCCTGGCCGAAGCCGGCCTCGACCTGGGGCTCGGAGCGGCGGTCCGTCTCGGCAAGGGCGAGGAGGGAGCCGGTGGCCGCTCGCGGCCGTCGATCCTCGCCGATGCCCTCGAAGCGGTGTTCGGCGCCGTCTACCTCGACGGCGGATGGGCCGCGGCGCGCGAGGTCGTCATCGAGACCATCGGCCCCCACATCCCGGTCTCCCACGACCTGGCCGGACACGGCGACTTCAAGACCAGGCTCCAGGAGCTGGCGGCGACGCGGTTCGACAACCAGGCACCGGTCTACGACGTCGTCGGACGCGGGCCCGATCATGCCAAGGTGTTCAGGGCCGAGGTCCGCATCGGCGGGCAGGTGTGGGGCCACGGTCAGGGCCGATCCAAGAAAGAGGCGGAGCAGGCCGCCGCCGGCGTGGCCTTCGCCGCGCTGGCCGCGGGCGTCGCCCCTGATGACACCACCGAACGAGGGGAGCGCGACACCGATGCGTGAGCTACCGGAAGTCGAGACCATCCGGCGGGAGCTCGACAAGGAGATCTCGACCAAGCGCGTGAAGTCCGTGGAGGCGCCCGGAACCATGGGCGCCATCACCGGACACCCGAACAAGAAGCACTTCGCCTCCAAGCTCGAGGGCGCCAAGATCAAAGGTGTCAGCCGCAAGGGACTGATCCTGTTGTTCACCCTCGACTCGGGCGACGTGTTGGTCGTCGACCTCGGCAGCGGCGGATGGATACAGAAGACGACGCCCAAAGAGCCGGTCGATCCCGACACCCAGGTCATCATGGCCTTCACCCAGGGAGGCCAGCTCCGCTTCTGCGACCGCAGCGGCACCGCCTCCATGTCGGTCGTCGCGGCCGACGACCTCGCCTCGGAGTTTCCCGAGCTCGCCACGCTGGGGCTCGATCCGGTCGAGACGCCGGTGTCGTGGACCCTCTTCGCCGAGATGCTGCGCGGTCAGAAGGTCAAGCTCAAGGCCTTCCTGCTCGACCAGACCGTGCTCGCCGGCCTCGGCGACCTCTATGTCGACGAGATCCTCTTCGCCGCGGGCCTTCGCCCCGACCGCGTGGCCGGGTCGCTCACGACCCAGGAGATCCGCCGTCTCTACCGGGCGCTGGTCGAGACCCTGCACGATGCCATCAAGTACCGCGGCACCTCGCTCGAGGGCGACTCCTATGTCGATCTGCACGGCAAGTCCGGCGAGTACCAACAGCACGTGAAGGTGTTCCGGCGCGAGAAGCTCGCCTGCCGCCGGTGTCGGGTGCCGATCGTCAAGATCCGGTCCGGCAGCACCACCACCTACATGTGCGAGGAGTGTCAGGTCTGATCCCCGCCCACCCCACCGGCGGCGCCCGTCTCGACGTCGGGTGGTCACCGAGGCGGGTCGCGGTCGGCGCTAACCTCAGGGCCATCACCCGTCACGTCGCCGGTACGCCGGCATCAGGTCCGGAGACCGAGTGTTCCTCAAGAACCTGACCCTGAAGGGCTTCAAGTCCTTCGCCGAGACCACCTCGCTCGACCTCGAGACCGGCATCACCGTCGTGGTCGGCCCCAACGGCAGCGGCAAGTCCAACGTCGTCGACGCCATCGCCTGGGTGCTCGGGGCCCAGGCGCCCAGCTCGGTGCGGTCCCAGAAGATGGACGACGTCATCTTCGCCGGCACCACCAAGCGGTCAGCGCTCGGGCGGGCCGAGGTGTCGCTCACCATCGACAACACCGCGGGAGTGCTGCCGATCGACTTCACCGAGGTCACCCTCACCCGCATCCTGTTCCGCACCGGCGAGAGCGAGTACGCCATCAACGGTGTGCCCTGTCGGCTCCTCGACATCCAGGAGCTGCTCTCCGACAGCGGGGTCGGACGCCAACAGCACGTGATCGTGTCCCAGGGACAGATCGACGGCGTGCTCAACGCCCGACCCGAGGACCGGCGCTTCATCATCGAAGAGGCGGCCGGTGTGTTGAAGTACCGGCGCCGCAAGGAGAAGGCCGAACGCCGGCTGTCCTCCACCGAGGGCAACCTGTTGCGCATCCAGGACCTGCTGCGCGAGGTCCGTCGTCAGCTGCGACCCCTCGAGCGCCAGGCCGACGCCGCCCGACGCCACGGTGACGTCGTGGGCGAGCTGCACGCGCTGCAGGTGCACGTGGCCGGACGCGAGCTGGCCACGCTCCGAGCCAAGCTCGACGCCGATGCCGCCACCCGTGCCGAGCTGGCCGAGACCGAGCGACAGCACCGCAGCACCCTGTCTCGTCTCGACACCGAGGTCATGGCGGCCGAGGCCCGACTCACCGCCGCCGGCGGCGACGACCTCGGCAACGACCTGGCGCGCTTCGAGTCGTTGCGAGAGCGGGCTCGTGGCCTGCACGCGGTGCTGCTCGAACGCACCCGGGGAATCGAGCGTGAGCGCACCGCGATGGTCGACCACACCGTGATCGCCAACCTGGAGTCCGAAGCCGCCCGGCTCGACCACGAGCTGGCCGAGGTCGACGAGGCCGAGCGCGCCCTGCAACCCCAGCTCGACGACCTTGCCGACCAAGAGGCCAGGCTCGCCGCCGACCGCGAACGCTTCGACACCGACTGGGGCGATGGGGTCGCCGAGCCGTCGGGTCGCGCCGCCGAGGTCAGGGGCGAGCTGTCGGGGCTCAACGGATCGATCCAGCAGGGCGAAGCCGACCTCGGCCACCTCGACCAGAGCCTGGCTCGTCTCACCCAACGTGCCTCCGAGCTCGACGCCGAGGCGGCGCGGCTGCGCGAGCAGCTGGCGGCGGCCACCGAGGCCGAGGAGCCCATCGTCGCCCGCCTCGACGCGGCCGAGCGACGCCGGATCGAGGCCGAAGAAGCGCTCGAGCGGGCCACGGCCACCCGCCGTGACGCCGAGGCCGAGCGCCACCGCTGGACCGCCAGGGCCGAGGCGTTGTCGCTCGCGCTCGACGAGGCGAGAGCCAGGGCCGGCGCCGAGCGCCTGGCCGGCATCCCCGGTGTGGTGGGCACGCTCCTCGACGTCGTCGAGGTCGACCAGGGGTGGGAAGCCGCGTTCGAGGCCGCGGTGGGCGACGCGCTCACCGCGGTGGTCGTCGACGGGCTCGACGCCGGTCGTCGGGCCCTCGAAGCCCTCCACCACGGTCAGGCCCGAGGCGCGGTGCTCGCTCTCGGGGCCGCGGTCCCCGCCGCGGCGGCCACGGCTCCGGTCGCGGTCGGCCAGCCGGTCCGGTCCCACGTGCGCTCCGACAACCGCGACGTCGAGGCGCTGCTCGATCACCTCCTCGGGCGCGCGGTGGTGGTCGACACGGGGTGGGAGGCGGCGGTCGATCTCGCCATCGCCAACCCCCAGGCCGTGGTCGTCACCCGCGACGGCGACCGCTTCAGCGCCACCGGGTGGCGCATCGGCATGGCCGGATCCGGCGCCACCCGCGCCGCGCTCGACGAAGCCACCGCCAACGCCGAGTCCGCCGCGACCGAGGTCGAGCGCGCCACGCTGGCTGTCGACGCCGCCGAGGCCGAGCTCGCGGTGGCCCGCGACGCCGAGCATGCCGTCGCCAAGGAGCTCGACGCCAACGACGCCACCGTCAGCGCAGCCGGCGACGGACTCCAGCGCGTCGAGACCGAACGGCGAGACGCCGCCACCCAGCACGAGGCGCTCGACAACCAGCGCCGCGACCAGGTCGCCCGCCTCGAGCGCGAAGTCGCCCGTCGCGACGAGCTGGCCGCGATCCTGCCGGTCCTCGAGGACGAGGAGGCCCAACGGGTCGAACAGGGTCGGGCGCTGACCGAAGCCCGCAGCCGTCTCGACGAGCGCACCACGGCCCTGGCCGCGACCCGCCGCGAGCTCGACGTCGCTGCCGCCGGTCTGGCGCAGCGACGGTCGGTGCTCACCCAACGCCGGGCCGAGATCACCGACCGGCTCGAGCGCGATCAGCACGAGCGCGACGAGGCCAACGCCCGCAAGCACGAGATGGATCGTCGGGCCACCGCCACCACCCGGCTCGCCGGTCTGGTCGCCGAACGTCTCGATCTCATCGAGACCCAGCTCGTGCGGCTCCACGAGCTCCGCAAGGAGCAGTCAGACGCCGTTCGATCCGTCGCCGGCGATCTCGATGCGACGCGCCGTGAGCGCGCCGAGGTCGAGCAGGCGCTGGAGGAGACCCGCGAGCGGATCAGCCGCATCGAGATGGCCGACGCCGAGACCAGGGTGCGGATCGAGACCGCAATCGAGACCCTCCGTCGCGACCTCGACGTCGATCCCGACGCTGCCATCGAGGCCGAGTGCCCACCTCTCGCCGACGGCGTCACCGCCGCGGCCCGGGTGCGCGAGCTCGAACGCGAGCTGCGGATGATGGGGCCGATCAACCCGCTGGCGCTCGAGGAGTACGAGGCGCTGCAGGAGCGCCACACGTTCCTCGAGGAGCAGCTCGACGACGTCAAGTCCACCCGCCGTGACCTCGCCAAGGTGATTCGTGCCATCGACGCCGAGATCGTCGACATCTTCTCGGACGCGTACGCCGACGTCGCGGCCAACTTCGCCCACCTGTTCGAGACGCTGTTCCCCGGCGGCACCGGACGGCTCCGCCTCACCGAACCCGACGACATGCTGACCACCGGCATCGAGGTCGAGGCCAAGCCCTCGGGGAAGAACGTCAAGAAGCTCTCGCTGCTCTCCGGCGGCGAGCGCTCGCTTACCGCGCTGGCGTTCCTGTTCGCGGTCTTCCGCAGCCGGCCCAGCCCCTTCTATGTGATGGACGAGGTCGAGGCGGCGCTCGACGACGTGAACCTCCACCGTTTCCTCGACCTGTTGCACGAGTTCCGGACCGAGGCGCAGCTGCTCATCGTCAGCCACCAGAAGCGCACGATGGAGGCAGCCGACTGCCTCTACGGGGTCACCATGCAGCCCGGCGGCTCGTCCAGGGTCGTGTCCGAACGCGTGGCGTCTCCGGCCTGAGTGCGAGGTCACGCTCTCGGGGTTCGCCGATAGCCTGCGGAGGGCAAGGAGGTCGCGTGTCCACCACCCCCCATGAGCCAGAACCCGATGTCGCCTCCGACACCGGTTCCGACCAGGTGCCCGACGAGGCACCTGAGACGCCGCGCCCCTCGTCCTCCGACGACCCGTTCTCCGACGATGCGGTGATCACGCCGAACAGCCCTCAGTCGGGTGGCCTCTCGCCGCCCCCCTTCCCGCCGCCGACGTCGAGATGGCCGGCTGCCACGCACGCGCCGTCGCCTCCGCCGCCTCCTGCTCCTCCCCGTGCCCAGTGGGGCGCGTCATCGACCACGACGCCACCGCCAGCGGCCCCACCAACGCCGCCCTCGGCCCCATCAACCCCACCACCGGAGTCGACACCGCGCGCCCGGGCCCCCTGGTGGGTGTTGCCCCTGGTGGTCCTCGCGGCGGTCGCGCTGGTCGGTGGAGGTGCGCTCGCGGGGTGGGCGCTGTCCGAGCGCGAGCCGACCGAGCAGGCCGAGTCCCCTGCCGAGTCCGAACCCGAGACCGTTCCGGTCGACGACGGCGGCGAGGCGGGAATCGTCCCCGATGACGCGGTCGAGCCGGTCGCGGCGGTGGCCGAGGCGGTGGCGCCGTCGGTGGTCCAGATCGACACCGACTTCGGCCTGGGATCGGGGATCATCATGGACGACGAGGGCCACATCCTCACCGCCGCTCACGTCATCCAGGGGGCCAACGCGGTCCGGGTCCGTCTGGCCGACGGCACCATGGTCGAGGCGAGCATCGTCGGCACCCACCCCGAGACCGACGTCGGGGTCGTCGCCATCGATTCGCGGCCCGGACTGGTTCCCGCCGTCCTGGGTGTCGACGCCGACATCGCGGTCGGGCAGATGGCGGTCGCGGTCGGGAGCCCCTTCGGCCTCGAACAGACCGTCACCTCCGGGATCGTCTCGGCGCTCGATCGGCCCGTCGAGACCGAGGCCACCTACCTGGTCGGGATGATCCAGACCGACGCCTCGATCAATCCCGGCAACTCAGGTGGTGCCCTCGCCGACCGTCACGGCCGGGTCATCGGGGTCAACGACGCCATCCGCACCCAGGGTGGCGGCAACGAGGGCGTCGGCTTCGCCATCCCGATCGACCTCGCGGTGTCGATCGCCGAGCGGCTCATCGACGGCGAGCCGATCCAGTCCGGCTTCCTCGGGGTGTCGGTCCGAGAAGCGGTCGAGGGCCGGCCCGGCGCCCTGGTCCAGGAGGTCACCCCCGGCACGCCCGCAGACGACGCGGGCATCGAGGTCGGCGACCTCATCGTGTCCATCGACGGGCAGCCGATCCGTGGGGTTCGCGACCTCCGCGCCAGCATCCTCGCGCTCGAGCCCGGCACCCCGGTCACGGTCACGGTGGTGCGCGACGACTCCGACATCGACCTCGAGGTGGTGCTCACCGTCTCCGAGCAGTGACCTCGTCGAGGTGACGGTCCGGGTCGTGCGCGCCGATCAGTAGGCTCAACGGTTCATGGTCGAGCTGCTCATCATCATCGCCCTGCTGGTCGTGGTCGGGGCCACCGCCGCGTTCGTCGTCACGACCCGGCGTCGCCGCGGGCCCGAGCTGGAGCCGCCGCCCACGCGCTCGGTCGACCGGACCGGGTCCGGTGCCGCTGGCACCGCCGTGGCCGAGGCCCCTTCCGACACCACCGCGCCCGACCTGGTCGACCAGACCCCGGTGGTCGAGGCACCACCACGTCTGCGCGACCGGCTCGGCAAGGCCCGTTCCACCTTCACCGGGTACTTCGGGTCGATCCTGGGTCGCCCCGGGATCGACGAGGAGACCTGGGAGGAGATCGAAGAGGCCCTGCTGCGCGCCGATGTCGGCGTGGCGGCCACCATGACCCTCATCGACCACCTGCGCGAGCGCGTGGCCGACGAGTCGATCACCGAGCCCACCGCCCTGCTCGACGCCCTCAAGCAGGAGATGAAGGTCCAGGTCGGCGCGTACGACCGCACCCTCTCCCGCACCGTCGACGAAGGCCGGGTCCCGGTCTGGCTCATCGTCGGGGTCAACGGCGCCGGCAAGACCACCACGATCGGCAAGCTCTCGTCGCGCGAGGCCGGTGAAGGACGCCGAGCGCTGGTCGCAGCGGGCGACACCTTCCGGGCGGCGGCCGCCGAACAGCTCGAGACCTGGGCCGAGCGCACCGGCGCCGACTTCGTCCGCGGTGCCGAGGGTGGCGATCCCAGCTCGGTGATCTTCGACGGGGTGCAGCGGGCCGCATCCCGGGGTCACGACCTGGTGCTGGCCGACACCGCCGGCCGGCTTCACACCAAGGTCAACCTCATGGAAGAGCTGGCCAAGGTGCGTCGCGTCGCCGACCGCGAGCCCGGCCAGGTCGCCGAGGTGCTCCTGGTCATCGATGCCACCACCGGCCAGAACGGGCTCGTGCAGGCCAAGCAGTTCGCCGAAGCGGCCGACGTCACCGGAGTGGTGCTCACCAAGCTGGACGGATCGGCACGTGGTGGCATCGTGGTGAGCATCCAGGCCGAGCTCGGCATCCCGGTGAAGCTGGTCGGTGTCGGTGAGACCGTTGCCGACCTGATCGACTTCGATCCGGACGAGTTCGTCGAAGCGCTCTTCGCCACGGACTAGCCTCGAACTCCCCTGGGGGTTTCGATTCGGGCGGTCTCGTGATAGTCCGGGGGAACACGATCTCGACAAGGAGCTGGCCGTGGGTGCGATCAAATTCCTCATCACGTTGCCGTTTCGCCTGGTGGCGACGGCGATCATCCTGCCGATCAAGGCTGCCTTGGGCCTGTTCAAGCTCTCGGTGAAGACCACCTTCCTCACCTCTCGCATGGCCATGCGCAGCAGCGTGATCTCCTTCGCCGCGGGGTTGGGGCTCGGTTGGTTCTTCACCTCGACCCCCACCGGCCGCCAGCTCGTCGACCAGGCCCGCGACCTGGCCTCGGGCATGCCGTCGGGTCCGATCGACGACGAGGCGCTCACCGCCCAGGTGCGCACCGAGCTGGCATCGAGCACCCGCACCTGGCACCTGCCCCAACCCGAGGTCTCGGTCACCGACGGCGTCGTCACCCTGTCCGGCGAGGTCCCCCACGACACCGGGCGCTCCGACCTCGAAGATGCCGCCAAGGCGGTTCGCGGGGTCGTGTCGGTGCGCAACAACGTCACGACCGGCGGCGACGTCGACCAGGGCACGCCCACCGGCATCCAGACCGACGATCCCAAGGCGGTCGATGCCACCGAGCCCAGCGAAGAGGTCTCGGCCTGATCGGTCGGCACCGCGCACGAAGGCGCGCGGTGGTCGAAGGGTCCTGACCGTCCGGTAGCATCGACACCTGCATGTTCGACGCACTCTCTGACCGATTCGACGGAATCTTCAAACGCCTGCGGGGCAAGGGTCGTCTTGGCGACGCCGACATCGACGAGGTTCTCCGCGAGATCCGGGTCGCCCTGCTCGAGGCCGACGTCAACGTCCGCGTCGCCCGCGGGATGGTCAATCGCATCCGCGAGCGCTGCACCGGCGAGGAGCTGAGCAAGAGCCTCACCCCGGCCCAGCAGGTGGTCAAGATCGTCCACGAGGAGCTCATCGAGACCCTCGGCGGCGAGACCATGAAGATCACCTACGCGTCGAAGCCGCCGACGGTGGTCCTGATGGCGGGTCTGCAAGGTGCGGGCAAGACCACGGCCACAGCCAAGCTGGCCCGCTGGTTCAAACAGCAGGGGCGCAACCCGTTGCTCGTCGGGGCCGACCTCCAGCGCCCCGCCGCGGTCGACCAGCTCCGCACGCTGGCCGAACAGATCGACGTTCCGGTGTGGTCCGAGCCGACCGATCCCGTGGATGTGGCCAAGCGAGGCCTCGACGAGGCCCGCCGGCTCGGCCGCGACGTGGTCATCGTCGACACCGCCGGTCGGCTCGGCATCGATGCCGAGATGATGGAGCAGGTCCGTCAGATCTCCGACACGGTGGAACCGCACTACACCTTCCTCGTCGTCGACGCCATGACCGGCCAGGACGCCGTCGGTGTCGCCGAGTCGTTCCACGAGACCCTCGAGCTCGACGGCGTGATCCTGTCCAAGCTCGATTCCGACGCCCGCGGGGGCGCTGCCCTGTCGGTCAAGGAGGTCGTCGGACGACCCATCGCCTTCGCGTCGACGGGCGAGAAGCTGGCCGACTTCGACCAGTTCCACCCCGATCGCCTGGCCGGTCGCATCCTCGGCATGGGCGACATGCTCACCCTCATCGAGAAGGCCGAAGAGGCCTATGAGGCCGAGGAGGCCGAGGAGACCGCGGCCAAGCTCCTCGAAGGCCAGTTCACCCTCGAGGACTTCCTCGAGACCATGCAGCAGCTCAAGAAGATGGGCCCGCTGCAGAACCTCATGGGGATGATGCCCGGCCTCCCCAAGGAGATGAAGGACGCCGAGATCGACGATCGCGAGATCGCCCGCATCGAGGCCATCATCAAGTCGATGACCCCCGAGGAGCGGGTGCAGCCCGAGGTCATCAACGGATCGCGGCGCACCCGCATCGCCAACGGGTCCGGCACCCAGCCCAATCAGGTCTCCAACCTCATCAAGCAGTTCAAGCAGATGCAGTCGATGATGAAGGGCATGGGTGGCAACATGCCCGGCCGGGCCAAGAAGAACAAGAAGAACAAGAAGAACAAGAAGGGCGGGCGCGTCACCCCCAAGGGTCCCCAGAAGCCTCGCTTCGACCCTGACGATCCGCTCGGACTCGGCCAGCTCGGCGATCAGTTCCCCGTCCCGGGTCAGGGGCCCAAGTTGAACTGAGGGTCCCATCTGGCCAAGACTGTCCAGTCGCCCCAGCGCCCTATGCTGGTCAGTCGATCCCCAACACCGATCCAGGAAGAGACACGAACGTGGCCGTCAAGCTCCGCCTCATGCGGATGGGCAAGAAGAAGCAGCCGACCTACCGCGTCGTCGCTGCCGACGCCCGGTCGCCCCGCGATGGGCGATTCATCGAGATCCTCGGCACCTATGAGCCCCGCCGCGATCCCTCGGTGATCAAGATCGACAACGAGAAGGCGGTCGGGTGGCTCCGTAACGGTGCCCAGCCGACCGAGACGGTCGAGAAGCTGCTCAAGGCCTCAGGGGCCTGGGAGTGGTTCAAGACCGGGACCCCGCCGCCCGCCGCCGAGGCCGGTGCCGGCGACGCGACCCCCGCCGAAGCCGAGTCGACCTCGTGACCGACGCCGACCTCGACGACGACTTCGACCCCAACCGCAAGCCGGCGGCCACCGCCACCTCGGTGCTCGAGTACCTCGTCAAGGCAGTGGTCGACGACCCCGACGGCGTCGAGGTCGAGGTCAACGACGATCGACTCGACCGGGTACGTCTCGATGTGCATGTGGCTCCCGGGGACATGGGCCGGGTCATCGGCCGCCGCGGCCGGGTCGCCAACGCCATCCGCACCGTGGTCCGGGCGGCTGCGGTGCGAGACGACGTCGAAGTCGACGTCGAGTTCGTCGACTGACGCCACGTCGATGACCGACCACCTCGAGGTCGGACGCATCACCAAGGCCCACGGGCTGCGGGGCGAGGTGGTGGTGGCGCTCACCACCAATCGTCTCGAACGGGTCCAGCCGGGTGCGGTGCTCGTCGCGGGTGACCACACCCTCGAGGTCGAGTCGTCGCGCCCGCACCAGGACAAGCACATCATCGCCTTCGCGGGGATCGAGGGCCGTGAGGCCGCCGATGCACTGCGTGGCACCGTCCTGTTCGCCGAGGCCCTCGACGATCCCGACGAGCTCTGGGTCCACGAGCTGGTGGGCGCCGAGGTGGTCGAGCTCGACGGGACTGCACGGGGCAGGGTCGATTCGGTGCAGGCGAACCCGGCGCACGACCTGCTGGTCCTCGACACCGGGGCGCTGGTGCCGCTCACCTTCGTGGTCGATCACGACGCCGGCACCGTCACCATCGAC
>JBKGZW010000246.1:0-3643 GCA_046543225.1 Acidimicrobiales bacterium
GAGGTTCTTCATGAAGACGGCGTTCATGTCGATCTCCATCCGCGCGGTATGACCGATCGGCATACCGACCTGCACATGGCGGCCCAGCGGTCGCAGCGATGCAAGCGAGGCGTTCGCGGTCGCAGCGAGCCCGGCGGCCTCGACCGAGACATGGGCACCGCCGCCGGTGATGTCGCGCACCGCAGCGCCGACATCGCCCTTTCGCGCGTCGACTGTCGCCTCGGCGCCAAGACTCCGCGCAAGGTCCAGCTTTTCGGGCACCACGTCGACGGCCACGTCGAGGCGTTGTCCGGCACCGGACCCGTAGAGCACGCCCACCAACGGTGCGACGTCACGGTAGTCCCGTCCCCATCCGAGGGTGATGTGGCGCTCCCCGACGGCCTGGTCGTTGGTGGGGTCGAGATCGATCCAGCCCACGGCGGGCACGAACACCGAGAACCAGGCGTGACTCGCGTCGGCGCCTTCGAGCCGTTCCTTCCCCGGCGGCGGCCGGGTCTCGAGGTAGCCGCTCACGTACCGGGCGGCCAGGCCCTGGCTCCTCAGGCAGGCGATCGCCAGATGGGCGAAGTCCTGGCACACGCCGCGGCGGTGGGCGAGCACCTCGGCCAGTGGGGTCGCCACCGAGGTGAACCCCGGGTCGTAGGTGAACTCGCGGTGGACACGGCTCATGAGGTCGATGACCGCGTCGACGAGGGGCCGGTCGGGAGGAAACGACTCGGCGGCGAAGACGTCGAGCCCGTGGATCACCGGCACCAGCGGGGAGGGGAGCACGTAGGGCCGGGCCTCGAGGACGTCGGGAGCGTTGCTGCCGCGGAGGGTCTCGCGCACCTCGTCCCAGCGCTGGGAGGCGGCGAGCAGCAGCGCAGCCGGCTCGCCCTCGACGGTGACCTCGCTGACGGCGGTGACCTCGAGGTGGTCGTGTGGACGTTCGATGCTGAACCAGGTGATCTCGTTGCCGAAGGTGTCGGTGCGGGTGGAGAGATCGTCGGGGACGGGATCGATCCCGGTCCGCGAGTCGTGACAGACCTGGCCGGGGTAGGTGCGGGGGGTGAGCCGTGCCAGGTTGTAGCCGAGCGAGACCGGCTTGTCGTACCGGTAGGCGGTGCGGTGGGTCACCTGATACTTCACGGGCTTGGAGTCCCCGTGCGGGTGAGCGTGCCGAGGGTGCGTGGTGGCTCGACGTGGAGGAAGTGGCGGCCGAGCGCCTCGCTGAGGGCGGTGAGCGCCCCGCTGGTGCGTCCCAGGAGCTCGTCGAGCCCGCTGCGTCGCGAGCTGTCGACCCGGTAGGCGATCGAGGCCAGGTCGGCGTCGTGGAGGAGGTCGGCCAGGGCGGCCACCCGCTGTGCGACCTCGGTCGGTGTCCCGGACTCGTCTTCTGCGGGCAGGTTGGCGGCATGTTCGGCCAGTCGCTCGACCTGGTAGATGAGGCTGCGGGGGTTGCTCGGATCACCGATCAACAGCTCGAGGACCGAACCGATGCGAAGCCGCGAGCGGTAGCGGCGGCGATAGGTGATGAGGCTGTCGTTGGCGACCAGCACGGATTCATAGACCAAGGCATCGGAGTCGATGTCGCGAACGGCGACGAGGGTCGCTCGAGACGTCGAGACCAGCAGTTGGGCCCGCTCGAGGCGTTGACCCGCGTCGAGGAACAACCACACCGGGTCTCTGACGGTGCTCTCGGCGGCCAGCCCGTTCAGCGCGAACAGCGAGGTGAGCAGGTGGGACAGGCCCTGCTGTGCGGCGGCCGCGGTGGTCGGGCGGTGTCGCAGCATCAGGTCGACCTCGTCCTGCATCGCGTCGACCACCTGCCAGGTGTCGTCGGAGAGCAGCTCCCGAACGGTGAGCGCCGCGCTGCTCAGGCTCCTGACGGCCCCGACCACGCCCAGTCGACCATCGGGCGGGTAGAGCGCATCGAGCACGTCGGTGGTGGGGTCGTCGATCATCGACGCCTCGGGAGCCGACCCGCCCGGCTGACCTGCGCCGGTCGACCGGCGCAGCGCGTCGAGCAGGTCAGGCAGCCACGTCCCGGTGACCTCACCCTGGTCGGTGGCGTCGATGATGCGGGTCATCACCGCCCGGGCCCAGCGGATCGACTGCTCGGCGCGCTCGCTGTAGCGGCCGAACCAGTACAGGTTCTCCGCCACCCGGCTCGGGAGCGAACCAGCGATGGTGGGCGGTGTGGGTAGGACCAGCGGGCCACCGCCAGCATCGGTGCCCGCCTCGCTCAACAGACTGGTGCCGGGCCGTTCGGGCTCCGATGCCAGCACCCACAGGTCCTTTGCCATGGTGGTCGAGGGTGGCTGGCTCGGGTGCGGCACCCTGATCGGGATTCCGGGGGCCGGTACCCGCGCCGACCCGCCGGGCAGGGCGACATAGGAGCCCTGCCGGGCGACCAGGTGGGTTCGCATCGAGTACGGCAGGCTCTCGATCTGATCGCCGACAAGTGTCGGTGTCCATCCACCGGCAGGCAGTCGTTGGGCCACCCACCGTTGCGGGTCGGACCTGACCTGGCGCACGGTGTCGTCGAGCGCCGTCCCCGAGAGCATCGCTCCCGAGGTGATGTGCGGCGAGACCTGATCGATCGGTTGCAGGACCATGGATCCGATCTCGTCGAGCACCAGTTGCAGGTCTGCCGGGTTGCCGCACCACCAGGTGTCCACCGAGTCGAGCAGCAGGGGAGCTCCGAGCAGGTGCTCGCCCACGGCGGGGAGGAACGGCAACAGTCCCGGGCTCTCGACCACGGCCGCACCGATGGGGTTGGCGATGGCGACCGAACCACGACGGGCGGCCTCGACGAGTCCGGGCACACCGGTGCCGGTACCCGGCAGCAGCTCCAAGGGGTCGCTGAGCTCGTCGCTGACCCAGCGCAGCACGACGTCGACCTGCTGGAGTCCCGCCAGCGACCGGAGCCACACCCGCCCCCTGCGCACGGTGAGGTCGCCCGGCTCGACCAGCGGGTAGCCGAGGTAGCTCGCCAGGTAGCTGTGCTCGAAGTAGTCGGGGGCCTCGGGGCCGGGGGTGAGGATGACGATCCCCGGACCTCCGCGTTCGACGGGGTTGAGCGCGTCGACGGCGCGCCGCACGCCCCGGAAGAAGTGGGCCAGTCGGTGGACGTGGGCGTCGCGGAACAGGCTGGGCAGGACCCGCGACAGCACCAACCGGTGCTCGAGCGTGTCGCCCAGGCCCGCGGGGACCCGGGTGTGGTCGGCCAGCACGACGAACCGGCCGTCGTCGCGTCGGGCGAGGTCGGCGCCGTAGTGGACGAGCCGGTGCTCGCCGAGTGGGGTGCTGCCGACGACCGGACGCAGGTACCCGGGGCTGCGGTGGACCACCTCGACGGGTATGACCCCCCGGCGGATCAGATCCTGGGCTCCGTAGAGATCCTCGAGGATCAGGTCCAACAGCTCGGCCCGCTGCACCAGCCCGGCTTCGACGGTGGCCCAGTCGTCGCTGGACACCAGCAACGGGATCAGGTCGAGTCCCCCGGCAGCGGTCACACCGCCCGGTGCGTTCTCGTGGTGGATGGCTCCGTCCTGGCGCAGGACATGGGCCACCTCGCTCTGGCGCTCGATGAGCGCGGCTCGACCGAGCATCCGCAGCGAGCCCATGACATAGCGCCAGTGGTCCCGCAGCTCACCGGTTC
>JBKGZW010000048.1:0-17144 GCA_046543225.1 Acidimicrobiales bacterium
ACGAGCGTCGGGTCCATGCGGTGGCCACCGCCACCCTCGGCGGGGTCGGCATGTTGGCCGGGTTCCTCGCCGGCATCGGCACGGCATGGGCGATGGGCTCCTTCGACGAGGTGTTCAGCGCCACCACCGAGCCGCTCGGACTCGTCGTGGCCGTGCTGGTCATCCACGCGGTGGGGGCGGTCGATGAGGTCCGCAAGTCGATCGGTGGACCGAGCTACCTGCACGACGGATTGTCGGCGCCGGCCAAGATGGCGGGGATGGTGCTGGCGGCCAGCATCCTCTCGCTGGCCGGCGTGACCATCTTGCACTTCCGGGTGCCCTTCGGGGAGGCGCTCGGGGTCGGAGACCTGTTCGTGCTGTCGCCCGACCTCTCGGCGCTGCTGACGGTGGTGTGGGTGCTGGGCATGGCCAACGCCATCAACTTCATCGACGGTCTCGACGGGCTGGCGGCGGGCATTGTCGCGATCGCCGCCGTCGCGTTCTTCCTGTACTCGGACCTGCTGGTCGGCGAGGGGCTCATCACCGACGCCAACATGGGTCCGTTGATCGCGGTGATCGTCGCCGGGATGTGTGTCGGGTTCCTGCCCTGGAACGTGCATCCGGCCAGGATCTTCATGGGCGACAACGGCGCGCTGATGCTCGGGTTGTTGATGGCAGCCTCGACCATCTCGGTCGGTGGTCGTTCCGACGACCCGTTCTCGGGCCAGGCCTTCTTCTTCTACGCGCCGCTGTTCATCCCGCTGGTGATCCTCGGGGTGCCCATCCTCGACACCGCCGCGTCGATCATCAGACGCGCCGTTCGGTGGTCCGACCCCACCGCCGCCGACAAGGACCATCTGCACCACCGCCTCGTGCGCCTCGGGCACGGCCAGTGGCGGGCGGTGGCGATCCTGTGGACCTGGACCGCGCTGTTGTCGGGGTTCGTCCTCTACCCCGCCTACACCGGGCAGGGGAACGCCGAGGTGCCCTTCGCCGTCGGTGCGCTCGCGCTGGCGCTCTACACGTTGTTCCACCCCGGTGTGCGCCGCGCACGGGCCGAAGCCACCGCGGCAGGTGAATCCTGCGACAGTGAGGAGTAAGGTTCGGGGTTCATCGAGTGGGCGAGAACACCGCTCGGATTTGCACCCCCCACGCCCGCTTCGTAGATTGCGCAATCGTTCACAAGCGCGCCGAACGGACGCGTCCTGCAGAGGGCATCTGGTGACACACGAACAGCCGAGCCAACCCAACGCCACCTATGGAGACGGTCTGTCGATCGCCTTCGAACTGGTCGCCACCCCCGCGGTGTTCGGCCTCGTGGGCGTCGGCCTCGACCGCTGGCTCGACACGACCCCGTTGTTCGTCCTCCTGCTCGCGGGCGCGGCCTTCGCCACCGTCGTCGGTCTCACCATCTGGCGCTACGGCATCGAGATGGAGCACCACGACCGCCACCGTCGCAGCCTGCGCGCCGAGCGCGGTCCCCGTCCCCCGCGCTGGGAGCGGACCCTCGATCCCGGCGACGCCGAGGTGAGCGCGTGAGCACGATCACCGAGCGCTACGACACCTCCTCACCGGAGGCCGATGTCGCCATCGACCTGGTGAAGCGGTCCGTGTGGATCGCGCCCGCCCTCGTCGCGGTCTCCGGGCTCGTCTGGGGCCTCGACGGCGCGGCATCGGCCGGGGTCGGTGTCGCCCTCGTCGTGGTGAACTTCCTCGCGTCGGCGGCGATGCTCACCTGGGCCGGCCGGATCTCGGTGGCCTTCGTGCTCGGTGTCGCCATGTTCAGCTACCTGTTCCGCCTCGGACTCATCACCGTGGCCGTGCTGGCCATCAAAGACCTCGCCTGGGTGGAGCTGGTCCCGCTCGGGCTCACCCTGATCATCACCCACCTCGGCCTGCTGCTCTGGGAGACCAAGTACGTGTCGGCATCGCTGGCGTTCCCGGGCCTGAAGCCGGCCCCTGATCTCGAGACCTCCAAGGAGTGACCACGACCGTGTTGTTCGGAGTCGCGTTCCCGCCGATCAGTCACCTCTTCGAGTGGCCCGAGATCTTCTTCGAGGGCACCCCGCTGGCCATCAACAAGGTTGTGCTGATCAACCTCCTCGCGGTGGTGCTCATCATCGGCTTCTTCCTCTACGCCGGACGCAAGAAGGCGTTGGTGCCGACCGGGTCCCAGAACCTCGCCGAGTCGGTCATCGACTTCGTCCGCAACGGCGTGGTCCTGCAGACGATGGGCCCGTCGGGCCTCGCCTGGACGCCGTTTCTCACCCTGACGTTCCTGTTCATCTTCTTGAACAACATCGCCAAGGTCCTCCCGCCGATCCTGATGCCGGCCACCGGCCGTATGGCCACGCCGCTCATGCTGGCGTTGCTGATCTGGGTGATCTTCAACTTCCAGGGCGTCAAGCACCAGGGCCTCGGCGGCTATCTCAAGAACTCGCTGTTCCCGCCGGGTCTGCCCAAGGCGCTCTACGTGCTGGTCACCCCCATCGAGTTCGTCTCGACGTTCCTCATCCGCCCCTTCAGTCACGCCGTGCGACTCTTTGCCAACATGATGGCCGGCCACATCCTGCTGGCCACCTTCGCGGTGCTGTCCGCTTCGTTGTGGGTCGGACAGTGGTACGCCGTGTTCCTGCCCTTCCCCTTCGCCATGCTCGTCGGGGTGTGGCTGTTCGAGGCCTTGGCCTCGTTCCTGCAGGCCTACATCTTCGTGGTGCTCGCCGGCGTCTACATCGGTGGCGCCATCCATCCCGAGCACTAGCCAACACCCCCGGAGTCGAGCGGCTCCGGATCCCGTTCTCACCTGCACTCCGGTGCGGGCCCGAGATCTCCGTATCAGGTAGCACCCCATCACCCAGGAGACCAACACCACCATGCTGTCCGTTCTCGCTCAAGCACTCGACATCAGCGGTGCCGACTACATCGCCGGCCAGGAAGCCCTCTATGCCGGTGTCGCATATGGCCTGGCCGCCATCGGCCCCGGCATCGGCATCGGCTACCTCGTCGGCCAGGCCGTACAGGCCATGGCCCGCCAGCCCGAAGCGGCCGGAATGGTCCGCACCACGATGTTCCTCGGCATCGCCTTCGCCGAGGCGCTCGCCCTCATCGGCTTCGTGGTCTTCATCCTTCTCAAGTTCGCCTAGAGCACAGGAGCACATCGTGCGAATCCGTACCGCCCTCGCGGGGGTGCTGGTCCTGGTGCTTGCGAGCATCGGGTTCGCCTCCCCCGCAAACGCTGCCGAATCCATCGGCTCATGTGTCGCCGAGGTCGCCGCCGAGGCCGAGGAGCTCCGTGCCGACGGCATGAGCGAATCCGACATCGTGCACGAGCTCGAGAGCCAGGCCGAGGCCTGTGTCGAGGCACCGAACCCGGTGTTTCCCGAGCTCAACGAGCTGATCTGGATCACGATCGCCTTCGCCATCTTGTTGGTGCTGGGCCTCAAGTTCGCCTACCCGGCGGTGGCCAAGTCGATGGAGGAGCGCTCCGAGCGCATCCGCACCGACCTCGAGGCCGCCGAGAAGGCCAAGACCGACGCCCAAGCCGAGCAGGCCAGCTACCAGGCCTCGCTCGCCGACGCCAAGGGTGAGGCCAACCGGATCATCGAGGAGGCCAGGGCCGCCGCCGAGGCTCTGCGCTCCGAGCGCACCGCCGCCGCCGACGCCGAGGCGGCCGACATCCGGGCCAAGGCCCAGGCCGACGCCGAGTCGATCAAGGCCCAGGCCCTGGCCGACCTGCGCAGCGAGGTCACCGCCCTGGCCGTCGGCGCCGCCGAGCGGGTCGTCGGCAACAGCCTCGACGCCGAAGCCCAGCGCGGCCTCATCGACGAGTACATCAACCAGGTCGGGTCCCGGAACTGATGACCCGCCCCGGACCGACCCCCGACGGGAGGCAGTGATGGCGCCAGACCGGACCACGTCGGCCTACGCCGATGCCATCTTCACCGTGACCGTGATCGAGGGCAACACCCCGCGCGTCGAAGACGAGCTGTTCCGTGTGGCCCGCGCCCTCGAGGGCTCCGATGAGCTCCAGCGTGCGCTCGCCGACCCGCAGGTGCCGGCCGCCCGCCGTCAGCAGATCGTCGAAGATCTGCTCGGAGCGGCTGCCGACACCACCACGGTGGCCATCATCTCGCTGCTCGTCGGCGTCGGCCGGTCCAACGAGATCCCCGCCATCATCGACGCCTTCGTCCAACGTGCCGCTCACGAGAGCGGCCGCGAGGTGGCCATGGTGCGCGCTGCGGTCGAACTGACCGAGGACCAGCAGCAGCGCTTGGCCGAGGCGCTCAGCTCCAACCTCGGTCGCGACGTCACCGTGAAGGTCATCGTCGATCCCAGCGTCCTGGGCGGGGTCGTCACCCAGATCGGAGACACCGTGATCGACGGGAGCATCCGTCACCGCCTCAACCAGCTTCGCGAAGCATTCTGAGCCCGAGCAGGAGATCTGCGAGATCCTATGGCTGACTTGACCATCAACACCGCCGACATCGCCGCCGCACTGCGGTCCAACCTCGAAGGGTTCGCGCCATCGCTCGAATCCACCCAGGTGGGCCGGGTCATCGAGGTCGGCGACGGCATCGCCCGCGTGTCGGGCCTCCCCAACGCAGCGGTCAACGAGCTGCTGCAGTTCGAGAACGGCAGCTTGGGCCTGGCGCTCAACCTCGACGAGGACTCCATCGGTTCGGTGGTCCTCGGTGAGGTCGACGAGATCCAAGAGGGCCAGACCGTGCGCGCCACCGGCGACATCTTGTCGGTACCGGTCGGCGACGCGCTGCTCGGCCGTGTCGTGAACGCTCTCGGACAGCCCATCGACGGCAAGGGTGCGCTCGCCGACCCCGAGACCCGCCGCATGGAGGTCCAGGCCCCCGGCATCATGGGCCGCAAGCCCGTGCACGAGCCGCTGCAGACCGGCATCAAGGCCATCGACGCCATGATCCCCATCGGTCGGGGCCAGCGAGAGCTCATCATCGGCGACCGCAAGACCGGCAAGACCTCGGTGGCGGTCGACACGATCCTGAACCAGAAGGGTCTCGGTGTGAAGTGCGTCTACGTGGCCATCGGCCAGAAGGCGTCCACCGTCGCCCAGACCGTCGCCACCCTGGACGAGCACGGGGCCATGGACTACACGGTGGTCGTCGTCGCCGCCGCCTCGGACCCGGCGCCGTTCAAGTACCTGGCGCCCTACGCCGGCTGCGCGATGGGCCAGCACTGGATGGACCACGGCGACCACGCCCTCGCCATCTACGACGACCTGTCCAAGCAGGCCGAGGCCTACCGCCAGATGTCGTTGCTGCTGCGTCGCCCACCGGGTCGCGAGGCGTACCCCGGCGACGTGTTCTACCTGCACAGCCGGTTGCTGGAACGGGCCGCGAAGCTCTCCGACGAGCTCGGTGCCGGGTCGCTCACCGCACTCCCGATCATCGAGACCAAGGCCGGCGACATCGCCGCCTACATCCCCACCAACGTCATCTCCATCACCGACGGCCAGATCTTCCTCGAGGACGACCTGTTCAAGTCCGGTGTGCGTCCGGCCATCAACGTCGGCCAGTCGGTGTCACGGGTGGGCAGCGCGGCCCAGATCAAGGCCATGAAGACCGCTGTCGGCACCATGAAGGGCGATCTCGCCCAGTTCCGCGAGCTCGAGGCGTTCGCCTCGCTGGGCTCCGAGCTCGATGCGGTGTCCCAGGCCCAGCTCGACCGTGGCTACCGGCTCACCGAGCTGCTCAAGCAGGGGCTCAACTCGCCCATGGCGGTCGAGGAACAGGTCATCAGCATCTTCGCCGGCACCCGCGGCTACCTCGACCCGATCCCGCTCGACGATGTCCGGCGCTTCGAGTCCGAGCTGCTCGAGTGGTTCCGGTCCCGCCATGCCGATGTCGTCAGCGCCATCCGCGACAACGGCGTCGTCCCCGACGAGGACGCCTTCGTCGCCGCCGTCGAGGGCTTCGTCGACCAGTTCCAGCCCTCGGTCGCCGCCGTCGAGGAGCCCGAGGCCGAGGAGCAGGGCGAAGCCCGGACGCGCCAGGCTGGTGGCCGCCGCGAAGGCATCCTGCCCGAAGAAGAGGTGTCGCGAGCCGATGGTGCAGGTGACTGATGGCAGGAGGTAAGGAGCGCGTCCTCCGGCGCCGGATCAACTCGGTCCAATCGACCAAGAAGATCACCCGCGCCATGGAGCTGATCGCCGCCACCCGGGTCGTCAAGGCCCAGGACCGGGCGAACCAGGCGCGTCCCTACGCCGAGCAGATCACCGGCGTCATCCAGGACCTCGCCGAGGGCGGGGCCGAGGTCGACCACCCGCTGCTGCGCAAGGCCGAACACGTCGAGAAGGTGGCGTTCGTGGTCATCACCTCCGACCGCGGTCTGGCCGGGGCCTACAACACCGCTGTCATCCGCGCCGCCGAGCGCGAGCTCATGGCGCTGCGCTCCGAGGGCGTCGACTACTCGCTCATCCTCATCGGCAAGAAGGCCGAGAGCTACTTCCGCTTCCGCGGCTACAGGATCGACGCCTCGTACCACGGCATGAGCGACACGCCCCACTTCGAGGACGCCCGACGGGTGGCCGACACCGTGTCCGAGTTGTTCGTCTCCGAAGCGGTGAACCAGGTCGAGCTGGTCTACACCCGGTTCCTGTCGATGGCGTCACAGCAGGTCGCCGTCCGCCGCTTCCTCCCCCTGCAGACCCGCGAGCGTGAGTCCGGAGGCGAGGCACTGGCCGGGTTCGACTTCGAACCGTCGCCCGAAGGGGTGCTCGAGGCCCTGTTGCCCCGCTATGTCGAAGCTCGGCTCTTCGCCGCGCTGCTCGACGCGGCCGCCTCCGAGCACGCCGCCCGCCAGCGGGCGATGAAGGCGGCGACCGACAACGCCGAGGAGCTCATCATCAAGCTCACCCGCGAGATGAACCGCGCCCGCCAGGACGCCATCACCACCGAGATCATGGAGATCGTCGGCGGCGCCGAAGCGCTTCGCGCCGACAAGGGCGACCCCGACGATCTGCTGCTCGACCACCTGTTCCCCTCCGAACTGCTGCCCGATCACCTCATCGAGCACTCCACCCGACGCTGACCCGCCCAGGAGACACCCCATGACCGTCACCGACACCCCCGGCACCGCGCTCAAGGAAGGCCGCATCGTCGGCATCGCCGGCCCGGTGGTCGATGCCGAGTTCCCGGCCGACGCGCTGCCCGAGATCAACGCCGCGCTGTCGATGACCATCACCGTCGATGGCCAAGACATCGAGGTCCGCGCCGAGGTGGCCCAGCAGATCGGCCACAACCGTGTGCGGGCGATCTGTCTCAAGCCGACCGACGGCCTCACCCGTGGCACACCGGTGCGCAACACCGGCCAGGGCATCACCGTGCCGGTCGGCGACAAGGTGCTCGGCCACGTGTTCAACGTCATCGGCGAGCCCCTCGACACCGACGACATCGGCGAGGTCGACGAGCGCTGGGAGATCCACCGCCCCGCGCCGGACTTCGACAGCCTCGAGCCGCAGGCCCAGATGTTCGAGACCGGCATCAAGGTCATCGACCTGCTCGCCCCCTACGCCCAGGGCGGCAAGATCGGCCTCTTCGGCGGTGCCGGTGTCGGCAAGACCGTGCTCATCCAGGAGATGATCCGCCGGGTCGCCCAGGAGCACGGCGGTGTGTCGGTGTTCGCCGGCGTCGGCGAACGCACCCGTGAAGGCACCGACCTCTTGCTCGAGATGGGCGAGTCGGGAGTGCTCGAGAAGGCGGCGCTGGTGTTCGGCCAGATGGACGAGCCGCCGGGCGTTCGCCTGCGGGTCGCCCTCTCCGCGCTGACCATGGCCGAGTACTTCCGCGACGTCCAGCAACAGGACGTGCTGCTGTTCGTCGACAACATCTTCCGGTTCGTCCAGGCCGGCTCCGAGGTGTCGACCCTGCTGGGCCGCATGCCCTCGGCGGTGGGCTACCAGCCGACCCTCGCCGACGAGATGGGCCAGCTCCAGGAGCGGATCACCTCCACCCGGGGCCGCTCGATCACCTCGCTGCAGGCGGTGTACGTCCCCGCCGACGACTACACCGACCCGGCGCCGTTCACCTCCTTCACCCACTTCGACGGCACCACCGAGCTCTCCCGCGACATCGCGGCGCTCGGCATCTACCCGGCGGTCGACCCGCTGTCGTCGACCTCGACGATCCTCTCTCCCGAGATCGTGGGCCAGCGCCACTACGACGTCGCCCGCAGGGTGCAGGAGGTGCTGCAGCGATACAAGGAGCTGCAGGACATCATCGCCATCCTGGGTCTCGACGAGCTCTCCGAGGAGGACAAGATCACCGTGGCCAGGGCCCGCAAGGTCCAGCGCTTCTTGTCCCAGCCGATGTATGTCGCCGAGACCTTCACCGGCCTGCCCGGTGTGACCACTCCGGTGGCCGAGACCGTCGAGTCGTTCGAGCTGCTGGTCAACGGCGACCTCGACGACCTGCCCGAGCAGGCGTTCCTCAACGTCGGCGGCGCCGACGACGCTCGGGCTCGGGCAGCCCAGCTCGCCGGGAGCTGATCATGCTCCAGGTCGAGCTCGTCTCCCCGGAGAAGATCCTCTTCTCGGGCGAAGCCGAGATGGTCATCGCCCGCACCACCGGTGGTGACATCGCCTTCCAACCCGGGCACATCCCCTTCATCGGCACGCTCGCCATCCACCCGGTGCGCATCGTGTTCCCCGGAGGCAAGGAAGAGTCCGTGGCGGTGCACGAGGGCTTCGTCGAGTGCGCCTACGACCGGATCACGATCCTCTCCGACGCCGCCGAGCTGGCCAGCGAGATCGATGTCGCCCGTGCCAGGTCGGCCGAGGAGCGGGCCGAAGCCAACCGCGGGCACCTCGACGACGCTGCCGCCGAAGCAGCGTTGCGCCGGGCCCGTGTCCGCCTGCAGGTCGCGGGTGGGCTCTCGGCCTAGCCGGCCGCCTCAGCTCGACGCGGCGGCGAGGAGCTGTTGGCAGGCCCGTTCGCACTCGCGGCAGATCTCGGCGCAGCGCTGGCAGTGCTCGTCGCTGTGCGAGCCGCACTCCTCGGCACACTCGGCGCAGGCGCGGGCGCACACCTCCACCAGCTGACGCCACGAGTCGCCGCCAGGTCCGGGACCGCTCAGCACGCGGCCGGTCGCCGCGCAGATCTCGGCACAGATGAGGTCGAGCTTGATGCACCGGCGCATGTCGGCCACGTCGTCGCCGGCGAGGCAGGCATCGGCGCAGGCGGTGCATCCCGCCGCGCACTCGAAGCAGGCGTGCACCGCCCGGTTGATCTCGGCCAGATCGAACGTCTCCTTCTTCGGATGGTCGGCGAGCACGTCGGCGAGTCCCATGAAACACCTCTTTCTGTCGCGTGACCCTCACCTGCCCGGAACGCGCCCGGTTCACGCATCGCCTGTTGACCGAGGTCGGTCAGTCGATGGTGATGGTGCTCAGGTCCTTGGTGGGTTCGGGCCAGTCCATGTTCAGCTGCTCGAGCGTCTCGACCAGGACCCGGCCGACCAGCAGGTCGCGGAACCACTTGCGGTCCGAGGGCACCACGTACCAGGGGGCGGTGTCGGTGCTCGTCCGTTCGAGCATCACACGGTAGGCCTCCTGATAGTCGTCCCACCGCTCGCGGGTGCTCAGGTCGCCGTGCTCGAACTTCCAGTGCTTGGTGGGGTTCTCGAGCCGCTCCTCGAGCCGCTCCTTCTGCTCGTCCTTGGAGATGTGCAGGAAGAACTTGCGGATGATGGTGCCCTCATCGGTCAACCGTCGTTCGAAGTCGACGATGTGCCCGTACCGCTTCTCCCATCGCTCGCGGGGAACGAGCCCCTCGACACGAACGACGAGCACGTCCTCGTAGTGGCTGCGGTTGAAGATGACGATCTCGCCGTCCTTGGGGATCTGCATGTTGACCCGCCAGAGGTAGTCGCGTGCCAGTTCCACCTCGGTCGGGCGCTTGAACTCCGCTGCCCGGATGCCGAGTGGGTTGACGGCGTCGAACACCCGTCGAGTGGTGCTGTCCTTGCCTGAGGTGTCCATCCCCTGGAGCACGATCAACAGCCGCGTCGCCTTCGTCGCATGGAGCAGCACCTGCAGCTCGCTGAGACGTTCGGAGATGTCGGCGCTCCAGTCCTTGGCGTCGTCCTTCCCGCCGTCGAAGCCGTCGGTCGAGTCGGGTGCGAAGTCGGCCAGATCGACGATCGTCCCGGGGCGCACACGGAAGCGCTCGGTGTCCATCGCCCCGTGTCTAGCGCATCGCGGCAACCCGTGGTCGGGTCCACGGTGCTACCGTCCGGCGGGTGGCACGGGTTCGTCTCGCGGTGGCGTTGCTCCTGCCCGAGGAGGTGGCCCTCGAGGTGGACGGACTCCGGCGGGCGTTCGGCACCGATCCGAGCTACATCGCGCCCCACGTCACCCTCGTCCCACCGGTGAACATCGACGACGAGCAGCTCCCCGACACGTTGGCGATCCTGCGGCGGGCTGCTGCTGGCGTCGACCCCCCGTTGAGGCTCACCGTCGGCCCCCTCGACACGTTCCTGCCCCGCAACCCAGTGGTCTACCTGGCGATCGGGGGGTCCATGGATCGTCTCACCGCGGTGCGCGACGCCTGCTGGGACGGCCCCTTCGGTCGTCCCGAGACCCGGCCCTATGTCCCCCACGTCACGGTGACGCGTGGCCTCGCACCCGAGGACGATGCCACGGTGCGGCGCCTCCTGGGTCGCTACGAACGGGAGGTGGAGATCGACCGTCTGCACCTGTTGGCCCAGGTGGTCGATCCCGACCGCGGACGCCACTGGGTCCCCACCGCGGATGCGGCCTTCGGGCCACGCCGGATGATCGGCACCGGCGGGGTCGAGATCGAGCTCTCGGTGTCGGCGCTGGCCGATCCCGAAGCCCGACGGTTCCTGGCCGACCACGGCTGCGACATCGTGCTGCCCGCCGGTCGGTGGCGCTCGATCGTGGTCACCGGACGGACGCAGGGCTCGGTCGCGGGGGTCGCGTGGGGCCGCCAAGCCGGCCGTGTCGGCGTGCTCGACCACATCTTCGTGGCCCCGGCCGCGCGGCGGACGGGCCTCGCCGGTCACCTCGTCGCGGCGGTGGAGCACGACGTGGCCCGCCACGGTGGGGCGGTGCTCGAGGCCCTACCGCCGCTCGACGAACCTGGGGCACGCACCCTCGCGGCGCGCGGGTGGACCGAACGGCCGGGCCCGGGCGGCCCGCGTCTGTGGCGGGCGCTGGGTCCCGACGATCTGGGTCAGTCGTACTCGATCGAGGCGTAGTCCCGCAGCTTGTCGAGGCGGTGCTGGGCGTTGACCTGGCGCACGGTGCCGGACTTGGAGCGCATGACCAGCGACTGGGTGGTCGCGCCCCGAAAGTCGTACTGCACGCCCCGCAACAGTTCGCCGTCGGTGATGCCGGTGGCGGCGAAGAAGCAGTTGTTGCTGCGCACCAGGCTGTCGGTGGTGAGGATCTCGTCCATCTGGTAGCCGGCGTCGATCGCCGCCTGTCGCTCGGCGTCGTCGCGCGGGTGGAGCCGTCCCTGGAGCTCGCCGCCCATGCACTTGAGCGCCGCCGCGGAGATGACACCCTCGGCGCAACCGCCGATGCCGATGAGGATGTCGATGCCCGACTCGGGCCAGGCCGGCGCGATCGCCGCCGGGGCGTCGCCGTGCTCGATCAGGCGAATGCGGGCCCCCGCCTCGCGCACCTGGGCCATGAGGTCGTGGTGGCGGGGTCGATCGAGCATCACCACCATGAGGTCGCGCACCGACTCGCCCTTGGCCTTGGCGACCGCCTTGAGGTTGTCGATCACCGGCCGGTCGATGTCGACCAGGCCCTTGGCCTCTGGTCCGACCGCCAGCTTGTCCATGTAGAAGATGGGACCGGGATCGAACATCGACCCGTGGTCGGAGACGGCGATGACCGAGGTGGCGCCGCCTTGGCCGTTGGCGGTGAGGGTGGTGCCCTCGATCGGGTCGACCGCGATGTCGCACCGCGGAGGGCTGCCATCGCCGATGTGCTCACCGTTGTAGAGCATCGGCGCTTCGTCCTTCTCGCCCTCGCCGATGATGACGGTGCCGTCCATGGGAACCGTGGCCAGAACCTTGCGCATGGCGTCCACCGCGGCTCCGTCGGCACCTTCCTTCTCGCCCCTGCCGACCCAGCGGGCGGCCGCGAGCGCCGCTGCCTCGGTGACCCGCACCAGCTCGAGGGCGAGGTTCCGGTCCGGAGCCTCTCGGGGATCGTCACGGGAGTCATCGCTCATGATCCGACACTACCCACTCGTCACACGAGGAGGCCATGCCGAGCGGGCGGGGTCTCGGGCGCGTGCGAGGATGGGGCCATGGCAGTGAAGCGATGCCCGAGCTGCGGCGATCTGTACCTGGCCGCGGTCGACGTGTGCGCCGACTGCGGTACCGGCCTGGTCGAGGTCGACGACAGTGATTCGAGCGAGGTCCCGGCCGAGACCGCGGCTCCCGAGTCGACCACCACGAGCACCGCCAGCGGCGATCACGCGGTGTGGGAGCTCGACGCCTGGACCATGGAGGGTCGGCGTCTGCTCGACGGCATGCTGTCCAGTGCCGAGATCCCCCGTGCCTGGCAGGGTGCGTCCCTGGTGGTGCCCCGCTCGGTGCGCGAGCAGGTGGACGACATGGTCGCGGTGGTCGCCAAGGGCGACGCACGCGTTGGGGTCGACGACCAGACCCTCGCTGCGGCCGACGCTGGTGCGACCACCGGGGAGACGGTCGGCTACGAGGTGTCGGACTGGCCCGCCGATGCGCTCGACCGACTCGAGGACCTGCTCGTCCGCGACCAGGTTCCCTACGGCTGGGACGAAGACGGAGATCTGGTGGTGGCAGTCGACCACGAGGCGACCGTCGACTCGATCTTCGCTCGGCTGAGCGACGGCGTGGATGGCGACGACGCCGACGAGGGCGCCGACGACGAGGGCCCCGAGGCGCTGGAGACGCTGTCGGAGATGTTTCTCGCCGCCGACACCTTGGCCAGGAACCCGCTCGACGCCAACGCTGCCCGCTCGCTCGTGGCGGCCAAGGCCCGAGCCGACGAGCACCGATTGCCGTTCGGGTTCTCGCCGAAGGTGTGGGAGGCGATCCTCGGGCAGGCCCAGGCGCTCACCGAACAGATCGACTCCGGTGGCCTCGACGACGACGCGGTCGAGGACGCTGCGGCCGGGCTTCGCAGCACCCTGCGCGACTACGTCTGAGACACCCGGCGGTGAACCCGCACGAAGCGGGCCCATCGCCGGGATGCACTCACGGGCTAGCGGAGCTGGCCCCGGATCTCGCCTGCAGGGTTGTCCAGGGTGTGGATGTTGAGGTAGATGTTTCCGGACCGGATCTCCTGGACCAGCTCCTGGACCGAGTCGACCCCCAGGCCGGGGACGATGTCGTCGTCGGTGATGACACCGTGGGCCAGGACCCCGTCGTGGCGGCCCTCGATGGTCTCCGGCGGCGGTGCATCGGGGTGGAGCCAGGCCACCACCGGTCCGTTCTCGTCCCGCTCGCCCAGGTGCAGATGAGCCATGTTCACGTCGTCGATCCTGACCGCGACGACCCGGAAGTAGAGCCGTTCACGGTCGAGGCTCGCGTGGAACACGCCGATGCCCCTGGCGTCGGTGTCGACCTCGGGGAGCTCCTGGCTTCCCGTGGCCGGAGCGACGAAGGTCCGCTCGAGAAACCGCGCCTCGGCGGAGGTCGAGGTCGCCACCGCCAGGGCGAGGAGGGTGATCAGTGCGACGGCTGTCTTGCGCATCGTCCGCTCCTGTTCTGGCACCGGATCCCGGTGGCCCCCACTGGCGCCGGATCCCGGTGACCGCTCGTCGTGGTCATCGGGTTGATACGCATCCGGCATCGATTCGGTTCACCTCGATCCGACGTCAGGAACCAGCTGGCTCACCGTTACCCTTCGGGCATGGTCGTCGCCGAGCTCGAGGTCTTCCACTCCAGACCCATTGCTCCGACGCGTCGGGTCGCGCTCGGCGACGCCGTCTTGCCGGTCGAACCCCATCCTGGCCCTGGTGGAATCCTTCTGGGGGCGTTGATGGCGGCCAACGTGGCGGCCTTGGCCCCCGAGCTCCACGACGAGTTGAACCGGTTGATGCACCAGATCGAGGCCGGTCACCGGATCTCCCAGCCTCGGCTCCGCCACCGCTACCAGCACGACCGGGTCGGGTTGCAGCGCAGCACGCACCGCCTGGTGGCCAGGGGCCAGCAGCTCGCGCTCGAGCTCGACGATCGGGGTGCCCCGGTGCAACAGGCCCTCGGCGCGGTGTACGCGGTCGCCACGCTCGCCCCGGAGCACCGCCGGCCGGTGATGGACACCGTCCGCCGGGGTGCCCACTGGCGGGGTGAGATCGGCGATCAACTCCTCGCCCACCTGGCCGGCAGGGGAGCGGTCCCGGCGTTGGGGGGCCTGGTCGGCGACCCCCTCCAGTGGGCGCTCGAGGTGTTCGGGATCGATGCCGACCACCTGGTTGGACCGGACCGTCTCGATCGGTTCGACCTCGACCGGCGCGACGTCCAGCGCCGGTTCCGCGAGCTGCTCCGTGCCGCTCATCCCGACCACGGGGGAGCGAGCGAGGAGGCAGCCCGTCGCATCGCCGAGCTGGCCGAGGCCCGTCGTATCCTCCTGGCATGAGCACCCCCGCCGGCCTGCTGCTGACCCCGGGTGCCGGATCGGGTTCCGATCACCCGACCCTGGTCGCGCTCGAGCAGGGTCTGGCACCGCTCCCGGTCGCCCGCATCGACTTCCCCTACCGGCGAGAGGGCCGCAAGGCCCCCGACCGGGCACCCAAGCTGATCGCCTGTGTGAACGACGAGGCCGACGCCCTCGCGGGACGAGTGGGGGTCGACCCGGGGTCCTTGGTGCTGGGAGGACGGTCGATGGGTGGTCGGATGTGCTCGATGGCGGTGGCCGAGGGGCGCGCCGCGGCCGGTCTGGTGTTGCTGTCGTATCCGCTGCACCCGCCGGGCAAGCCCGAGAAGCTGCGCACCGCCCACTTCGCCGACCTCGATGTCCCCTGCCTGTTCGTGTCCGGCACCCGCGACCCCTTCGGCACCCCTGCCGAGGTCCAGGACGCCGTGGCGGCCATCCCCGGACCGGTGACGATGCACTGGATCGACGGCGCTCGCCACGAGGTCAAGGGCCACGACGACGAGATCGTGCAGGTGGTCGGCGACTGGGTCCACGCCCTGTAGCGCCATCGGGGCCTGCGGCACGACCCCGACCCAGCGTGTGCGATCGGCCCAAGGTGTGAGAACGGTCCTCCAGCGGGCATGCTGGAGGGGCAGATCACCCACCAGGTTCAGGAGCAGCGCTGTGCGAGAGAAGGTCGAGAAGGTCATCGAGGTGATCCGTCCGGCCATCCAAGCCGACAACGGCGACATCGTCCTGCACGACGTCGACGAGGAGGCGGGCGTGGTGACCGTCGAGCTGGTGGGGGCGTGTGTGACCTGTCCTGCTTCGACCCAGACCCTCAAGGCGGGCGTCGAGCGGATCCTGCGCGACCGGGTCGAGGGCGTGACCGAGGTGCGCGACCTCACCGTGTCCGACGGCACCGCCGTGTCGCTGTGATCCCAGCGGTGTGCTGAGCCCCTTCGCCGTGGTCCGCGTCGATCGGGTTACCCTGCGGCGGTGACCGAGACCCTCGCCGACTCCGAGGCCGCCCGGCTGCTCGATGCCGCACGCTCCGGCGAGCGCGGCGCGCTGGCTCGGCTGCTCACCATGGTCGAGCGAGGCGGCGCCGAGGCCCACGCGGTGGCACGCGTCGCGGCCGCGGGCGCCGCCCCCGGAGCGGGCTACACGGTCGGCATCACCGGGGCACCCGGTGCCGGCAAGTCGACCCTGACCAACGCCCTGGTTCGGCGGATGCGTCGCGACGGCATCGAGCTGGCGGTGCTCGCGGTCGACCCGTCGTCGCCGTTCACCGGCGGTGCCATCCTCGGCGACCGGGTGCGGATGTCGGACCACGCCCTCGACGACGGGGTGTTCATCCGGTCGATGGCCACCCGCGGTCATCTCGGCGGGCTCGGTCTGGCCACCCCCGGAGCCGTGCGCCTGCTGCATGCGGCCGGACGACCATGGGTGCTGATCGAGACCGTCGGTGTTGGCCAGGTCGAGGTCGAGGTCGCGGGGGCAGCCGACACCACGGTGGTGGTGGTCAATCCCGGCTGGGGCGACGCCGTGCAGGCCAACAAGGCCGGCCTGCTCGAGATCGCCGACGTGTTCGTGGTGAACAAGGCCGACCGGCCGGGGGCCGACGACACCCGCCGCGACCTCGACGCCATGCTCGAGCTCACCGAAGGGCGCGGCTGGCGTCCGCCCATCGTCGGCACCGTGGCGGTCGATGGCGACGGGGTCGACGAGCTGTGGTCCGCCATCGGCGACCACCGCAGCTACCTCGAGGCCAGCGGCGAGCTCGAACGCCGCCGGGAGCAGCGCCGGCGCGAGGAGCTCGCCCACATCGTGACCGAACGGCTCCGGGCCCGCGCCGACGAGCTCTGCGGCGGCGACGCCTTCGAAGCGGTGCAGGCTCGGATCCGGCGCGGCGAGCTCGACCCGTGGTCGGCCGCCGACGAGCTGCTCGGCGCGGAGCCGGACCCACACCGGTGAGCGTTCCCGTCGACGGGTACTGCGCGGCTGGCTTCGAGCGGGTGCGGGCGGCCTTCGAGGCGAACTTCGTGGACCACGGCGAGCTCGGCGCCGCCGCCACCATGGTGGTCGGTGGCGAGACGGTGGTCGACCTCTGGGGCGGGCACTCCGATCTCTCCCGCACCGCCCCGTGGCGCTCGGACACGCTCGTCAACGCCTACTCGGTCGGCAAGGCGGTCGTGGCGGTCCTGTTGCTGGCTCGGGTCGACCGGGGTGATGTCGACCTCGACACCCCGGTGGCGCGGTACTGGCCCGACTTCGCCCAGCACGGCAAGGAGCGGGCGACGGTGCGCCACGGCCTCTCACACCAGGCCGGGGTGCCGGCGATCCGGGAGCCGCTCACCAACGACGACCTGTGGGACTTCGACCGCATGGCCCGCGCCCTCGCTGCCACCCGGCCGTGGTTCGAGGCGGGGGAGCGCCACGTCTACCACACCAACACCTTCGGACATCTGATCGGCGGGCTCGTACGCCACGTCACCGGGGAACTGCCCGGTACCGTGCTGCGTGCGGTGGCCGATCCCAT
>JBKGZW010000247.1:0-3625 GCA_046543225.1 Acidimicrobiales bacterium
TGCTCGTGTCCGAGGAGGAGCACGCCGACTGGCTCGAGACCCAGCTGGGCCTCATCGAGACCATGGGCGACCAGCTCTACCTGTCCACCCAGCTCGGGTCCTGATCTCACCGCCGCGGTGACTGCGCCCGGGAGGATTGACGTCTCTCCCCAACGGGTACCACCACCGCATGAACGATCCTGCTACCCACGACGTCGGTACCGACACGTCCGGGACCGGCACCCCGGACGAACCCATCCGCGAGTACCGCGGGGCGGGGATCATGTGGAGCGCCATCGCCGTGCTGGTGGTGCTCGCCGCCTTCATCATCGTGGTGATCCAGAACTCGGAGTCCGTGCCGTTCGACTTCCTGTGGATCACCGTCGACACCCCGCTGGCGCTGATCATCGCCGTCGCGGTCGCCGCCAGTCTCGCCATCGGCGAGATCATCGGTTGGGCTTGGCGACGGCACCGTCGCTCCGACCTCCAACGGCGAGAGGAGCTACGCCGCCTCAAGCGGTCGAAGTGACCGGCCCGGGCGGAGTCCCCTGGCGGCTTGGACGATGATCAGCGGGAGGAGCCCGAGTCCCCCGGCGATCAGATAGCCCTCGACGGGAAGCGACGTCAGCCCCAGCAGCGAGGTGAGCGGGCCGAAGGTGAGCGCCACCAGCTCGAGCACGATGGTGATCGTCAGCGCCGCCCACAGCCACGGGTTCGCCGCCGCACCTCGGAACCCCGACCCGTGCTCGGTGCGGGCGTTGAACACGCCGAGGGTCTGGCCCAGGGTCATCCCGACGAAGGTCATCGTCTGGGTACCCGCCACCGACAGGTCGAGCGACCAACGGCCGACGGCGTAGGCCACCAGGCCCGCCCCGGCGACGAGCGTGGCCTGGGTGATCATCCGCTGCAGCAGGCTGCGATCGATGACCGGCTCCGACGGATCCCGTGGCGGCTGGTCCATCACGTCGGCCCGCCCCGGCTCCAGGGCGAGGGCGAAGGAGGGGAGGACGTCGATGATGAGGTTGTTCCACAGGATCATGAGTCCGGCGAGGGGTGGGTCGACGCCGGCGGCGAGGGCGACGGTGATGACGGCGACCTCGGCCAGGTGCCAGGAGAACAGGAACTGGGCGAACCGGCGGATGTTGGTGAAGATCCGTCTGCCCTCGGCCACGGCGGTGGCGATCGTCTCGAACTCGTCGTCCAACAAGACGATGTCGGCGGCATCACGAGCGACGTCGGTGCCCGAACCCATGGCCACCCCGACATCGGCCTGGCTGAGCGCCGGGGCGTCGTTGACGCCGTCGCCGGTGACCGCGACGACCTCGCCGGCGGCCTGCAACGACTCGACGATCCGCAGCTTGTCCTCCGGGGCCACGCGGGCGAACAACGCGGCACTCGATGCGTGGTGCACCAACTCGTCCTCGGACAGCTCGTGGAGCTCCTGGCCAGAGATCGCCTCGCCGTCGGAGATGCCCATCTCCGATCCGATGGCCGACGCGGTGTCGGTCCGGTCGCCGGTGATCATGACGGTGCGGATCCCGGCCCTCCGCAACAGCTCGATCGCCTCGACCGCCGACTCCCGCGGCGGATCGTGCATGCCGACGATCCCGAGCACCTCGGCGCGGTCGAAGACGGCGTCGCCGCTGTCGCTGTCGCCGTCTTGGGCCGGTCCCCGGGCGAAGGCCAGGACCCTCAGCGCCCGTTCGGCCATCTGCTCGGCCAGCTCCAGCAGGTCCGAACACCGCTCGGGATCGAGGATCACCTCGGGCGCGCCCTTCACGTGCGCGGTCCCGTCGACGAAGACCGCCATGCGTTTGGTCGCCGAGCTGAACGGCACCTCGCCGTCGCGGGGCGAGTCCTCACGGAGTCGGCGCCAGTCGATCCCCCGGGCCGACGCGCCCCGCAACAACGCGACCTCGGTCGGGTCTCCCACCGGGTCCCCGTCGGGATCGACGTCGGCATCGTTGCAGAGCACCGCAGCCACCCACAGCGTCTCCTCGTCGACGTCCTCGGCGGTCACGACCTCGACGACCTGCATCTCGTTGCGGGTCAGGGTTCCGGTCTTGTCCGAGCAGATCACCGTCGTCGAACCGAGCGTCTCCACCGCCGGCAGGCGCCTCACCAGGGCGTTGTCCGCGGCCATGCGGCGCATGCCCACCGCCAGGGTGAGCGTCGCGACCGCGGGAAGTCCCTCCGGCACCACGGCGATGGCCAGCGCGACCGCCACCTCGATCGCCTCGGCGGTCTCCAACCCGCGCGCGACGCCGAGACCGAGCAGACCGATCGCCCCGACGACCACGGCCACCGCGAGTCGCCGGCTCAGGTGGCTCAGTCCCTCCTGCAGCGGCGCCTTCGTCTCCTCCGCCGACTCGGCCAGATCGGAGATGCGACCCATCTCGGTGTTGCGGCCCGTGGCCACGACGATCCCCCGCCCCCGCCCGGCCACGACCGTGGTTCCGGTGAAGAGCATCGAGGTGCGCTCGGCCAGCGGCGCGTCGACGTCGATGACCTCCGGGGTCTTGTCCACCGGCTCGTTCTCACCGGTCAGACCGGCCTCGTCGACCCGCAGGTCCTCCGCATCGAGCACCCGGAGGTCGGCCGGGACCTGTTCTCCGGCCTCGACTCCGACGATGTCGCCGGGTACCAGCTCAGCGGCGTGGATCTCGTCCCGTCGGTCGTCTCGCTCCACCTCCGCGGTGGTGGTCATGAGGGCCCGCAGCGACTCCATCGATCTCGCGGCACGCAACTCGGTGACGAACCCGACGACGGTGTTCACCACCAGGACCACTCCGATCGCCGCCGCCTCGACCACCTCGCCCGCCAGGAAGCCCGCCACCGCGGCACCGAGCAGCAGGACGATCACCGCATCCGCGACCTGTGCCCACACCACCCTCCACCACTGAGCCCGCTTGCCCGACCCCAGGTCGTTCGACCCGTGGATGCCGCGGCGCCGTTCCACCTCGGTCGCGCTGAGCCCCACGTCGGGATCGACCCCGAACGCTTCGGCGACCCTCTCTGCCTCCATCGCGTGCGGAGCATCGGGCCTCGCGACCTCCGGTGGATCGGACATGTCCGAAACCGTAGGGCCTGGAGGGAAGATGTCGGCGTTGGTGGGCGTTGCACCCCGTGCAGCCACCCTGTGATGGCGTCCCCTGCACCCGACCTGGAGCTCCTCCGCCGTGTCCGTCCCGCTGTCCGTACTCGATCTGGCCACCGTCGACCGTGGCGCGAGCATCGGGGAGAGCCTGGCCAACAGCGTGACCCTCGCCCAGCGGGCGGAGGCGCTCGGCTACCGCCGGGTCTGGTACGCCGAGCACCACAACATGCGATCGATCGCCTCGTCGGCCACCAGCGTGCTCATCGCCCACGTGGCCGCGCACACCACCACCATCCGACTCGGCTCCGGTGGCGTCATGTTGCCCAACCACTCGCCGCTCACCGTCGCCGAGCAGTTCGGCATGCTCGAGTCGCTCCACCCGGGCCGGATCGATCTCGGGCTCGGACGCGCACCCGGCACCGACCAGCCGACGATGCACGCGCTGCGTCGCGACGCCACCTCCTCGGACACGTTCCCCCAGGACGTCCAGGAGCTGCAGGGCTACCTGTCGGGTGAGACGCTCGTGCCCGGTGTGCAGGCCGTCCCCGG
>JBKGZW010000248.1:0-3614 GCA_046543225.1 Acidimicrobiales bacterium
CGATCCACCCGCTCATCACACCCGGCGAGCCTACCGGCCCGGCGATCGACCCCCGACCGGGGCCCGGCGGTGACCAACATGGCTCCTCGGCGACTATCATTGGCACTCGACCTGACGGAGTGCTGTCTGCGGAGGCGACGAGTTCGATGCCCATCTACCAGTACCGCTGCCGCGAGTGCGGCGAGGATCTCGAGGTCCAGCAGTCGTTCCACGACGACCCGCTGACCACCTGCCCCTCCTGTGAGGGGTCGCTGCGCAAGGTGTTCTCGGCGGTGGGCATCAGCTTCAAGGGCTCGGGGTTCTACAAGACCGACACCCGAGCTGCCAGCAGCTCCAGCAGCAGCGGTGCCTCGTCCTCGACCTCCTCCTCCTCGTCGGACTCCACGTCCTCGTCGACCGATGGCGGCTCGAGCACCTCGGGATCGGAATCGTCGTCCTCGTCGGAGGGCTCCAGTTCGTCGTCGGACACGAAGGCGGCCAGCACCTCGGCCTGAACCGATTTGGCGACCCTCGACGCGGTCGCCGTCGACGGCTACCGTCGTCGCCAGCTTCCCCCTCCCGTCGCTGTGATCCCGGGAGGTTGGCACCGTGGGTGGCCCTGGCCCGCTCCCATCTCGACCGACGCTCGCCTCGCGGCCCCGCCGCCGCCTGTCGTCCGCGCTTCGGCGTCAGCCGTTGCTGTTCTGGTTCCTCGCCGGGCTCGCGGCGGTGTCCACCTTCGCGGTGGTGAGCTCGGCGCTCGAGGCCACCGCCGAGGGGGCCGATGCCTACGGGGACCTGGTCGAGGTGGTGGTGGCCAGCTCCGACCTCGGGTTCGGCCACGTGATCGGCACCGGTGACACCGAGCGGGCATCGGTGCCGGCGTCGATGGTGCCCGCGGGCGCGCTCGACGACCACCCCGTCGGACAGACGGTCCGGCAGCCGATCCTGGCCGGCGAGGCGCTGGCGTCCGAGCGGCTCGCGCCCGACGGCTCGGTGGGTGTCGCCGCCCTGCTCGAGCCCGGCCAACGTGCGGTCGCCATCCCGACGCCGGTGCACGGGTCACCGTACGAGGTGGGCCAGGTCGTCGACGTGCTCGCCACCGCCGACCCCTCCCAGGCCAGAGGCAGATCACCCACCTCACTGGTGGCCGAAGGAGCCAGGGTGGTGGCCGTCGACGACGCGGGCATCACCGTGGCGACCTCGCAGGCGAGCGCCGAACGCCTCGCGACCGCCCTGTCCTATGCCGTGATCAACGTGGCGATCCGCGGGTGAGCACGGCCCGGTCGCCTCAGCGCCAGGGTGTTGCCAGCACGGCCAGCAGGATCACCCCGAGCACCACCCGGTAGGCGACGAACATGTCGAAGCTCCGGGTCCGCACGATCCGCAGGGTCGCCCACACCGCCGCCCAGCCGGTCAACGCCGACACGACGAACCCCGCGGCGAACGCCGATCGGAACGCGGGCGGCACACCGCCGTCGCCGAACACGTCGACCGCCGAGAGCACACCGGCCCCGGCGATCACCGGGATCGACATCAGAAACGACAGCCGCGCGGCCGCATCCCGACCGAACCCCATGATGCGGGCGACGGTGATCGTGGCACCCGAACGCGACACGCCCGGCTGCAGGGCCACCGCCTGCCCGGCGCCCATCAACAGCGCGTCGACCAGACGGAACCCGGTGGCGTCGCGCCCGCCGCGGCGGCGGTCGGCCCAGCCGAGCACCAGGCCGAACACGATCAGTGCCCCCGCCACCAGGGCGATGTTCGAGCCTCCACCGCCGCCGGAGTCGACGAGGAACACACCGACCAGTCCGGCGGGGACGGTGCTGAGGACCAGCAACCACGCGATGCGACCATCGACATCGCCCGCGCGCCGACGGTCGCCGTCGACGACGACGGCCACCCCGGCGGTCGCGTAGCGCACCAGGTCCCGCCAGAAGTAGGCGATGGCGCCGGTGAGGGTGCCGAGGTGGACCGCCACGTCGAAGGCCAGCTCGAGCTGGGGTTCGTCGACGAAGGGGTCCCATCCGAACAGCCACCGGGCCAGCACCAGGTGACCGCTGGAGGAGACGGGGAAGAACTCGGTGAGGCCCTGGATGACCGCGAGGACGACCGCCTGGATGATGGACAACGATCAGTCCTGGGACAGCGACGGGACGATGCGCGGTGTCCACGGCCGGGCACGGTCGAAGTGGTGACCGACCACCCGACCCTGAGCGAGGGACCGCTTGAACTCCTCGGGACCGTCGAAGTCGGGCATCTCCACATAGACCGCGCCCAGCGCGTCGGGGACGTGCGCATCGCTGCCCGCTCCGGCCAGCAGACCGTGGGCGGCGGCGTACTCCGCGGCATGGCGGTTGAGATGGTCGAGGCTGGTCTTGCCGTTGCGGACCTCCATGGCGTCGACCAGCCCCTCGGCCACGAGCTCGTCGATGACCTCGGCCTTGAGGTTCGCCCGCATGGGGTCGAACGGATGGGGGATGTACACCACCCCACCCTGGTCGCGGATGCGGCCGGCCGCCTCGACCGGCGAGATGCCGAAGGGGATGCGCTCGGTCAGGAAGAGCCCGATGATCTCGCCCAGCTGGGTCCGCAGCTCCTCGCCGACGATCACCCGGCACGGCAGCCGCTCCGCGAGTTCCTCCGCGCCGGCGATGGCGTTGTGGTCGGTGATGCACAACACGTCGATGCCGCTGTCGATCACCGCGGCTTCGATCTCGTCCGGAGTGGTGGTGGAGTCGCCCGACCACATGGTGTGGCTGTGCATGTCGACCCGTACCCAGCCATCGCGGCGGGCCTCGGCGAGGTGCGGATGCCGGTCGACGGCCCGTTCGGGCGGGGAAGGTGTCTCGGCCACGACCGGCGAGCCTACCGATCGCTGTCCGCCGGGAGGAACCAGCAGGCGACACGGATCGTCTCACCTCAGATGAGACCTCACCCGATCCCGTCGACCCTGGCCGTCATCTTGCTGGTCGTCCTCGGAGCACCGGACCTCGCCGGTGCACTGGACTGCGAGGCTCCACCCGACAACTCTCCGGTGGACTTCGCCGAGGGCACTGCGGTCGGCCACGACGGCGACCCCTTCTTCGACGGCCAGAGCTACGTCGTGATCGGAGAGGTCGTCGAGGTGAGCGAGCCGGACGCAGACGGAGCGCCCGAACCGTCGCCGCCCGAGGTCACGGTGAAGGTGGCGGCCGCCATCGGGCGAACCGATGTCGATTCGACGGTCATCCTCAGCAACGACGAGACGTGGGGACCGACCTACCGAGCGGGCGACCACCATCTCTTCATCGTGAACGCGCCGGACCAGCCGGCGCAGATGCAGATCGACGTGTGCTACTTCGGGCACGAGGTCGAGGATGCGACCGCGCTCGCCGACGAGCTCGAGCCGATCGCGGAAGCGGCAGACACCCCCTTCGTCCGGCCGGCCGATGAGCCAGATCGTGCCGGGACGTGGCCATGGCTGGTCGTTGGAGCCGGCGGGATCGTCCTCGGACTCGTGGCTGTGGCTGCTCTCGTGATGCGGCGGCGTTCATCCAGAGGCTGAGGATCGGCCTCGACCTCCGACGGCGGGAGCGGCCGATCAGTCCGGCTCGATGATGGTGCGGGGGCCGGGGCCGTGGGAGGCCAGC
>JBKGZW010000049.1:0-17039 GCA_046543225.1 Acidimicrobiales bacterium
AGGTAGTCGGCCTGGTCCTCGCTCAGCTTGGTGAGCTTCACCCCCAGCGCACCGAGGTGCATGCGGGCGACCTTCTCGTCGAGGTGCCGGGGCAGGGTGTACACCTTCTGCTCGTAGAACTCCTGGTGCCCCCAGAGCTCCATCTGGGCGATCACCTGGTTGGTGAAGCTGTTCGACATCACGAAGCTGGGATGGCCGGTGGCACAGCCCAGGTTGAGCAGTCGACCCTCGGCGAGCACCAGCACCGAGTGCCCATCGGGGAAGACGTACTCGTCGACCTGGGGCTTGATGTTGATGCGCTGGACATCGGACATCTGGTTCAGGCCCGCCATGTCGATCTCGTTGTCGAAGTGGCCGATGTTGCCGACGATGGCCTGGTGCTTCATGCGGCCCATGTGCTCGGCGGTGATGATGTCCTTGTTGCCGGTGGCGCTGATGAAGATGTCCGCGGTGTCGATGACGTCTTCGAGGGTCGTGACCTCGTAGCCCTCCATGGCCGCCTGCAGCGCGCAGATCGGGTCGATCTCGGTGACGATGACCCTGGCGCCCTGACCCCGCAGCGACTGGGCACATCCCTTGCCGACGTCGCCGTAGCCGCACACGACCGCGGTCTTGCCACCGATCATGACGTCGGTGGCGCGGTTGATGCCGTCGACCAGCGAGTGACGGCAGCCGTAGAGGTTGTCGAACTTGGACTTGGTGACCGAGTCGTTGACGTTGATGGCGGGGAACAGCAGCTTGCCGCCCTCCATCATCTGGTAGAGGCGGTGCACGCCGGTGGTGGTCTCTTCGGTGACACCCTTGATGCCCTCGGCGGTGCGGTGCCACAGCTGGGAGTCCTCCTCGCGCAGCCGGCCCAGCAGTCGCAGCACGACCTCGAACTCCTCGGAGTCGGCGGTGTCGGGCGAGGGCACCGCACCCGCCTTCTCGAACTCGACGCCCTTGTGGACCAGCAGCGTGGCATCACCACCGTCGTCGAGGATCATGTTGGGGCCGCCGCCGTCTGGCCAGCGCAGGATCTGTTCGGTGCACCACCAGTACTCGTCGAGGGTCTCGCCCTTCCACGCGAAGACGGGGACGCCCTTCGGCGAGTCGGGGGTGCCGTCGAGGCCGACCACTGCCGCCGCAGCCGCGTGGTCCTGGGTGGAGAAGATGTTGCACGACGCCCAGCGGACCTCGGCACCCAGAGCGGTGAGGGTCTCGATGAGCACGGCGGTCTGCACCGTCATGTGCAACGACCCGGCGATGCGGGCACCCGCGAGGGGCTGGTCGTCGTAGTACTCGGCGCGGGTCGCCATGAGACCGGGCATCTCGTGCTCGGCGAGGCGGATCTCCTTGCGACCGAACTCGGCGAGGGTGAGGTCGGCGACCTTGTAGTCGAGCGCGCCGGCGCGGTCGACGGACAGTTCGGTGAGGGTCATGTGTGGTGGGCTCCGTGTGACGGGTTCGGGGTACCGCGCGGCGAGCGCGGCGAGGGGCACGTTCGGGTCCAGGCTGGGGCCCACTGACCCACTCTGCACAGCCCAGGCCCGGAAGGCCAGCCGACAGTGTAGCTACCCCGCGGTGATCCGGACGGCCTCGACCGCGGGGGCGGGACCGGGATCGATCCCTTCTCGCCGCGCGATCTCGACCGCGGCCAGGTCCCCGATCAGCACCAGGTCGAGGAGCTGGGCCAGTGCCCCGTCGCCCTCGGCCTCGACCCTGACCTGGTCGGCGACGACCTCGAGCATGATGTCGTCGACCTGGTCGAGGCGGGCGGTGTCGTTGGGGTGCTCGTGGTCGTGGCGCAGGTCGATCTGGGTGAAGACCTGGCGGGTCAGGTCGCCGTGCTGGCCCCATCCGGCCACCTCGTTGTGACACAGCTCGGGCACGAAGTTGGCGAACGCCGCCACCTTGGCGGTCAGGTTGAACTGCTGCTTCCAGCGCATCGCAGCCACCCGCCCGACGGGTCCGGCGCCGTAGACGATCGGCAGGGTGCGGTCGATGGTGCGGGCCACGCGCGCGGCCACATCGTCGACCGACACGAGCTGGTCGCGACGGCGGGCGAGCTGGGCGACGGCCCGATCGAGCCACTCGCGGCCACCGGGGAAGAACCCCACCTGTTCGAGGGCGATCAGCCCGGCGACGGCCAGCGGGACGAACTCGAGATGGGGTCCGACGTCGTGGGGCAGCTCGATCACCGGGGTCTGCCAGGCGCTGGTCAGCTCGGCGAGGTAGCCGTCGGACCTGGTGACCGACACGAGCGACGCGCCGGTCTCATAGGCCGCCTCGGTGGCCTCCACCGTCTCGTCGGTTGCGCCCGACACCGACATGGCGATCACCAGGCTGTCGGGGGCGACGAAGGATGGCAGCTCGTAGCCGCGGTGCACGACCAGCGGCACCGCCATGAACGGGCCGGCCACCGCCTCGAGCAGGTCGCCGGCCAGCGCGGCCTCGCCCATGCCGATCACCACCACGTTGGACACCTGCTCGTGGCGCGGCAGCCCGTCGACGGACCCGGCGGTGTCGAGCATGTGCGCGATGCGTTCGGGACGGCCCAGCAGGGCGTCGCGCAGCCCCGTCGAGTCCGGTGCGTCGATGGTCATGGCCGCCTCACCCGTCGGAGCCGGCCGGCTCGAAGGTGGGTGCGATGCCCTCGGACTCTGCCTTGGCCACCAGCCGGTCGTGCTCGGCGTCGTCGACCGCCTCGGCCTCGTCGACCAGCATGATCGGGATGTCGTCGCGGATCGCGTATCGCCGACGCAGACGAGGGTTGTAGAGGGCGTCCTCGTCGGCGAAGTACAGCAGTGGGCCCTTGTCCTCTGGGCAGGCGAGGATCTCGAGCAGCTTGGGGTCGAGCGCCATGGGTTGACCTTTCCCGGTGCTAGGAAGCGGTGAGCAGTGAGCGGACCTCGGCCACATGAGTGTCGCACTCGGCACGTGTGGCTGCTTCGAGGTTGAGGCGCAGCAGCGGTTCGGTGTTGGAGGGCCGGAGGTTGAACCACCAGTCGCCGAGGTCGACGGTGAGTCCGTCCAAGCGGTCCTGGGGATGGTCGGCGTAGGCGGCGGCCACCCGCTCGATGACGGCGTGGGGGTCGTCGACCTCGGTGTTGATCTCGCCCGACGCGGCGTAGCGGTCGAGAGGAGCGAGCAGCTCCGAGAGGGTGGTGCCGGCCTGACCGAGCTGCTCGAGCACGACGAGGCTGGCGATGAGCCCCGAGTCGGCCCGCCAGTTGTCGCGGAAGTAGTAGTGCGCCGAGTGCTCGCCGCCGAAGGCCGCGCCGGTCTCGGCCATGAGGGACTTGATGAACGAGTGCCCGACCCGCGACCGCACCGGTTCGCCACCGTGCTCGCGCACGACCTCGGGCACCGCCTTCGAACAGATCAGGTTGTGGATGATCTTCGAGCCGGGGTACTTCTCGAGCACCCCGATCGAGATGAGGGCGGTGGTGAGCGAGCCCGAGACCGGCTCCCCCCGCTCGTCGACGAGGAACACCCGGTCGGCGTCGCCGTCGAAGGCGAGACCGACGTCGGCCCCCGCCTCGACCACACGGGCCCGCAGGTCGGCCAGGTTCTCGATCTGGATGGGGTCGGCGGGGTGGTTGGGGAACGTGCCGTCGAGCTCGGGGTACATGACCTCGAGGTCGATCGGCAGTCCGGCGAACACCTCGGGAACGACCAGTCCCCCCATGCCGTTGGCCGTGTCGGCCACCACCTTCAACGGCCGCAGTGCCCCCGTGTCGATGAAGGAGCGGGCGTGGGCGACGAACTCGGCCATGAGGTCCAGTTCGGTGCGGGTGCCACGCGTGGCGCCCGGCGGCGGTGGGTCGGCGGCGGTGGCCTTGATGTCGGCCAGTCCCGACTCCTGGCCGACCGGCGCCGCTCCGGCGAGACACAGCTTGATGCCGTTGTAGCGGGCCGGGTTGTGCGATGCGGTGAACACCGCACCGGGAGCGTCGAGCGATCCGGCCGCGAAGTAGATCATGTCGGTCGACGCCAGGCCGATGTCGACCACGTCGAGTCCCTGCCCGAGCACGCCCTCGGAGAAGGCGGCCACCAGCTCCGGTCCCGACGGCCGCATGTCGCGGGCGACCAGCACCCGGTCCCGCGGTGTCGGTCCGTCGGCGATGAAGCGGGCGAAGGCCGTGCCGATCCGACGAGCGATGTCGGCGTCGAGCTGGTCGGGGTAGACGCCTCGGATGTCGTAGGCCTTGACGATCTGGTCGAGCACGGACTGGTGGGCAGAGGCCATGGACCAAACCTAAGCGCTAGGTGTCGTCGGGGACCACCCCGGCAGGCAGCGCGGCGGAGTCGAACTCGGAGTACCCGCCGCGGCGCAGCCGCCACGAGATCCGCAACAGGTCGAGGACCAGCACGGCGGTGTCGCGGGTGAGCCGCACGCTCGATCCCGTCGAGTTCACGACCCGCACGGGTGATTCGAGCACCGACAGCCGGTGACGCTCGGCCAGGGCGAAGAGCTCGACGTCGAAGGCGAAGCCGTCGACGCGCGCGTCCCCGAACAACAAGGCAGCGACGTCGCGCCGGAAGGCCTTGAGGCCGCACTGGGTGTCGGCGTGATCACCGGCGAGGACGAGGCGGACCAGCAGGTTGATGACCCGACCACCGACCCGCCGCAGCCAGGAGGCCGGCACCTCGGCGGTCGATCCGGCGATGTGGCGACTGCCGACGACCATGTCCCATCCCGCCTCGACCTCGGCGAGCAGCGGCAGGACCTGATCGGGCGCGTACGCGAGGTCGGCGTCGGTGAACACCACGGTGCGTCCCTTGGCGGCCAGCGCGCCGGCGCGGACCGCAGCCCCCTTGCCCGAGTTGTGCTCGAGGGTGATCACCTGGTGGGCGCCCGCCTCGGCCGCCGCGGCGCTCGTGCGGTCGGTCGACCCGTCGTCGACGACCACCAGCTCCATGCCGCCGTCGAGGTCCCCGAGCACCGCCAGGATCTCGGTGACGGTGGCCGCGATGACCTCGCCCTCGTCGTAGGCGGGCACGACGACGCTGAGTCGGATGTCGCCCGCCGGTGGCGGTCGGCGGCTCGGCACCCCGCGCGAGCGGGGTCGTGATCGCCGGTTCACGCTCGTGGAGTCACCGGATCGACCAGTGACTCGGACCCGTCGTCGTCCTCGTCATCTTCTTCCCCTGCCCCCTCTTCCTCGTCACGATCTTCCTCGTCACGGGTCCAGATTGGCATGGCCAGCGGCCCGGCGCGGGCGAGCAGCACCACCAGCACGATCCCCACACCAGTGAGGCCCCAACCGGCGATCTCGACCATGCTGCGCCCGTACTCGAGCTCGACGCTGGTGTCGGTGGGGATCACCACCATGAGGTTCGGACTGACCCGCCAGGGGCCCTCGGCGCCGGTGGCTCGCCAGTTGGGGAAGTACGACACCTTGACCAGCACCGGTGTGCCGGGCTCGGACACCTCGAAGCGCACCCAGTCGTCGCCCGACTCGATCCCGGAGACCTCGACCGCGGGCAGCGGACGACGGGCTGCCTCGTCGGGGGTGTCGCTGCGCTGCCAGCTGTCGGGCCCGTCCGATGCCAGCAGCACCTCCCACCGGCCGGGGGTCTGGAACCAGTCGGCGGTGGGTGGCACCCAGTCGTGGCCGGCGTCGCCCACCTCGTCGAGCACGACCGGCTCGTGCTCGAGCCCCTCGACCAGCGGCGCTCCGGCGACCTCGAAGATCACCCATGGACCACTGCGGGCGATCTCGGTGAGGTCGGGGTGCCCCTCGGCGGCGTTGGTGGCGAGGTCGGACAACGCCATGTAGTAGCGGACGCCCATGAGCTGGAGCTGCTCGGCACCGAGCCCGATGTCGAAGTCGCGATAGGGCATCCCGCGTTGGGCCCGCGAGGGCGATTCGGACAGGGACGACTGGGCGAGGAAGTGATACGGCGTGGTCATCGACGACTCGAAGTAGAGCCCCTCCATCGAGGCGATGCACCCGTCGGTCCACATCGGCAACAGCATGGGTGCCATGGGCGTGCCATAGCGGTCGAGCTCGCTGCGGTTGTACTCCCACAGGGCACGGCCACAGCCGCGGCGTTCGCCGAGGTTGGCCATGGTGAGCACCATGTCGCGGTACTCGGGCCACGCGTCCTTGCGCTCGTAGCCCGAGAAGTTCCACCGCGCCCAGCTGGGGACGTAGCTGCTGTCGGTGGTCTCGAACGAGAAGGGCCAGGCGGTGCCGATGACGGGAGGGACCGGCCACCGGTAGATGCCGTCGCGCTCCTGGCCGAAGGGCAGCGCGTGCAGCGGGAAGGCGACCATGGCGATGCCGACCGCGGCCACCAGCACCGCTCCCCCGGCCGAGACCCAGGCGCGCAGCTGGCTCCGGGTGGATGCGGCCACCCACCGGACGAGCTCTGCGGCTCCGAACGCGGCCAGCAGGTAGGTGCACAGGTGTACGAACGGCAGAAGGCGCTCGTTCCAGAGCCGACCCTGGGGAGCGACGACGAACCCGACGCTGGCGATCAACGCCATGGCGATCAGGAACATCGCAGGTGCCGAGCGCCGGACGAGCGCGGCGATCACCCCGATGATGGCGACATAGGCCACCCATCTGGCCTCCTGGGGGAACACGCGGGTCAGCCAGAACCCGATCTCCTCCATCACCCCGGCGTCGGCCGGTGGGTACTTCTTCTCCCACCCCATGTCGTTCATGAACGTGCGCTGCCCCCAGAACGGCAGCAGCCACCACATGGCCAGCAGCGCACCCACCGGCGCGCTCGTCGCGATCCACCGGAGTCCCGGCTTCGAGGGATACAGGGCGAGCAGCACGAAGGTGCCGACCATGGCGAAGAACAGCGGGATCACGTGGGTGAGCGCCACGAAGCCGATCACGACCGCCGCCAGTGCCCGGTGGCGCCCGGTCTGCAGGCCGTTGGCGACCAGCGCCAGATAGACCACGGCCAGGGTGAGGCTGATGGAGAACGCGAACTCCCCCGCCAGCGTCGACGGGATGTTGCCGCCGAGGATGCTGTAGGTGCGGTCGAACAGAAAGCCCACCGAACCGACGGCGAGGACGGCGGGTGCCGGGTGGGCGAGGCCGGCGAGACGCCCGAAGAGCCACACCGCGACCGGCAGTGTCACAACACCCGAGACCGCCACCAGCTTGAACGCGACCCCATAGGGCAGGACGACGTCGAGCAGGACGATGGCCAGCATCGGCGGGACCATGTAGAACTGCATCACCGGCAGCCCCGCGTACCAGTCGGGCGACCAGCCGGTGAGGCGCAGGTCGGGCAACAGGTGGTCGCGCAGGTACGCCGGAGCCCACACGTGCGCCCCCATGTCGCCACCCGCCGGTGTGGTGTTGGCGGCGATCAGCCGGGGCTGGAGCTGCAGGATGGTGAAGATGACCGATCCGCCCACGATGAGCCACGTGACCCAGGTGCTGAGCTGGACCTGGCCCAGGCGCTCGATCAGTCGATCGGCCCGGCCCACCAGCCCTGCCACGGCGTCGGGACGCGCGTGGTCGGGCTCGGAAGGCGACACATCGGCCTCCGATGACGGGTCGTGGCGCTCAGCAGGGGGCGAGGACATGCGCCGCACATCGTGGCACCTGGAACGACCGAGCGGGAGTCGGTGCTCCCGGCCGGTCAGCGCGAGCGGCGGTGGCGGCGTTCGGCGCTGGTCTCGGACAGCTCGCCGAGGGCGTCGTCGAGAGCCACGGGTTCACCGTCGGTGGCCCACTCCCGGGTGTCACAGGTCGAGCACGAGCGCATCGTGAGGTCGCTACCGTCGTTGGACAGGACGATCTCGATGATCGGCCCCCCGCAACGGGTACAGCGGGTGGACATGTTGGTCTCCTCCATCGCATCGCATCGCCCCGTCGCTTCGCCCGAGCGACGACGCTCACACCGAAGCCAGGCTTCGCGTGCTCCCTGCAGCCTACGGCGTTCAGGACGTGATCAGCAGGATCGCGACGGTGGTGGCGTTGAACCCGACGTGCGCCCAGATCGCGGGGCCGAGCCGGCCCGACCGCAGCGTGAGCCATCCGGCGAGCAGCCCGAACATGGCCAGGGCGGGAAACTGCAGGAGCTGGAAGTGCACCCCGGCGAACACCACGGTCGAGACGATGATCGCCGGCCAGTCACCGAAGCGTCGCTGGATGCTGCGCAGCAGCAACCCGCGGAAGAACAGCTCCTCGACGACCGGGGCTCCCACCACGACGATCAGCACGAGGAGCACGACATCGATCGGTGAGGTCGCCATGTCGGTCAGTCCCCTGGCCGCTTCGGACACGTCCTGCTCGCCGATGAAGAGGAAGAGGAACAAGTAGATCGCCGGCACCGCGACCAGTTGGGCGCCGACACCCACGAGCAGACCCTGGTAGAGGTCGGGGAGCCGGAACCTCCATCCGTAGTCGGCGACGATGCCGTTGCCCTTGGTCCGAGACACCAGCAGCGTCCAGCCGCCGTAGCCCAGCCACAGGAAGGCCTGCAGCACGGTGAGCAACCCGAGTGAGACCTCGTCGAGCTGGAGCTCGCCGTCGCTGACGTAGCCGAGGGAGATGAGCACCACGGCACCACCGGCGATGGTGGCGATCTGGGCGATCAGGAGCCCCAACAGAGCGTCGCCGATCCCCCACCGGACCGGACGGTTCACCATCTCGTGACGGTCGTGGCCCAGTGGGGCGAACCAGCCACGGGGCGACGACCCATCCGGCGGCGGTGGCAGCTGGTCGGGCGACGGTGGTGGCGGCAACGACGACCGCGGCGGCGGTGGCGGCGGTGGAGGCGGAGGTGGAGGTGGAGGGGGTGGAGGGTGCTGGCCCACCGGGCCAGGCTACGCGCCGATGCGGCGGATCGAGTGCGCGGTCAGCTCGCCCTGGCCACCGGGACCCGCACCACGACGGCGTCGGCGCGCCGATCGTGGAGCGTCCAACCCCGCGGCACCGACAGCGCATCGGCGTGGCGACCACAGAGGTCATGGGTCATCGGATGCGGCTCGGGGGCCAGCGGATCGACCCACACCGCTTGTCCGGTGTAGTCGTAGGCGAGGGTCGCCGCAGCGGGCGCGGCGCACGTGGGTCGAGCACACGAGCGGAACATGGTGCGGAAGATAGCCCGACCGGCGCGGTCGAGGTGGGATGTCTCGACACCGTTCCCGGTCGGCGGAACCCGAATCCTCGGGTTGACCTCCTAACATGAGTGCATGAGTCCGAGCCCCCAGGCGCCGCCGCCACCGCCGCCCCCTCCACCACCGCGCCGCCCGACCCCCGGCGGGCGCCCGGGAGGCAAGGGGGGATGGGGCCGCTGGTCGAACAGCAGCCAGTCCTCCGACAACCAGGGCAAGACCCAGAGCCGCATGCCGCGCTGGACCATCTGGGTCCTCATCGGCGCGCTGCTGGCGGTGCTGGTCTTCCCGATGCTCGCTCCCAGCGACGACGGCGAGCACATCGAGTTCCACGAGTTCCTCGAGCAGGTCGAAGCCGGCGAGATCGCCAGCGTCGAGTACGACAACAACAACGGCGACATCAGCGGCGAGTACGTGGACGAGGAGCGCGGCGAGTTCCGCAGCACCGGTCCCATGCCACTGTCGGACGAGGACCGCGAGCTCATCCAGGCCAACACCGAGCTCAACTTCGACACCCCCGAGCCCAACCCGCTCTGGCAGTTCCTGCCCTATGTCTTCTTCTTCGGGCTCATCGTGTTGTTCTGGGTCTGGATGCTGCGCCGGGCCCAGGGCCAGATGGGTGGTGTGATGTCGGTCGGCCGTTCGAAGGCCAAGACCTACGACACCGAGCGGCCCGGCACCAAGTTCGCCGACGTCGCCGGCTACGAGGGCGTCAAGCAGGAGGTCACCGAGGTCATCGACTTCTTGAAGACCCCCCAGAAGTTCGGCGAGATCGGCGCCCGCATCCCCAAGGGCATCCTTCTGGTCGGTCCCCCGGGAACCGGCAAGACCCTCATCGCCCGCGCCGTCGCCGGCGAGGCGGGCGTCCCCTTCCTGTCGGTCACCGGTTCGGACTTCATGGAGATGTTCGTCGGTGTCGGCGCCAGCCGGGTGCGCGACCTGTTCGACTCGGCACGCAAGATGGGGCGGGCGATCATCTTCATCGACGAGCTCGACTCCATCGGCCGCAAGCGCGGCGCCGGCCTCGGCGGCGGCCACGACGAGCGGGAGCAGACGCTCAACCAGATGCTGGCCGAGATGGACGGCTTCGAACCCTCCGAGGGCATCGTCATGATGGCCGCCACGAACCGGCCCGACATCCTCGATCCCGCGCTGTTGCGTCCCGGCCGGTTCGACCGGCAGGTGGTCGTTCCGTTGCCGAGCCTCGAGGACCGCATCGCCATCCTCGGGGTCCACGTCCGACACAAGCGGATGGGCCCCGACGTCGATCTCGAGGTCATCGCCCGAGGCACACCGGGCATGAGCGGCGCCGACCTCGCCAACCTGGTGAACGAGGCGGCGTTGTTCGCCGTGCGCTCCGGCGAGGACGCCATCCACAAGGACCACTTCGACGCCGCCCGCGACCGCATCCTGATGGGCCAGAAGCGCGACACCCTCGCGCTGTCCGACCAGGAGAAGGAGGCGATCGCCTACCACGAGGGCGGTCACGCCGTCTGCGCCGCGGTGCTCCCCCACGCCGATCCGGTCCACAAGGTCTCGATCATCCCCGCGGGCATGGCCCTGGGGGTCACCCAGCAACTCCCCGAGGCCGAGCGTCACCTCTACCGTCAGGACTACATCGAGGAGTCACTGGTGGTGCGGATGGGCGGCCGGGTGGCCGAGGAGCTCGTCTACGGCATTGCCTCCACCGGCGCCAACAACGATCTGGTCGGCTCCACCGAACTGGCCCGCAAGATGGTGCGCGAATGGGGCATGAGCGAACGGGTCGGCCCCATGGCGTGGGGCTCCCAGGGCGAGGTCTTCCTCGGCGAGGACCTCATGCACACCCGCGACTACTCCGACGACACCGCTCGAGTGATCGACGAGGAGGTCGAACGGATCCTGCGCGAGCAGGAGAACCGGTGCCGCGAGATCCTGCGCGAGAACCGGGCGGGACTCGACCTGGTGGCCAAGGCGTTGATCGAGCACGAGACCATCGACGGAGACGAGGTCATCCGGCTCATCAAGGTCGGTCGCGGCGAGATCGCCGACGACGGCACCAGCCGCTCGGCCGAGGCGCGCGACGTGGTGGAGCGCAGTCGTGCCAACGGTGGCGGTGACGACGACGCCGGGGACGACACCCCGGACGACACCGCTGGCGACGACACCGACGTGGCCGACGAGGTCGCTCAGGCCGACTCCCGTCCCTGATCGGGGGTCGGCTGGCCACCGCCGTCAGGGTCCTGGGGAGTCTGGCCGTGGTCGCAGCCGCCCGGCACCGAGCCGGGCTCACGCAGCTCGGCGACGGTGGCCCACAGGTCGGTGGCGGTGGCCGGGCCGACGAACGACGCCCGGACCACACCGCCGGCGTCGGCGATCACCACCAGCGGCACCCCGTCGATGCGGTAGCGCTGGTGCAGCTCGCGGTCGGCACTGACCTCGACCTCCTGCACGACCACCTCGTCGCTCGCCAGCACCTGCACCTTCTGCCAGGTGCCCGCGCACGACGCGCACGTCGCCGAGGTGAAGACCGCGACCAGCCAGGGTGCGTCGGGCCGGTCGAAGTCGTCGCGGTCGAGCTGGCTGGGCACCCGGTAGGTGCGCGGTTGGGTCGGGGCGTCGGGCTGGCGGCGCTGGAGGGCATAGGCGATGCCACCGGCGACAGCGATCAGCGCCGCAGCGATGAAGAACTGCTCCATGCATCGAGTGTGCCCGAACCGCGTCCAGGAGTCAGACCGGAGCCCGGCCTCAGCCCCCGATGTTCATCCCCTGGGGGAGCTCGGCGTCGTCGGCGAAGGGGATGGCCACCTGCGCCGACCGGTCCGAAGGATCGCTTCGCCGGGACGCGATCCCGGCGGCGAGGGGATGGCTCGACTCGATCACCAGCATCGAGGTGCCGGCCCCGCTGACCCGATCGACCAGGTCGTCGATGGTCTCGCGACCCGAGGGCCCGATCTCGAAGTCCTCGAAGCCGTCGAGGGGGCGCTCGGTGCCGCGGGACCGGATCGAGACGGACCCCGAGACGAGGAGGTCCGGGTCGAGGTTGATCAGGGTGAGCGCCGCCGCGTCGGTCCCTCGGGTCCGCGGATCGATCAGCAGCAACCGGCGTCCGACCAGCGCTGAACCGGACGAGGCGGTGATCCCGGGGCCTTCCGCCGAGCTGGCGACGGTGGTGACCCGCTCGGCCACCACCGGGACGTCGTTGAGCGAACGGACGACCACCGTCGCGGTGATCGCGTCGTCGACGAACCGGTCGACGAGGCGAGGCTGGTCGGTGAGGTCGACCACCTCGTAGCGGTTGGGCGCAATGGTCAGCTCGAACGGCTCGACACCCCCGAGCTCGGGGTCACTGAGCAGCACCTCGACATCGACCTCGGCCGTGGCATCACCGGGGTTGTACACCACCACGCGTTCGGTCAGGCCCTCGACGAGTCGGACCGAGGGGTACACCCAGAGCGGCATCGGCTCGGGCACGCCCAGATCGGTGGTCACCGCCCGACGGGGATCTTCGCCTTCGAGCCGCTCCTCGGTGTCGTCGAAGGTCTGGAGCCGTTCGACGATCACCCGACCGGAACGGGCGGTCGCGGTGGCCGACACCTGGTCGCGACGAGCCACCTCGGCCCCGGCGTCGACCACGACAACGCTGCGTCCGGGCACCACCACGCCGGTGAGCGCCTGGGGCTCCCTCGGCCCGTCGACGGTGAGGAACTGGAAGTCGACCACGGCGTCGCCGGGGTAGGGGTTGAACAGCGCGAACAGCGAACGGGCGTCGGCGGAGGTGTCGCCCCAGGCGAAGTGCCACGTGTCCGACGAGGTGGATGCACATGGCCCGCTGTCGGCTCCGGTCGGACCGACCAGCTCGTGAGACACCGCCATCTCGCCGCCGTCGAGCTCGACCATGACCGCCACCGCGGGTGCCGTCACCAGTTCGGAGACCTGCACCCGCTCGAGGCTGTTGGCCTCCACCTCGACCTCGGCGTCGACGGGATCGTCCTGGCCCGGGAAGGCGGTGAGACGGGCCGGACGATCTCGATCGGTGGGGTTGGCGATGATGACGGTGTGATCAGCGGGTCCCTCCTCGCCGGCCGAACCCGCCGGGCAGTACCAGGTCGATCCCAACACGTCGGCCGACGCGACCATCGGTTCGACCCGGGACACGCCGAAGTCGTCCGGCGGGGACGGCGCGGGGTCGCGGTCGCGGTCGCGCTCGGCCACGAGGGCCACGACCAGGAGTCCGAGCACCACCACGATGAACGGGACACGGGCGCGGGTCATCGGCTCGTCACCTCCTCGACCGGCGAGGAGATCGCGCGCCGGTGACGGCGGGCGATCCGGCGCTCGGCACGGGTCCGGTACATGACCAGCGTGATCAGGACGAGCACCGCGAGCTGAGCGAGCAGCACGAGACGGTGGCTGAGCGGTGTCGCCCAGGTCACCGACACGGTGCCCGAGTCCTCGACCGGGAACGACGTCGCCCACCCGAGACCGGGCTGGGATCCGAGCGTGGTGCCGTCGAGGTCGGCGCGCCAACCCGATCGCGGGGTCGAACCGACCAGCACCTGTGCCGGTTCCGTGACCCGATCGGAGAAGGAGGTGCGTCCGAGCTGATCGAAGGGTCGAGCGAGGTCACCGAGGTCGAGGGCGGCGGCCTCGCGAGCGCCGTCGGGGATCGCGGCAACGTCGGCGACCGCGATGGTCTCGGCCTCCAGCGCGGACACCGTCGGCGCCCAGGCAGCGTTGCGGTACACGGTGAGGGCGGGGTTGACGTCGATCTCGACGAGGTCGAGTTGCTCGGCCAGCACGTCGTGGAGCAGCTGCGGGTTGGTGTGTGACACCCCACCGAAGGGGACCGGCGCCCCCTGGTCGACCACGACGAGATAGCGGACGCCCATCGGCGCGAGGAGCCGGCCCAGCCGGTCGGTCCGCTGGGTGAGCACGAGGTCGAGCGAGCCACGCAACGGTGAGGTCGCGGGTTCGGGGGGACCGGGCCACAGATCGGCCAGGGTGGGTGTGCCAGAGATCGTGGTGGCGTAGGAGGTCAGGCCGTCGATGGGCCAGGCCCCCAGTGGCAACACCTCGGGGGCGCCGAACCACACCACGCGGAACGGGTCCTGTTCGAGCTCCTCGTCGAGGAAGGCGAGGGACTCGTGGTGCGATCCCCGCGGCACCATCCAGCGGCCGCCCACCGACGCCGCCACCACCGGGAGCAGGGCGAGGACGAGCGCGCCCACCGCCACCACTCCGGCCAGCTGGCGCCACCCGAACCCGCTGCGCCGGACGTCGAATCCGAACGCGGACACCCCCAGCCCCGCCGACAGGGCCATCGCCGCGGCGGCGGGAGCGAGGATGGCATCGACGGGGGGCAGAGGGCCCGGTATCCATCCCATCGAGGCGACCCAGACCAGCGCCCAGCACGACAGCGCCAGCGACCACGCCCGGACCGCCCACACCAGCCGCCACTGCCGCCCGACCAGCACGGCGAACGCGGCCGCGACCAGCACCGCGGCGTTGAGCAGCGACGAACCGATGGGTCCGGTGTCGAAGCGCAGGATGTGGGTGAGCGGCAGCGCGGTGGCCGCCTCGGCCGACCGACTGGCGGTCAGGGTGCTCCACGACGGGTTGGTGCTGAGCAGGTCGAACAGCCACGGGGCGTGCAGGACCCCACCCACGAGCGCGGCACCGACACCGACCACCGCCATGCGGCCCAGCCCGCGCACGGTGCCGATCAGCAACGATCCGGGCACCATGCCCACCACCACGGCGAACGGCATCAACAAGAAGAGCGGATCGAGCAGGGCGGCGAGCGCCACCACCAGACCCAACGCCACCGCCTGGCGCCACAAGGGGGGTACGTCGTGGCGCGGTCCGACCCGACGGCCGGGGTGGTCGTCGGCAGCGCCGAACGGCGTGGTGCCCGAGGACCGCAGGAGCCGTGCCAGCACCCAGGGGGCGACGGCGTAGGCGACCAACCCTCGCCAGGATCCGGTGGCGAGCGCGTCGTATCCCAGCGGCACCGCGGCGTAGGCGACGAGGGCAGCGACACTGGCGCGGTGGGCCGCGAGGGGAGCGACCAGGCGCCAGACGCCGAGGAGCGCGAGGGGATACATGCCGAGGATGAGCACGGTGCGCAACAGGCCGGTGGCGCCGAGGAACACACCGCCGGCGACGGTGACCACCAGGCTGGCAGCGGGGGCGAACCCCTCGTATCCGATGCCGCCTCGTCGCCAGCTCGAGAACCATTCGGACCACAGCGGGCCCAGGTGCTCGGGGAACGGTACGAACTCGCCGATCGCGGGGATGGGCCTGGTCAGCAGGTGGCGCGAGCCGATGACCAGGATGACCACCACCAGTGCCCAGGCGAACGCGGCGTCTCGGCGGCCGGGGCCGGTGACACTCTCGATCAGGCGCTTGCCGACGGTGGCGGCCGACCCGAAGGTGTCCTGGTCGGTGGCGAGCTGGCCCCGCAGGAACGCGGCCACCCGGGCACTGCCGCGCACCTGCAACGACCGGATCTCGCGGTCGGGGACGAGCCTGGTCGCGGCGATCGACCGGCGCCGCTGGCGCAGCGAGCCGAGACGGCGGAGGTTCCAGGTCCAGGCGGTGATGACGTCGCGCGCCTGGCCGGGTCGCCCGGTGACCAGCGCGAAGACCGCTTCGACGACGTGCACCACGGCCAGCTGGGGGAGCACCACCACCAGGGTGGACAGCCGGTACGACGAGAGCATGGCCCGCATGCGGTGCCGGAACTGCAGCCGTCGACGATCGTCGACGATGCGGCGCTCGCCGAGCGCCTCGAGGTGACGTACCCGGGCGTTGGGGGCGACCATGACCCGGGCCCCGGCTGTGTGGGCGCGCCAGCACAGGTCGAGGTCGTCGCCGAAGAAGCTGGTGTCGGCGTCGAAGCCGTCGAGCGCCCGCAACAGGTCGGTGCGCACCAGGGTGAACGCGTCGGGAACGGTGAACACGTCGCGCACGGCGTCGTGTTGTTCCTGGTCGAGCTCGTTGCGTTCGACGAGGGGGACGGGGAAGCCGAACTTGTCGGACCCCTCCCCCGCCGACAGCATGCGCCGGTCGTCGTCCCAGCGCACCACCTTGGGCCCCACGATGGCGGCGTTGGAGCGGAAGGCCTCCTCGACCATCGAGCGGATGGCGCCGGGAGCGGGGGCGACGTCGTCGTGGGCGAGCACCAGGAACGCCGGGTCGCCGAGGCGGGGTAGGACCGCGTTGATGGCCCGCCCGAAGCCACGGTTGGCCTCGAGGCGGATGGTCCGCGCATCGGGCAGGACCTCGGCGACGCGGTCGGCGACCGGAACCAGGCTTGCGGCATCGACCACGACCACCTCGAGCGACGGGTAGTCCTGGGCGCCGACCGCGGCCAGCGCCTCGTCGAACCAGGGCCCTGGTTCGTGGGCGACCATCACGAGGGTCACCAACGGTGCGACGACCTGCTCAGGGGGCGCGCCGAGGGCAGGTTCCTGGGATTCCTCCGGTGCGCTCACGATCGCTGGAGACTACCGCGCGCTGGTCCCCTCACTTCGTCATGCATCCGTAACATGAGGCCTCCCGCGGGAGTCCCGAGCGATACCGTGAAGGCGATGGCATCCCCCGAACCCCCCGCGAGCTGGGACCAGATCGCCGAGCAGGTCGCCGCCACCGCCCGCGACGCGGCGGCGATCGGGGTCGGCTTGGGGATCCTCGGTCTCAACCGCCTGCAGGCGCTGCGCCGCGACCTCACGGCCAAGCTCGACGAGGTGGTCAGGCCACCCGCCGCCGACACCGACTCGTCCGAGGAGTGATCGCCCGCCCACGGGTGGCGATCGACGCCACCGCGCTGCTCGGTCCCCGCACCGGGGTCGGGGTGTTCACCTTCGAGTTGTTGTCCCACCTCCCCGGATGCGGGGTGGATCCCCTCGCCTACGCCACCTCGTGGCGGGGTCGGGGACGGCTGACCGGCGCCGTCCCTCCGGGGGTGCAGGTGAGCAGC
>JBKGZW010000249.1:0-3584 GCA_046543225.1 Acidimicrobiales bacterium
ACGTGGAGCTGCTCGCCGAACTCGATGCCCCCTGTTCACCCGAGCACCTGTTCGGGTGGCTCGATGATCTCGACCGCTACCCCGAGTGGCTCGGGATCATCCGCCGCACCCGACGCGACGACGAGGTGGCCCGCGACGAGCCGCCGGCGTGGACCGTCGACCTCGAAGCCCAGCTCGGACCGCTGTCGCGGGCCAAGCGGCTACGGATGGAGCGCACCACCTGTGACCACCCCCGGCTGGTGGTCTTCGAACGCCGCGAGCTCGACGGGCGCGACCATGGTGTGTGGGTGCTGCGGGCCGAGGTGGCCCCTACGAACCTCGGCAGTCACCTGGCCGTGTCGTTGCGCTACGACGGGCGGCTCTGGGGCCCGGCGGTGGCGGCGGTGCTGAACCAGGAGATCGAGCGTTCCCGGCAGCGGTTGCTCGCCCTCGTCTCCTGACGGTCCCCGAGGCGGGTCCTCGCCTTGGCGGCTGGTCGCCCACCCGCTACAACCGTGACATGGCATCGACGCACTCGGCCGCTGCGCTGTATCTCACCCGGCTCCGCCAACTGCTCGGTCGGGTGCCGATCGACCTGCCACCGCCGATCGCCCCGCCCCTGCCACCGGGCCGTGTGCTGAGTCTTCCCGGCCGCGGCGACACCTTCATCCGCGAGCTCGACGGTCCCGCCGATCGGCCACCGCTGCTGTTCCTGCACGGCTGGACCGCCAGCGCCGACCTCAACTGGTACGGGGCCTTCGGCCGCTTCGACGGCGTGCGCCGGGTCATCGCCGTCGACCACCGTGGCCACGGTCGCGGGATGCGCACGCCAGAGCCGTTCCGGCTCACCGATTGCGCCGACGACGCGGCCGCGGTGCTCGACGTGCTCGGGATCGATCAGGCCATCGCCGTCGGGTACTCGATGGGTGGACCGATCTCGCTGTTGCTCGCCCGGCGCCATCGAGCCCGGGTCTCGGGTCTGGTGCTGGCCGCCACCGGGCTGCAGTTCAGCAGCACCAGAGCCGAACGTCTCCGCTGGAAGGGGATCGCCCTGTTGGAGCTGGGTGTCCGCGCCGGATGGGGCGACCGCCTGGTCGCCAAGCTCGCCGACGATCTCGCCCGGGTCGACGATGCCTTCGCACCGCACTCGGCGTGGCTGGCCTCCGAGTTCACCAGGACCCACCCGCGAATGCTGCGCCAGGCCGGCGAGGAGCTGGGCCGCTTCGACGCCCGACCGTGGGCGGGTCAACTCGGTGTCCCTGCAGCGGTGGTGATCACCGAGCGCGACTCGCTGGTGCCCTACGCGCGCCAACGGGCCCTCGCCGCGCTGCTCGGCGCACACGTGCAGCCGTTGCCCCGAGCGGACCACGACGTTCCCATCACCGATGTCGACGCGCTCGCGGAGGCGCTGGCGGCGGGGGTCGATGCGGTCGATCCGCGCGCCACAGCCGGAGAGGGCGACGATCAAGCGGTTGCTGGTGGGGCCACGCTGCGCGAGGTCGGTTGAGTCAGGCCCGTGCCCGTGCCCACCACCGCCCCTCGGCCCTCGAGACCTCCAGGTCGATCCCGAAGCACCCGCTCAGGGCGGCGCCGGTGAGGGTCTGGTCGAGGGGCCCCCGGTCCCAGATCCGTCCGTCGCGCATCAACAGCAGGTGGGTGAACCCGGCCGGGATCTCCTCGACGTGGTGGGTGACGAGGATGATCGGCGGTGTGTCGGTGTCGCGAGCCAGCCGCGTCAGGTCGGCGAGGAGCTCCTCGCGGCTACCGAGGTCGAGCCCGGCGGCGGGTTCATCGAGCACCAGGAGTCGGGGCGAGGCCATCAACGCCCGGGCCATCAGCGCGCGCTGACGCTCACCCGAGGACATCGTGGCGAACTGGTGGTCGGCCAGCTCGGCGATCCCGAAGCGGTCGAGCAGTCGCAGTGCTCGATCGCGGTCCTCGCTGGTGTAGTCGTGCCACCAGGGCTCGAGCGCCCCATGGCGGGCGGTCATCACCACGTCGAGTGCCGGCAGGGTGGGGCGCAGCGCGTCGGCCACCGCGGCGCTGACCACACCGATCGGTTGCCGGTGCCGGCGGACGTCCACCGCTCCCAGCCGTCCGCCCAGCACCGTCACCGAGCCGCGCGAGGGGTGCAGGGTCATCGCCACGACCCGCATCAACGTCGTCTTGCCACAGCCGTTGGGGCCGAGCACGACCCACCGTTGCTCGGGGGTGATGTCCCAGTCGATTCCGGCGAGGATCGCTCGTCGGTCGACTCGGACCTCCACGTCGCGCACGCTCACCACCGGTGCTGGTGTCGGGCCCGGTGGGTCGGGAGCGGAGGCGTCCTCGCTCACTGCTGTTGGAGCTTGGCTTCGCGCTCGGCGTCCATCGCCGCTTGCCAGCGGCCGAGACCGGTGTAGGCCTCGGCCCGCTCGGCGTCGTCGTGGGCCGCCCGGGAGAGATCGGCCAGGCGGGCCTCGACGGCGTCGTCGGCGCGGGCCAGCACCTGCCGGCCGGCTGGGGTGACGGTGTGGGTGACCCGGCGGCGGTCGAGTGGGTCGGCGCAGCGTTCGACCCACCCTCGGGCCACGAGACCGTCGACCAGGGCGGTCACGCTCGGGCGGCTGACCCCGAGCTTGCCGGCGAGCCCAGACGCCGCCTCCGAACCGCTCTCGGCCAGGAAGATGAGCATCCGGTACTGGGGCAGCGAGAGGTCCACGTGTCCGAGCGCGTTCTCGACCACCCGAGCCATGCGGGCGGCGACCCGTCCGGGCCGGAGCGGGGCCGGGGATGCACCAGCGTCGCCCGAGGTGCCGCCGGCGGCGGGCTGGCCAGGGGGGAGCGGCGCACCACCGCTGATCGAGTTCACAGGACAGTTAGTGTGTCGAACCACCGTGGCGACGACAAGCCACCTGCAGGTCGCCGCCCCCCGTGCCCGTCCTTCGTCACGCGATCGCAATGTGGCGGCGAGAGGCGGTAGGGTTCTCGCTCGTGCGCCTCCTCCTCGGTCTCTGTGCAGCGATGGCGCTGGTGCTGGCAGGCGTCCACTCCGCGGGCGCCCAGGTCGACACCTCCGACCTGGGCCCGTCGTTGACCCCAGAGATCCGGGCGGCGCAGGAGCGCGCCAACGAGGCGACCCAACGCTTCGCCCAGGCCGAGACCGAGCTGGGCGAGCTCGAAGCCGAGATCGACCGCACCGCGAGCCGCAACGCCGAGACCGAAGCTCGTCTCGAGCGGCTCCGGGAACGGCTGCGCGACAGCGCGGTCTCCCAGTACGTGCGAGCCGGCACCACCACCCCGTCGATCTTCGACGAGGACATCAACCTCCAGGTGCGGGCCAACGCCATGGCCGAGTTCGTCACCGAGACCGAGACCGACTCGCTCGACGACTACCGGATCGCCATCGAGGACCTCGAACGAGACCAGGCCGAGCTCGACCGTCTGCGCACCCGCCAGCGTGAACTGGTCGCCGAGCTGGAAGCGACGCGGTCCGAGATGCTCGGCGAGCTGGAGGAGCTCCAGCGCCTCGAGGCCGAGCGACAGGCCGAGATCGATCGGCGTGAGGAAGCCGAACGGCAGCGCCAAGCCGAGATCCGTCGCCAGGAGGAGGCCGCCGCCGCGGC
>JBKGZW010000050.1:0-16900 GCA_046543225.1 Acidimicrobiales bacterium
GCATAGGCCAGGCCGAGGCCTCGACCGCTGCCGGTGACGATGGCGGACTTGTCGGACAGGCCGATGCCGGCCGAGTCGAGTGCTCCCACTCGCTTCCTCCCCTGGTCGTGCGGGTGGACACCCCCTGGCGCCCTCTGCTCGCGTTGTTAGTCGTTTGTCCGACCATCGTCAAGACTTTGCACTACATTCTGCTCGCGGTGAATACTGGTGCGGTGACATCGACGGCGAACCAGAGCTCGTCACGCGACGACGGCGACGACGGCGACGACGGCGATCGCCCCTGGCTGCGGCCCCAGTCGCTGATGTTCACCTTCCTCGGCGACCACGTCCACCAACGCCACATCGCCGTGTTCTCCCAGAGCATCATCGCCGCGCTCAGCCGCGTCGGTGTCGCCGAGCAGGCCACCCGGTCCACCCTGTCCCGCATGGTGCGGCGCGGTCTGCTCGAACGCGAGCGCCACGGGCGCCGCGCCTACTTCGCGCTCACCCCCCGCAGCGAGGCCATCCTCGCCGACGGAGGTGAGCGCATCTGGAACACCGGCGCGGTGAACACGAGCAGCGACCGGGCCTGGACCCTCATCGGCTTCTCGTTCCCGGACGCGTGGAAACGCCAGCGCCACGACCTGCGGTCGAAGCTGACCTGGGCCGGGTTCGGCCCCCTCCAGAGCGGGCTGTGGCTGGCGCACTCCGAGATCGACGTGGAGCCGATCCTCGAGGAACTGGCCCTCAGCGAGCACGTCAAGGTGTTCGTCGCCGAGCCGCGACCTCCGACCGACATCAACCAGCTGGTGCGCGACGCCTTCGACCTCGATGCCATCGCCGCCCGCTACCACGAGTTCCTCGACCGCTGGGACCGCACCGACCTGCGACGGCCGGTCGAGGACCCGCTGGCCCTCACCCTGCGCATGACCACCGAGTGGCTCAACATCATCCGCAAGGACCCACGCCTGCCGATCTCGCACCTGCCCGACGACTGGCCCGCGGTCGAGGCGCAGCGGGTCTTCCACGAGCTGCACCATCGACACGTCGAGGCAGCCGAAGCGGCGGCAGGTGAGCTCATCGAGTCGGTCCCGGCCCCCAACGTCTGACCACTCGGCCGGCCGCCCCGCGCCAGGTCAGTCCGAGCCGCTCGCCCTCGTCGTCACCAACCGATCCTCGGGCTGGAACTGGAAGAGGTCGTCCCACCGACGGTCGAGGTGGGCGAGTGCGTCGCGCAGCGGCCGGCACCGGAGCCGATCGTCGCCCTCGACCAGGTCGAGCTCTCTCAGCTTGTCGAGCGCGTCGTCAACCTCGAAGTCGATGTCGGCGTCGTAGCGATCCAACAACCACTGCTCGACGCGGGCGTCGAGCTCGTCCTCGGTGAGTCCCTGGGGCTCGGCGAGCAGGAAGCGGTAGGCGAGCAACACCTCGACGACCTCCTGTTGCTCGGCCGACGACAACAGGATGTGCAACACGCCGGGCCCGTCGGCGAGGGTGCGGAAGTACAGCGCCTCGGAGAGGGTCTTGAGGTAGTTGACCCGGCGGTTCTTCAGCTTCGACCACTGCCGGACCATGAACCCGCCGACGGTCATGAGCCCACCGAAGAGCACGACCAGCGCCGCCTGGTCGAGCTCGGGCTGCTCGTCGCGCACGCCGATCCAGGCGCCGGCCAGCACCACCATGAGCCCGATCGTCGGCAACAGCTTGGTGGCCAGCACCGCGATGCCCGAGACCACCGCCGGAACACCGACCATGACGGTGTCGATCGGCCGGTAGCGGACCTGGGTCGAGGGCAGCAGCATCTCGATGTCGGCCCGGGGGACCCGCTGGAACTGCTTGAGCGAGACGTGCCCGGGGACCAGGTTGCGCTTGGCGGGGTCGATCCCCCGCTCCTCGAACCACTCGGCGGGCCGCACCTTGGCGAACACGACGACCCGGCCCTCGATGGTGACGGTGCGCTCCTCGGTGCGCAGGCCCTTCCACCTCGGGATCTCGATGGTCTCCTGGCTGGTGTCGCGCCGGCAGATCAGCAGCTCCTCGTAGTCGTCGAGGTCGACCTCGAGCCGCAGCGGGATCATCGACTCGTCGTGGAGCGCGTCATCGAGCTCTTCTGGGGTCACGGTGGTGTAGTTGGCATCGTCGAGCAGCTCGCCGAGGGCGGAGCGCAGCTCGGTCGCCGCCGCGGGGTCGCGCGCCATGAGATCCCAGGCCTCGACGAGAGACTGCTCACGTTCGTGGAACTCGAAGTGGTACAGCGCCGCGGCCAGCCGAGCGAAGGCACGGAAGGCATCGGCGTCGCCGGTGCCGCCCTGGTCGTCCCACGGCATCTCGGACAGGTCGCGCATCAGCTGGCCGACCCGGCGAGGCACGAATCGCTCGCGTTCCTCCATGAAGTCAGGGTAGGACGCCCCGGCAGGTCGCGCGTTGCCAGCCAGGTCGCGGGATCCGACGAGCTCTCTCAGCGAGGTCCGGCCACGGTGTCGTTGTGCACAGCGGTTGCGGCCCGACGGCGACCCAGCCTGTGCAGGTGGATCAAGCTCTGGCGCGCCATCGGAGACTCACTCCACGATCAGCTCGGCGTACATGCCGTGGGCGATGTGGGGTGGCCCACCCTCGACCTGTGGCGGGCCTTCCTCGGTCTCCGCCGCGGCGGCGAAGTACACCTCGGGCTCGACGCCGGTGGGGATCACACACAAGATGGCGTACCGGCCCGGTTCGCTCAGCGTGCCGTCACCCACTGCGGCGATCTGCTCGCCACCCGGCGCCGCCATGAGCACGGTGGCCAGCTCGACGGCGAAGAGTGCTGGACCCATCTCCTCGGGAGGAAGTCCGACGAGCTCGTCGACGGATCGATCCTCATCCTCGGGCAGGAGCACCGCCACCAGCTCGTGCAGCTCGCTGGGTGCCTCGTTGACCAAGGTCAGCTGGGTGCCGGCCGGGACCCGCTCGGGCAGGTTCTCGAACTCGAAGTCGACCGCGACCGTCGGGGATCGAGATCGGTTCAGGCCGGCACCGGACCGTTGACGATGGCGGTCAGGGCCTGCTGGTCGGGGTGGGGTGGGGGCACCATGGAGGGCAGCGCCGCGAGCAGGTCGAACGCCCGCCCCACCGCCTCGCCCCGGATGATCGGGCTGTGTGCCGAGACGACGACCTCGGGTGAGAGGGATCGGAGCGCGCTCACCTCGGCCCGGTACTTCGACTCGTCGACGATCGAGAGCCACGGGCACAGCGCGTGGTGGTGGAACATGGCCATGCCCTCGGCCCACATGGTCGGCGACAGCTCCTCGACGTCGTCGACGGTGTCGCCCGGCATCGGCGTGGCGAAGGCATCCGAGGCCCAGTAGACGCGAGTGGTGGGATCGAACAGGCCCCGCGTCGTCGGGCTGTCGTACACCGGCGGACGAATGGCCCGCAGGGTCCGGTCACCGACCTCGAGGGTGCCGCCGTCGTCGACCCAGCGCAGCCGCTCGGGCGGGAGGCCGAACGACGCTCCCATCCGTTCGGTGGCCGCCCAGCTGACCACGAGGGTCGCGTTGGGGCAGCGTTCCATCGTCTCGGCGAGGTTGCCCACGTGATCGTCGTCGTCGTGGGAGATGTAGATCCAGCGCACCTCGTCGGGCTCCACGAGGGAGAAGACGTCGTCCAGCCACTGGGTCCGGTTGGCGATGGTGCCGGTGTCGACGATCACCGGCTCGTCGGCCCGGATCACGAGCGAGTTCAGGTTGACCGCGAGGGGTGCCCCGAGCGCGGGCTGAGCGGAGCGGATCAGGAACGTGTCGGGGGCGACCTGGACGGGCGCCATGCGGATCGGGGGGTACGGGTCGAGGCTCACGGCGTCGGTCCTCCGGTCGGTGCGGACGGGCCGGAGGAACCTACGACGATTCGATGGCTGGCCGACATCCCCGGTTCCGGGGAATCCCTCCCCCCGCTGCGGGGAGCAAGACCCCCTCGACCTGGGGGCATCAGGCTCACCCGCCGGCGAGCACCGCGTGGATGAAGCCGTCGTCGGCGGGGAGCGAGCCGGTGATGATGAGGGTGGCGAGCCCGTGCACCAGCGCCCAGCGGCGCGCGGCGGTGACCCGGGGCTCCTCGCCCTCGGGTGCGGCGTCGGGCGTGGCCGCGATGGCGTCGGTCAGTCGCTGGTAGGCCGAAGCCGAGGCGGACACGAAGTCGGGATCGGACCCGTCGAGCAGCTCGGGTCGATACATCACCGCGAACTCGCCGGGGTTGTCCCGCGCGAACGAGACATAGGCCCGCCCGATCGCCAGCAGCGGCTCCGCCGACGAAGCAGCCGCCGCCACCATCGTCTCGTTCATGCGGCGAAACCCCTCGGCGGCCACCGCGGTGAGCAGGCCGGCCCGGTCCCCGAAGTGGTGCGCCGGTGCGGCGTGGCTGACACCCGCCCGCCGGGCGATGGCCCGCAGGCTGATGGCACTGGGACCGTGTTCGGCGATCTCGGCGGCGGCGGCATCGAGCAGCGCCCGCCGCAGGTCGCCGTGGTGGTAGCCGGCCATCCCCACATCTTGACACTGTCACAGCCTTCGCCTAGGTTGCCACTGTCAAGATCAAGCGACGAGGGGACCCCCGATGAGCACCGACGCCGAGACCAGCACCGCCAACCCCTACCTGCGGGGCAACTACGCCCCGGTGCAGGTCGAGCGCACCGACCACGAGCTCGAGATCACCGGCCGGCTGCCGGCGGCGCTGAACGGTCGGCTCCTGCGGGCCGGGCCCAACCCCGCCGGTCCGGTCGGCCCGGACCACCACTGGTTCCTCGGTGACGGCATGATCCACGGCATCGAGATCTCCGAGGGTCGGGCCCGCACCTACCGGAACCGATGGGTGCGGACGCCCTCGGTCGAGGAGGCGCGCGCGGATCTTCCGGCGGTGGGGACGGTGCCGAGCGGTTCGGTCAACCCCAGCAGCGGTGCGGTCCACGTCATCGAACACGGCGGACGCGTCCTGGCCCTCGGCGAGGTCGGGCTCCCCTACGAGCTCACGCCCGAGCTGGACACGGTCGGGCCCCACACCTTCGACGGGCAGCTGCTGACCTCGATGACCGCCCACCCCAAGCGCGACCCCGACACCGGCGACCTGCACTTCTTCGGGTACGACTTCGGGCCGGTCCACCTCCGCTATCACCGGGCCGACGCGGCGGGTCGGCTGACCCAGACCGAGGTCATCGACCTGCCCCGCACCACGATGATGCACGACTTCAACATCACCGCCAGCCGGGTGGTGTTCATGGACCTGCCGGTGGTGTTCTCGCCCGAGCTCCTCGCCCGAGCGACCATGCCCTTCGCCTGGGAGCCCGACGCCGGCGCGCGCCTGGGCGTGATGCCCATCGGCGGCTCGGGCGACGACGTGCGCTGGTTCGACATCGACCCCTGCTATGTGTTCCACCCACTCAACGCCTTCGACGACGGCGACCGGATCGTCCTCGACGTCATCCGCTACGACACCATGTTCGCCGCCTCGGCGATCGGTCCCGAGGGCGAGTCGTCCCAGCTGTGGCGGTGGGTGATCGATCCCACGACCGGCACCGTCAGCCAGACCCCACTCGACGATCGGCCGGCGGAGTTCCCGCGGGTGCCCGACGCCCTCGTCGGTCGGCGTCACCGGTTCGGGTACGGGGTCGCCATGGACGCCTCGGCGCTGGAGGAGGCCTTCGACTCCGAGGGCCTGATCAAGTGGGACCTCGACACGGGGGGCGCCACGCTGCACCCTGCCGGCGACGGCCGGTTCCCCAGCGAGGGGGTGTTCGTCGCCGACCCCGACGGCAGCGCCGAGGACGACGGTTGGATCCTGTCGGTGGTCTATGACGCGGCGACCGACCGAAGCGAGGTCATCGTGGTCGACGCCCGCGACTTCGACGGCCCACCGGTGGCCACCGTGCACCTGCCGGTGCGGGTGCCCTTCGGGTTCCACGGCAGCTGGCTACCCGCCACCTGAGCTCGCCCTGGTGAACCGCTCGGCCGGCCGGCCCACCTCCTCGACCAGCTCGGGCGGCGAGTGGACCTCGAAGTCGTGGCCGAGCAGACCAAGGCAGGCCGCCACCCACTCGACCGACTCCCCCGAGAGATGGACACGACAGTGCGTCGCGTCGACGGGTTCGGCCGTCGCGCCACACCAGCCGGCCGCCTCATGGATCTCCTCGGCCGGCGCTCGCACCGTGGCCACGGCGTCGACCCGGGAGGAGATCGAGTCGATGGCGGCAGCGACGAACGCGGCCGCGTCGCCGCCGGGCAGCTCCCTGGGGTTGAAGCGGGTCAGCACCTCGGGATCGGACCCGAGTCGGTCGACCCGGAAGGTGCGCCAGTCGCGACGCCCGACGTCCCAGGCGACCAGATACCAGCGGCGCCCGACCGACACCAGGCGGTGGGGCTCGCACCGAGGCTTCCTCGATGCCGGCGACCGGACCGTTGGCCGCGGTCCGCAACCCCACCGAGATGGCGACGGCCTCCTCGTCCTCGAGCAGCAGGGGCGGGAGGTCGGCCCCGGCCTCGAGTCGGTACCCACCGTCGATGCCACGGGTCGCCTCGATCAGATAGCCCAGCTCGCGGAGCCGGTCGATGTCGCGGCGCAGGGTACGGGCGCTGACCTCGAGGCGATCGCACAGCTCGGGGCCGGGCCAGAAGCGGTGGGTCTGCAGCAGTGACAAGAGGTGCAGCATCCGCCCTGAGGGATCTCCCATGCCATCAGGATCCCACGGTCTGCGGTCAGGTTCCGGCCTCGATCACCACAGCGCCGTCATCCCCACCCCCGCCGTCGCTGCGAGCGCACCGACCACCACCGAACCGACGACGTTCACCAGGCCCACCAGTGCCTCGCCCTCTTCCGCGAGACGCACCGATTCGAAGGCGAGGGTCGAGAACGTGGTGAACGAACCGATGCCTCCCACGACGACCACGGTGACCATGTCGACCGAGAGCCCCTGGTGCAGGGCCACCCCAGCCATCAGCCCTGCGACGAGACACCCACCCACGTTCACCGCGAAGGTGCCCCACGGGTGGTGACCGCCGACGCGTCGTTGGATCCAGAGGCTGGCCAGGTAGCGGCAACAGGCCCCCAGGGCAGCGGCGGCGAGGAACCCGCACCAGGTCAACACGCTCAACGGTCGTGCTCCCCTGCCGCGGTCAGCACCGAACGCGCCAGGACGATGCCCACCCACGCGGCGCTGAGGCCGGCGACAAGGCTGAGCACCCAGTAACCGGCCGCCAGCACGGCCTGGCCGTCACGGATCAGTTGGTCGGCCTCCACCGCCAACGCGGAGAAGGTGGTGAACGAACCGAGGAACCCGACGGCGAGGAACGGCCGCAGGTACCGCGAGCCGGGAAACCGCCGGACCAGCGCGCTCAGCACGACACCGAGGAGGAAGGCGCCGGCCACGTTCTCGACGAAGGTGTCCCAGGGCACGTCACCAGGCGTCGTGGAGATCAGGGTGCCGAGACCGTAGCGACACGCCGCGCCGGCCATCCCACCCAGGGCGACGACCACCAGGATGTCGGGTGCGGCGGCCGACCGCCGCGGGTCGGCGGGCGCGGACGAACGGATGCGGATCGGATTCCTCCTCCAGCGCGCGTGGCCTCGAGCGAGTGGGATCTCATCATTCCACGACCATCGAGCCCAGACCCCCCCAACCAGGGGATTGAGCACCCGGGCCGCCCTGCTTAGGCTCCGCCCATGGGGATCGTCGCCTTCACCCGTGCCCGTGACCGACTCCGCGCCGCCGACGAGGCCGAGCGGCCGCTCAGGGAGGTCAACGACGAGGTGGTGCTCGCCTTCGAACAGGTCGCCCGGTTCGACGCTGCGGCGGTGATGATCACCGACCCCGACACCAGCTTGCCCGTCTGCGGCGTCGTGAAGGGGTTCGACCCCGTGCTGTGCGAGCCGTTCTGGGACAACGAACTGCTCGATCCCGACTTCAACAAGTTCAACCAGCTGGCGCGGGTCTCGCCCCCCATGGCCACCTTGGCCGAGACGATCGACGGCGACCTCGACCGCAGCCCACGCTTCACCAAGGTCTATGGCGGATGCATCGACGACGAGCTGCGAGTGGCCTTCGTCGCCGGTACCACCTGCCTGGCGGTCGGGGTCTTCGCGCGCGCCGCCGGCGACGGTCCCTTCACCCCTGAGGAGCTGGCGGACGTGCGCGAGCTCATCCCCGCCGCCACCGTGGTCCTACGGCGCGCGTTGGGCCGCGTCGACCACGCCACCAGTGCCCAACCACCGGTGGTGCTCATCCTCGACGCGACAGGTGCAGTTCGTTCGGTCAGCGCCGGTGGCCAGCGCCTGCTCGACGACCTGCGCACCCAGGGCGCCGAGGAGACCGGGCTGCCGAGCATCGTGCGGGCCGCCGCCACCCGGGCGCGGTGGAGTCGCAACACCTCCAGCCTCGCCACCCGGGTCCAGGGCCGCGACGGCGAGTGGCTGCGCGTCCACGTCACCCCCATGGACGATGGAGAAGGGTCGGTCGCGGTCACCATCGAACAGGCACGCCCCGGCGATCTCGTGCCGATCATGCTGGAGTCCTATGGCCTCACCGGCCGCGAGACCGACGTGGTGCTGTACATGGCCCGCGGTCTGTCCACCAAGGAGATCGCCGAGGAGCTGCTGATCTCCAGTCACACGGTGCGCGACCACATCAAGTCGGTCTACGAGAAGGCGCAGGTGACCGGCCGGGGCGAGCTGCTGGCCCGGTTGTTCTCCGAGCACGTGCTCGAGCAGTTCCACACCTCGGTCTCCCACGTCCCCTGACATCTGCGGTACCTTCACCACGCGTCGAGCCACGACGAGGCGAGGGGACCCATGATCGAGGCGCACGATCTGACGAAGCGCTACGGCGACATCGTGGCGGTGGACCACCTGTCGTTCTCGGTGCGACCCGGCGTGGTCACCGCGTTCCTGGGGCCGAACGGAGCGGGCAAGACGACCACGATGCGGCTGGTGCTCGGCCTCGACCGGCCGAGCGGTGGCTCGGTCACCGTGGCCGGTCGCGCCTACCGCGAACTGCCGGCCCCCACGCGCGAGGTCGGGGCACTGCTCGAGGCGCGGGCCGTCGACGGTGTGCGCAGCGCCAGAGCCCACCTCACCTGGCTCGCCCACGCCGGGGGCATCCCGATCTCCCGGGTCGCCGAGGTCCTGGAGATGGTCGGGCTCACCGACGTCGCCGGCCAGCGCATCGATGGCTACTCCCTCGGCATGTCGCAGCGCCTGGGCATCGCAGGGGCACTGCTCGGCGACCCGCCGATCCTGCTGTTCGACGAGCCGGTGAACGGGCTCGACCCCGAGGGGATCCGCTGGGTGCGCCTCCTCATGCGCCACCTGGCCTCGGAGGGGCGCACCGTGCTCGTGTCCAGCCATCTGATGAGCGAGGTCGAGGCCACCGCCGACCGGGTGCTGGTGATCGGCGGTGGACGTCTCCTCGCCGACACCACCGTCGCCGAGCTCACCCAGAACGGGGCCGGGGCTCACGTGCGGGTCAGCTCACCCCACGCGAGCGCACTGCAGCCGCTGCTCGAAGACGCCGGCGCCACCGTCTCGCCCCAACCCGACGGGTCCCTGCAGGTCGTGGGACTCGACAACACCCGCATCGGCGAGCTGGCGGCCGAGGCCCGAGCGGTGCTGCACGAGCTCACCCCACAACGCGCCACGCTCGAGGCGGTGTTCATGGACCTCACCAGCGACAGCGTCGAGTACCGCAGTGGCGAGGTCGACCGGCACCCACCCCCGCCGCCCGCCCCGGCGGTCGACGCGCCGGGAGGCCACCAGTGACCACCACCGCACCTGCAACACCGGGAAGCACCCCCGATCAGTTCGCCGACCCCGGCTTCGGTGCAGCGGTGCGCTCGGAGTGGACGAAGCTGTGGACCGCGAAGGGCCCGCGCCGCAACCTCGTCCTGGGCGCGCTGCTCGCGATCGGCCTGTCGATGCTGCTCGCCCTCGCGGTCGGTGCCACCTTCAGCGAGTGGTCCGCGTCGGAGCAGGTGGAGTTCGACCCCACCCTCTACTCGCTGTCGGGCGCCATCCTCGCGTCCATCTTCTTCGTCGCCGTCGGCGTGCGCGTCGCGACCTCCGAGTACACCTCGGGCATGATCCGTCTCACCCTCACCGCGACAGCCCGCCGCGACCGGGTCCTGTTCGCCAAGGCCCTCGTCGTCGCCGTCGCGGTCTGGATCTTCGCGGCGATCACGGTGGCGGGCATGCTCGGCGGGAGCCAGCTGGTGTTCGCCGCCCACGACCTGGAGACCACCGGGTTCGGCGACACCACCCTGTGGCGCGTCGGGCTGCTCACGGTGTTCACCACGCCGCTGTTCCCGATCCTCGGGGTGGTGGCCGGGTTCCTGTTCCGGAGCACCGCAGCGGCGATGACCTCGGTCCTCGCCCTGCTCTTCGGACCGTCGTTCTTCGGTGGGCTGTTCCCCGGCTGGTGGCAGGAGAACGTCTTGAGCCTCTTCCCGGGATCGGCGGTCGACGCAGCGACCCTCGGCTCCCTCGCCGACTCACCGATGCACCTGTCGACGGCCCCGGCGGCGCTGGTCTCGGTGGCGTGGCTGGTCGTGCCGCTGCTGGTGACCAGACAGGTGCTGGTGAGGAGGGATGCCTGATCCGCTCGATCCCCCAGGGGTAGGACCGGGCCGGTGCGTGCCTAGCCTGAGGTCATGGCCATCGACGAGGAACTGATCAACAAGGTCACGTGGAAGATCCCCAACGCCCTGGCGTTGGTGGGGTCGCGAGCAGGTGACGAACGCAACGCCATGACCACCAGCTGGATCACCCAGCTGTCGATGGAACCGGTGCTGATCGGCATCGGGGTCGACAACGACGCCGTGACCCACCGGCTCATCACCGACGGTGGCGGGTTCACCGTCAACCTGTGGGATGCCGACGACACGAAGGTGTTCGTGAAGTTCTCCAAGCCTGCGACCTACGAGGACGGGACCCTCAACGGCCGCGCCGTCACCGAGGCCACCACCGGCGCACCGGTCTTCGACGAGGCGATCGCCTGGATGGACTGCGAGGTCCGCCAGCACCTCGACCTGGGCACCCACACGCTCTTCATCGGCGAGGTGGTCGACGCCGCCATCAACGACGACGAGACCCGCGCCGCGGCGATGTCCGACACCCGCATGAAGTACGGCGGGGTCAAGCGGCACTGACCGTTGGGACAGAGGAGATCGTCGCTCACCTCCCGAGCATCCCATCCGCCCACGGTCAACCCGACAGCGACCCGCCGTAGATCTGCCAGGCGAGCGCCGACTTCGCGCCGAGGCTGAGCACCAGGTAGGCCTTCTCGCCGAACCCGTAGTCGGCCCACGGACCAACGCCGCGGTACTGCAGCCACTGGTTGAGCCCGAAGCTGAAGAAGAACACCAGCTGCACCACGAAGATGGCGTAGACGAAGCCGGGCACCTGGTCGGCGCCGACGAAGTTGATCGCGATGGCGATCCAGGGGGCGACGCCGGCGAGGGTCCCGAACCAGAACGCCACCATGGTCGTCCGGGCGCGACCCGGTGGGTTCAGGACCTCCTGCAGCCAGCCGAACAGGATCATGGCCACGTTGGCCCCGGCCACGGCGACCAGCGCGTTGATCCCGGTGATGCCGCTGTAGAGGCAGATGAGGATCACCATCAGGGTGGCGCTGAACGAGTACTCGACCCAGCGGAACCGGTTGATGCCCCGCTGCAGGTCGCGCTCATAGACGCCGCGGCCGACGGTGCCGCTGACGAGGTGGTCGAGCGCGGCCAGGCCGAGGAACACGGCGATGGCCCCGCCGATCCACACCTCGAACAGCTGCTCGGGGGCGGGGACCTGGCTGCCGGGTGGCCCCTGGGGGAAGGTCGAGGTGACGGCGACGGCGAAGCTGCTGGCCAGCACCAGCACCAGCACCGCCTGGGCGGCGTGGAGCGCGGCGAGCCCCAGGTTCCAGACCCTGAGGTTGGCGAGGCGATCGTCTCCCAGACCGGTCGTGGCGTGGCTGCTCGGCTCCATGGACCTCCCTCCTACCCGCAGCGGAACCAACGACACACGAGGCCAGTAGGGTCACCGGCGTGAGGGGGCACGAGAGCTTCGAGGGGATCCTGGTCGCCAACCGGGGCGAGATCGCCGTCCGGATCTGGCCGACCCTGGCCGACCTGGGTCGACGCGGCGTGGCCGTGCACGCGGCCGACGACGGCGACGCCGTGCACGTCCGGCTGGCACCGCAGGCGGTGGCCTTGCCCGGCCGCGGGGTCGAGGGCTACCTCGACGCCGAGGCGGTGATCGAGGCCGCCCGCTCCACCGGGTGCCAGGCGATCCACCCGGGCTATGGCTTCCTGAGCGAGCAGCCCGCGTTCGCCGAGGCGTGCGAAGCGGCCGGGATCGCCTTCATCGGTCCCTCTCCGGCGGTGTTGCAGGTGCTGGGCGACAAGGCCAAGGCGCGGGCGCTGGCGAGGGATCTCGGGATCGGCGTGCTCGACGGCTCCGAGGGACCGGTCTCGCTCGAGGAGGCGGCGGCGTTCCTGGACTCGGCGGCCGGACCGGTGGTGCTCAAGGCGGTGGCCGGCGGTGGCGGCCGCGGGCTGCGGGTGGTGGAGCGCGCCGAGGACCTGGCCGGCGCCTACCAACGATGCCGGAGCGAGGCCACCGCGGCGTTCGGTGACGGCGACCTGCTCGTCGAGCGCTACCTGTCCGGCGCTCGCCACGTCGAGGTCCAGATCGCCGGAGACAGCGCCGGAGCCGTGGTCGCGCTGGGGGACCGCGACTGCAGCATCCAGCGCCGCCACCAGAAGGTGGTGGAGCTCGCTCCCGCCCCGAACCTCTCCCCCGGCATCCGGCAGGCGCTGGAGGATGCCGCCACCAGGATCGGACTGGCCGTCGGGTATCGGGGGCTGGGAACTGTGGAGTTCCTCGTGGATCCCACCGCTGGCGATCCCGGCGACGCGGTGCGGTTCCTCGAGGTGAACCCCCGTCTCCAGGTCGAGCACACCGTCACCGAGGAGGTCACCGGGCTCGACCTGGTGGCCGTTCAGATCCGACTGGCCGAGGGGGCCACACTCGCCGACCTCGGGCTGGGCGAGACTCCGGCCACCTCCGGGGTCGCGGTCCAGGCTCGGGTGTACGCCGAGCGGATGGCTCCCGACGGCTCGAGCCTGCCGTCGGGCGGAACCATCGCCCGCGTCGACCTGCCATCGGGGCCGGGCATCCGTGTCGACCACGGCATCGCTGCCGGCGACACGGTGCATCCGGGCTTCGATCCCCTCCTGGCCAAGGTCATCGCCCGAGGAAGCGACCTGGCGACGGCGCTGCGTCGCGGTGAACGGGCGCTCGGCGAGCTGGTGGTGACCGGTGTCGACACCAACGTGGGGTTTCTCGCCAGGGTGCTCGCCCATCCCGACATGAGGGCCGGTCGGGCGGGGACCGATCTCGTCGACACCCACGCGTCGTCGCTGGTCCCCGACCAGCCGCTCGGCACCCACGGCAACGCCGACACCGACACCGACACCGTCACCGCTCCCCTCGCGGGCACCGTCGTGGCCGTCGACGTCGCCGCCGGCGACGAGGTGCCCCGGGGCGGCCAGCTGCTGGTGATCGAGTCGATGAAGATGGAACACGTCATCGTCGCCCCCGCCGACTCCGTGGTGGTGGAGGTGGCCAGCCGTCCCGGCGATCTCATCGCCGAGGGCGAGCTCCTGGTGCGGATCCGAGCGACCGGCTCCGGCGACGAGGGCGTGGCCGACGATCCGGACCACGTCGACCTCGACGCCCCGCGAGCCGATCTCGATGCCATCGTCGACCGGCACGCGATCGGTCTCGACGAGGCCCGGCCCGAGGCGGTCGAGCGCCGCCACGCCACCGGCCACCGCACGGCCAGGGAGAACCTGGCCGATCTCGTCGACCCCGACTCGTTCGTCGAGTACGGGCCGCTGGTGATCGCCGCCCAGCGACGGCGCCGTGAGCTGCAGGAGCTGATCGAGCGCACCCCCGCCGACGGGCTGGTCGGTGGCATCGGGCGGGTCAACGGTCGACGGTTCGGAGCCGACCGCAGCCGATGTGTGGTGATGTCCTACGACTACATGGTCCTTGCGGGGACCCAGGGCCACAACAACCACATCAAGAAGGACCGCCTGTTCGAGTTGGCCGAGGCGCAGCGGCTGCCGGTGGTGCTCTTCGCCGAAGGTGGCGGTGGGCGGCCGGGCGACACCGACACCACCCAGTTCTCGGGGCTGGCCACCATGGCCTTCCATCTGTTCGGTCGCCTCAGCGGCACCGTGCCCCTGGTCGGTATCGCCGCCGGACGCTGCTTCGCGGGCAACGCCGCGCTGCTGGGGTGCTGCGACGTCATCATCGCCACCCAGAGCGCCACCATCGGGATGGGCGGACCCGCCATGATCGAAGGTGGGGGCCTGGGCAGCGTCGAACCCGACGACATCGGTCCCCTGTCGGTGCAGGTGCCCAACGGCGTGGTCGATGTTCCCGTCGCCGACGAGGCCGAGGCGGTGGCGGTGGCCAAGCAGTACCTGTCGTACTTCCAGGGTCCGACCGACGACTGGGAGTGCGCCGATCAGCGGGCGCTGCGGCACCTGATCCCCGAGAACCGGGTGCGGGTGTACGACCTGCGCCGGGTGATCGACGCCCTGGCCGACACCGGCTCGGTGCTCGAACTGCGACGGCACTTCGGGGTGGGCATCGTCACCGCCCTGGTGCGGATCGAGGGTCGGCCCATGGGGCTGATCGCCAACAACCCCGCCCACCTCGGCGGGGCCATCGACCACGACGCCGCCGACAAGGCAGCGAGGTTCATGCAGCTCTGCGACAGCTATGGGCTGCCCATCGTCTCGCTGTGCGACACGCCGGGGTTCATGGTGGGTCCCGAGTCCGAGCGGGCGGCCACCGTCCGCCACTTCTCCCGCATGTTCGTGAACGGCGCCAACCTCGAGGTCCCCATCGGCACGGTGATCCTCCGCAAGGCCTACGGCCTCGGTGCCCAGGCCATGGCCGGCGGCAGCTTCAAGACCCCCCAGTTCACGGTGTCGTGGCCGACCGGCGAGCTGGGCGGCATGGGCCTCGAGGGGGCGGTCAAGCTCGGCCAGCGACGCGAGCTGGAGGCGATCGAGGACCCCGACGAGCGCGAGCGCGTCTTCCAGGCCGCGGTCGCCCGGGCCTATGAGATGGGCAAGGCGGTCAACGCCGCCTCGACCTACGAGATCGACGATGTGATCGATCCCGCGGACACACGGCGGTGGATCACGACGGTGCTCGTCGCGCCCGACCGGGCGCCCGGCGGGGCACCCCGCCGCCCCGCCATCGACACCTGGTAGCGGGTCGCCGCTCGCGCCGGCGGGTCGTGGTCAGGCGCCGACATCGCCGGCATCGCGCAGCTCGTCGGGGTGCTTCTCCATCCACTTGGTGGCGAAGGGGCACTCCGATTCGAGCTCGCGGCCCTCGCGAGCGGCCTTGGTCGCCGCGGCGAGGACCAGCCGCCCGCCGACGCCCTGTCCACCCCAGCTCTCGGGCACCTCGGTGTGCTCCATGACGAGTTGGTTCCCGTCGACGCGGTAGCGGAGCTCGGCCCGCTCGTCGCCTCGGACCAGCTCGAGCCGCCGGTGGGCGTCGTCGACGATGACGTCGGGGGTGGTTGGGTCCTCGCTGCTCTCGGCCATGGCCACGGCCTACCACAACCTGGGAGTACTGAATCCCGGTGTCGGCCCGACCATCGTGCACGTCGAGGGTTCCGGAGATCTTTCGGTCATTGTTGTTGCGAACGTCTGTTCGACCCGATAGCATGTGAGGATGGCGGAGCGATCGGCGACCGTGTTGGTGAACGAACTGAATGCGACCTTGGGCGAGCTCGCGACCTGCGACTGGAACCAGCTCGACGCGGGGTCGGCGGCCGAGGTGTTGGTCGCGTTGATGGGGGCGGGTTCGAAGCTGGATGCGGTCTCGGCGGGGGTGGCGGGTCGGGTGGAGGCGTCGCGGGTCTGGGCCGAGGACGGGTCGAAGTCCGCGTCGGCGTGGTTGGGTCGGGTGGCGGGGCGTGATCGGGGCGAGATGAAGGGGGTGTTCGGGCGGGCCCGGGCGTTGCGGGACATGCCCGGCACCCAGCGGTCCCATGGGGCGGGGGCGCTGTCGGCGCGCCATGTGCGCTTGTTGGCCAAGGCCCAGCGGATCAACCCTGATGAGTTCTGTGGTGCTGAGGCGTGGCTGGTCGCCCAGGCCCAGAGGTTGCGGTTCGATGAGTGGGCCAAGGTGGTCGACTACTGGTGTCAGTGCGCGGCGCCTGATGAGGTCGAGGACCGGGCCCGGGCCCGCTATGTGGCCCGTCGGGCTCGCCTGGTCCGGGGCCTGGACGGCACCGGGCATCTCGAGGTCGATCTGGATCCGGTCAGCCACGCCGTCTTCGCCGAGGCGCTCGGCCGGATCGAACAGGAGTTGTGGGAGAGCGATTGGGCCGAGGCCCGGGACCGCCTCGGCGCCGACGCGACCAAGGCGGATCTGGTGCGCTCTGATGCCCAGCGTCGCCATGACGCGCTGGTGGAGATGGCCCGGCGTTCAGCCGCAGTACCGCCCGGTGCCCGCAAACCGGTGCCGCTGATCACGGTCCATGTCGATCACCACACCCTGGTGGGTCGGGTCTGTGAGCTCTCCACCGGAGCGGTGATCACCCCTGGTGAGGTGCTGCCGCTGTTGTGTGCCGCCGAGCTCGAACGCGCGATCTTCGACAGCCCGTCGCGGCTGGTCGATCTCGGTGAGCAGCAACGGTTCTTCGTCGGGGGCACCCGCCGCGCGGTCGAGATCTGCCAGACCCGGTGTGTGCACCACAGCTGCGAGGTCCCCGCCGAACGCTGCGACATCCACCACATCCAGGCATGGCCCGACGGGCCCACCATCCAGACCAACGGCGAACCCCGCTGCCCAGCACATCACCCCGGCCGCCGCCGCA
>JBKGZW010000051.1:0-16769 GCA_046543225.1 Acidimicrobiales bacterium
ATTTAGCACCAAGTGGGAATGACACACCCGTCGTTCCTGTTGGAGAAGGCGTCATGAGCGATTCCGTCGGCCAGTACCTCAACGAGATCGGGCTCGTCCCCCTCCTCACCGCCGAGGAGGAGCGCGAGCTCGCCCAGATCATCGAGCGGGGCCACGAGGCCCAGGCTCGGCTCGACGCCGGGGAGACCGGGCGCGAGCTGCGCCGGGCGGTGCGCGACGCCGCCGCCGCCAAGGATCGGTTCATCCGAGCCAACCTCCGCCTGGTGGTGAGCGTGGCCCGCCGCTACCCCCTGCCCCCGAGCATGGAGCTGCTCGACCTGGTGCAGGAGGGCAACCTCGGCCTCGAGCACGCCGTCGACAAGTTCGACTGGCGCAAGGGCTTCAAGTTCTCCACCTACGCCACCTTCTGGATCCGCCAGGCCATCGGCCGGGCCCTCGACCAGAAGGCCAGCCTGGTCCGCCTGCCCGGCGACCGCTCGGCCAGCCTGCGCGCCGCGCTGCGTCAGGTGTCGGGCGATGGCGACGAGCTCGACGACGAGCACGCGCGCCTGCACCGGCTCACCACCCCCACCTCGATCGATCGCACCATCGGCGACGACGACAGCAACGAGCTGGTCGACCTGCTCTCCGACGGCGGACCCACCCCCGAACAGGAGATGGTGGCCCGGGCAGACGAAGCTGCGGTCACCGGACTGCTCGACGTGCTCGATGACCGTGCCCGCAGGGCGGTCGAACAGCGCTTCGGTCTCGACGACGGTCGCAAGAAGAGCTACCGCGAGGTCGGCGAAGACCTCGGCGTGACCGCGGAGGCCGCCCGCCGGCTGGTCAAGCGGGCCGTCTCGGTGGTGCGAGAGCAAGCCGGCGCCAAGATCGACGCGGCGTAACCAGGTTGCATCAGCGGACACCCGCGGGTGACGCTGGTGAGGTGAGCGAGCACATGTGGACCCCGTCGTCGTGGCAGTCACGTCCAGCCCTGCAACAGCCCGACTGGCCCGATCCAGCCGACCTCGAGCGGGTGCTCAAGACCATCGCCACCCTGCCGCCGCTCGTGTTCGCCGGCGAGGCCCGCAACCTCACCGAGCAGCTCGGTCGCGCCGCCCGTGGCGAGGCGTTCCTGCTCCAGGCGGGTGACTGTGCCGAATCGTTCGACGAGTTCTCCGCCGACGCGATCCGCGACAAGCTCAAGATCATCCTGCAGATGGCGGTGGTGCTGACCTACTCGTCGGGGGTCCCGGCCATCAAGGTCGGCCGCATCGCCGGTCAGTTCGCCAAGCCCCGTTCCTCTCCCACCGAGACCGTCGACGGCGTCGAGCTGCCCTCGTTCCGCGGCCACCTGGTCAACGATCCCGGGTTCACCGAGGCCTCGCGGCTGCCCGACCCCGAACGGCTCCTGGCCGCGTACCACCAATCGGCAGCCACCCTGAACCTGCTCCGCGCCTTCACCCAGGGCGGCTTCGCCGACCTCACCCGCGTGCACCAGTGGAACCGCGAGTTCGTCGCCAGCTCGCCGGCCGGTCAGCGCTACGAAGAGGTCGCTGCCGAGATCGACCGGGCCTTGCGGTTCATGGCCGCCTGCGGCGTCGACACCGAGACCGATCCCCAGCTGCACCAGGCCGACCTGTGGACCAGCCACGAGGCGCTGGTGCTGGGCTACGAGGAAGCGCTCACCCGCCAGGACTCGCTCACCGGCGACTGGTACGACTGCTCTGCCCACATGCTCTGGATCGGCGAACGCACCCGTCAGCTCGACGGTGCCCACATGGAGTTCCTCGCGGGGGTCGGCAACCCGATCGGGTGCAAGCTCGGCCCCAAGGTCACGCCCGACGAGGCGTTGGCCATCTGCGAACGTCTCAACCCGAGCCGCATCCCGGGACGCCTGACCCTCATCAGCCGCATGGGCGCCGATCAGGTGACCGACACGCTTCGGCCCATCCTGCGTGCGGTCACCGACGCCGGTCATCCGGTCGTGTGGGCCTGCGATCCCATGCACGGCAACACCTTCACCAGCGAGTCCGGCCACAAGACCCGCCACCTCGAGGACGTCCTCGTCGAGATCAGTGGCTTCTTCGACGCCCACCGGGCCGAGCACACCTGGCCCGGAGGCGTGCACATCGAGCTCACCGGTGGCGATGTCACCGAGTGTCTCGGCGGCTCCAGCGAGGTGCTCTCCGATCACCTCGACACGCGGTACGAGACGGTGTGCGACCCCCGGCTCAACGGGCGTCAGTCCCTCGACCTCGCCTTCCGGTTGGCCGAGCTGCTCCGCAAGATGTGAGTCAGGCCTCGACGAGGCCGCCCCGCAGCACGCTGTTGCCCGAGTGGGTGGGATCGCCGTCGTGGGGCTCGACCGACACGTCGACCACCGAGTACTCGGTGTGGTCGAGACCGTCGGGAAGCTCGTAGCGGCCGTCGCTGCGCAGCGGGCCGAGCGAGACCAGACCGTCGACCTCGGGGGTGAGCAGCCACACCTCGTAGTAGCCGTCGATCGAGGTGAGCCCGTCGACCTCGAGTTGCAGCACCACATCGTCGTGGTCGCGCACCAGGGTCGCCTCGCCGGCCACCTCGTCCTCGACCAGCACCTCGAGATCGGCGGTGGCGAGCTGTTCGGGATCGCCGACGCGTCCGGCGAAGATGGCCAGCGCGCCCACCGCCACCACCGCGATGACCACCACCGCAGCCGCCGCACCGAGCCACCATGGCGGCGCGGCACCGCGCAACCGCACCACGCGCCCACCGGATCCACCGGTGTCGCCCGCAGCAGTGTCGTCGTCGGACGCGGCGCCCTCGGCGATGGCGTCCCACAGCCCTGGCGGCGGGGTCTCGAGCTGATCGTCGGGCCCGATGGAGTCGAGCAACTCGAGCAGACGGTGCATCTCGGGATCGGCGATGAGCTCCTCGTCGCCGGGCTCGGGCTCGCCGAGGAGGCGGCGCAGGCGCTGGTCGGGATCGTGAGGGTGCTGATCAGACATTGGCCCCCTCCAGGTGTGTTCGTAGCGATGCCAACCCCCGCCGGATGTGGCTCTTCACCGTGCCGAGGGGCAGATCGAGCTCGGCGGCGATCTGGGGGTGGGTGAGGTCGGAGAAGAACGCCCGCTCGAGCACGGCGCGCCGCTCGGTGGGCAGGGTCGTGAGGGCGTCGACGAGCACCATGCGGTCGGCGAGCTGGTCGAGCGGATCGCGAACCGGGCCATCCTCGGTGTTGTCGGTGGTGTGGGTCACCGTGTCGCGGCGGCGACCGGCGGCCCGTTGCGCGTCGATGAGCTTGAACTTGGCGATGCCCACGATCCAGGCTCCCAACGGGGCGCGCTCGGGGTCATAGCGGTCTCGACTCTTCCACGCGGCGATGAAGGTCTGCTGGGTGATGTCCTCGGCGTCGGCGTCAGCGCTCACGCCTCGCTTGCACAGCGAGTACACCAGCGCTCCGTAGCGGTCATAGGCCAAACGGAGAGCCTGCTCGTCGCCCGCCGCGAACAGCGCGGCAAGCTGGTCCTCCGACACCACACCGGCAGCATACAGAGCGATCGAGGAGGCGGCGGCGGACCCGGAGGCGGAGACCGTGTCGGGCGGGGTGTCCGCGAGGGCGATGCTCATCACCAATGCTTCGTCGCGGAGACCCCGATCGGATGCGTGGCCGAGTCGTCGTGGGTCAGGCCAGGTTCTCGACGAAGCCCTCGAGCTGGCGCAGGTTGCGCACCTCGAAGGTGCCGTCGCAGTGAGCGCTGTACTCGCCGACGATGGAGTCGCCGGTGTCCCAGTACGAGTGCGGCTCCGGGTTGAGCCAGAACACGTTGCGTGCCCGCTTGCCGATCTCCTGGATCACCCACGCCTGGGACGCGTGGTAGTTGTTGCGGGCATCGCCGAGGACCAGCACCGTGGTCTTGGGACCGATCTCTTTGCCGTAGGTCTCCCAGAACACCTCGAAGGCGTGCCCGTAGTCGCTGTGCCCGTCGACCCACACCACATCGGCCTCGGTGTTGACCCGGTGGATCGCCTGGGTGATGTCCTCGACCCCTTCGAAGTAGGTGGTGACCTCGTCGATGCCGTCGATGAACACGAACGAGCGCACCTTGGAGAACTGGTTGCTGATGGCGTAGACGAGGTGCAGCGTGAACCGGGCGAAGGCCGCGACCGAGCCGGAGATGTCGGCGACGACGAAGATCTCGGGCTTGGCGGGACGTGGGTACTTGAACTTGGGCTCGGCGGGGACACCGCCATAGCTCAGCGAGTGCCGGACCGTGTTGCGGAAGTCGAGCGGCCCCTTGCGGCCGTGGCGACGCTTGCGGGCGAGTCGCACCGCCAGCTTGCGGGTGAGCGGGTAGATGGCCTTGCGGAGGTTGGCCATCTCCTCGCGGCTGGCGTGCATGAAGTCGACGTCTTCGGGCAAGGGCTTGCGCAACGTCTTGGCCATGGCCTCGACACCGCGGTCGGCGACGAGACGACGTCGGATCTCGGCCTCGACCTCCTTCTTCAGCCGGTCGATGCGGGCTTCGTACTCGTCGCGCTCCAAGCGCTCCTCGAGCGAGGTGAGCCCAGGCTCGGGGGCCTGCTGGCGGGCCTGTTCCATCAGCTTGTCGAGCACGCCGTCGAGATCGAGGTTCCGCAGTGTGCGGTACAGGTAGTAGGTGCCACCGACGGGGCGGCCCGGCTCCATGCCGGCGAAGCGTTGCACCGACTGTCGGGCGATGGCACGCATCATGGCGTCGTCGCCGCGCATGAGCGCCTGGTAGAGCATCTCGGCCAGCTCTTCGGCGGTCATCTGCGAGCCGCCGCTGCCGTCACCCTGGCCCTGTTGGGCGACACCCTCCATGTCGAGGCTGTCGCTGTCGCCCTCGCCCTCCTCGCCGTCGGCGGCGATGCCGTACTCCTTGCCCCGCAGGGAGAAGTACACCTCGAACACGGTCTCGAAGGCGCGCCAGTGGCTGTCGTTCTTCACCATGGTGGCGGCGAGCGCGTACTTGAGCGCTTCGCGGTCCTCGAGCGGGATGTGGCGGACCGCTTCCATGGCGTCGATGTTCTCGCTGAGGCTGACCGGGATGCCGGCCTCGCGAAGCTCGCGGATGAACCCGCCGAGCAGTTCGAGCATCGGCGACGGTTCACGGGTGGTGTCGGTCATGGCGACCCCCTCGGCCCCTTCCGGGTCAGGACTGCTGGGCGAACTCGGCACCGTTGGAGCTGAACTCCTTGATCGCCTTGTCGATGTCGCTGCGGTACTTCAACAAGATGTTGATCGTCTCGCTGGCGTCCTCGGCGCTGACCTGGTTGATGTTGAGCAGCATCAGGGTGTTCGCCCAGTCGAGGGTCTCTGACACCGAGGGCGCCTTCTTCAGCTCGAGCGCGCGGATCGACCGGACGATGCGGGCGACCTGATCGGCGAGGCTGTCGGTGATGCCCGGCACCTTGGCCAGCACGATCTCCTTCTCGCGTTCGAGGTCGGGGTAGTCGATGTGGAGGAACAGGCACCGTCGCTTGAGCGCCTCGGACAGCTCCCGGGTGTTGTTCGAGGTGAGGAACACCATCGGGATCTGGGTGGCGCTGACGGTGCCCAGCTCGGGGATCGAGACCTGGTAGTCGGAGAGGATCTCGAGCAGCAGGGCCTCGGTCTCGATCTCGACCCGGTCGACCTCGTCGATGAGCAGCACGACCGGGTCCTCGGCCCTGATGGCTTCGAGCAGCGGGCGGGTGAGGAGGAAGTCGTCGGAGAAGATGTCCTCTTCGATGTCGGACCAGGTGCCGTCGGTGTTGCGCTCGGCCTGGATGCGCAGCAACTGCTTCTTGTAGTTCCACTCGTAGAGCGCCCTGGACTCGTCGAGCCCCTCGTAGCACTGCAGACGGATCAGGCGGGCGCCCATCATCTCGGCGACCGACTTCGCCAGCTGGGTCTTGCCCGTCCCGGCGGGCCCCTCGACCAGCACCGGCTTCTGGAGGCGGTCGGCCAGGTAGACGACGCCGGCGATTCCCTCGTCGGCCAGATAGTTGACGTTGCCCAACCCCTCACGGACCTCGGGCACCGACTCGAAGCGATAGTCCATGGGAGCGACCCTAGCGGCCGCCTTGACCGCGGAGTCAATCTGTCGGGGGCCTGGTGGACCGACGATGAGGGCTCAGCCCCGGGTCTGCCCCTCGCCTCGAACCAGGTACTTGGCGGTGGTGAGCTGACGCAGGCCCATGGGCCCGCGGGCGTGGAGCTTCTGGGTGCTGATGCCGATCTCGGCACCGAACCCGAACTCCTCTCCGTCGACGAATCGGGTCGAAGCGTTCACCACCACCGCCGCGGCGTCGACCTCGGCGCAGAAGCGGTCGGCGGCACGCAGGTCGGTGGTGACGATGGCCTCGCTGTGGCCCGAGCTGTGGGTCGACACGTGGGCGATGGCGTCATCGAGGGAGTCGACGACCCGCACCGACATCTTCAGGGCCAGGAACTCGGTGTCCCAGTCGGCGTCGGTGGCCTCGCCCATCGTCGGGACCAGCGTGCACGCCCGCTCGTCTCCCACCAGCTCGACCCCGACCAGCGCCTCCGCTACGGTGGGCAGGAAGGCGTCGGCCACCTCGGCGTGCACCACGAGCGACTCGGCGGCGTTGCACACCGACGGCCGCTGGGTCTTGGCGTTGACGACGATGTCGCGGGCCATCTCGAGGTCGGCTGAAGCATCGACGTAGACGTGGCAGTTGCCGTCGCCGTCGATGACGTAGGGAACGGTGGCGTGGTCGAGGATCGCCTCGATGAGCGACGGACCACCACGGGGGATGAGACAGTCGATGACACCCCGCAGCTGCATGAACTCCACCGCCGACTCGCGACTGGCATCGTCGACCATCACGAGGCTGTCGGCGGGCAGACCGACCTTGGCGACGGCATCGCGCAGCACCCCTGCGATGGCCAGGTTGGACGACAGCGCACCCGAGGAGCCGCGCAGGAACGCGGCGTTGCCCGACTTGAGGCACAAGCCGAAGGCGTCACTGGTGACGTTGGGGCGGTTCTCGTAGATGATGGCGACCACCCCGAGCGGGACCCGCACCTGGGAGATGCGCAGGCCGTTGGGGCGCACCCACCCACCGATGACCTCGCCCACCGGATCGGGCAGTGTGGCGACCTGGCGCAGGCCGTTGGCCATGGCCTCGACCTTGGCTTCGGTGAGTCGCAACCGGTCGATGACCGTCGCGGTGGCTCCGTCTCGTTCGGCCCGGGCCACGTCGGAGGCGTTGGCGTCGAGGATCTCGGGCGAGCGGGCCACGAGCAGGTCGGCAGCAGCGACCAGCGCCGCGTCCTTGGCCGCGGTGGAGGCGGTGGCCAGCACACGGGCAGCCACCTTGGCCCGTGCCCCGAGGTCGGCCACCGGCGTGGGGGTGGAGTTCGTGGTCATCGCCGCCCAGGCTATCCGGCGACACCTCCGCAGTTCATCGGAATGCTCGACGACCGGTGGACTCGTGGCGTCGGCGACCCCAGCCGCGATACTGGGGAGGTGAACCTTCCGGTCCCCGCCTCTGCCTCCGCGTCCATGCCTGCGGTGTTGCGGGCGTCGCTGTCGCCGCTCGCCGCAGGTGGGGCGGTCGGCGGGTTCGTCGTGGCGCTGCTGGCCGGCACTGGGGTGTTCGGAATCGTCGTGCTGGTGCTGCTGGGTTGGCTCGGCGGGTCCGCAGGTGGGTTCCTCCTCGGCCGGCGAGGTGCAGGGCCGACCCGCCAGGACCGGATCGACCCGTTCGCTGTGAACGAGCCGTGGCGGTACTTCGTCCGCGACGCGGTCACCGCCCGCAACCGCTTCGACGAGGCGCTGCGCAACACCCGGCCCGGTCCGCTGAAGGATCGTCTGGTCCACATACGCGGATCGGTCGAGTCCGGGGTTCGCGAGTGCTGGGAGGTCGCCAAGCAGGCCCAGACGATCTCCGACGCCCGCAAGGTGATCGACGTGCCGTCGCTGCAGCGGCGCCTCGAGTCGCTCGAGTCCCGCGACGCCGACACCACCGCGACCGAGCGGGCGGTCAGCTCCCAACTCGAATCGGCGTCACGGCTCGACGCGGTGCTCGGCGACGTCACCAAGCGCCTCGAGATCCTCGAGGCCAAGCTCACCGAGGCGGTCACCCGGGCGATCGAGGTCAGCGCGCTGGCAGGCCACGACGACGAGCTCATCGGTGTCGGCACCGCGGTCGACCAGGTGGTGATCGACCTCGAGTCGCTGCGCGCCGCGCTCGACGAATCGAGTCAGTCCTCGGCGCGGGGGTCGGGCTCGTGGGAGCTGCCACCGTCGGACGGGTGACTCAGATGCGGGCGTCGACGACCTCTGGGGCCAGCACCGGCCGGTTGCGGCGTTCCCGCTTCGACTCGTACATCGCGGCGTCGGCAGCAGCGAGCAGCCGCTCGGCTGACACCCCGGTGGCCGAGGTCCAGGCCACACCGATGCTGGCTCGCACCGGAGCGACCTCCTCACCGACATCGGCGTCGAACCGCAACGCCGCGGCGATCCGTTCGGCGATCTCCTGCACCCGGGCCTGATCCGGAACGTCGGGGCAGAGCACGATGAACTCGTCGCCGCCGAGGCGACCGACCACGTCGTTGGACCGGACCACCCGCCGCAGGGCGTCGGCCACAACTCTGAGCAGTTGGTCACCAGCGGCGTGGCCGAGCCGGTCGTTCACCGGTTTGAAGTCGTCGAGATCGACGAACACGATCGCGGTCGCACGACCCGAGTGCTCGAGGCTGCGTTCGATCTCGGACATGACCGTCGCCCGGTTGTAGCACTGGGTCAGGGGGTCGAACGCGGCCCTGACCTCCAGCTCCTTGCGCATGCGCGTGCTGTCGGTCACGTCCGACACGCACAGAACCGCCCCGGTCACCGTCTCGTCACGGTCGAACAGCGGGCGGACGGCGACCTGGCAGTAGCGCAAGGCATACGAGCGCGAGGCGCCGAGCCGCAGCTCCAGGTCGAGGTCGGTTCCGGTGCTCAGCACCGACTCGACCCCCTCTTCGAGCATCTGGGGTCCTTCGTCGACGGCGTGGACGAACTGCTCGGCGAGGGTCGACGCGATGGGCGTGCCGACCACCTCGGGCAGTCGTTCGTTGGCATAGACGATGCTGCGGTCCCGATCGATCTGGAGGACTCCCAGCGGCAGGGCCTCGGTCAGGCGGTGCAGCAGCTCCTGGCTGTGCCACACCTGGTCGATGGCCGCCATCTGGTCGGAGATGTCCACCATCTCCGAGAGGATGTGCGGCTGCTCGGGGTCGTCGAGGTTGTTCGTGAGGGTGAGCTCGACCCACACGTACGAGCCGTCGCCGCGCCGGTAGCGGACCTGGGAGCGTCTGGCGGTTCCCGCCGGCAGGGTCAACAGGTCGAACCACTGGCTGATCACACCCGGGTAGTCGTCGGGATGGACGGTGCTGGCGGTGTCGAGCGCAGCGAACTCCTCGGCGCGGTAGCCGAGCATGTCGAGCATCGCCTGATCCGCCTCGATGTACTCTCCGACATCGGTGCGCCTGACCCGGCCGAACCGGGACCGCACCGGCGCCATCTCCGCGAGGGTCACCGCCGGTCCGTCGCCGCCGTCGGGCTCGCCCTCGATCATCACGAGCAGCACCACCCCGTACCGCTCGGTGGTGTCGAAGAGGGCGTAGCGGGCGGGGTTGCCCGAGGCTGCCCTCACCTCGACCTCGGTGGCTCCCTGCTCGGTGAGATGGCGGAACTGATCGAGCACGATCGCAACCGACTCGGGGGCGACGAGGTCGATCCCCGCCCGCCCGCTCAGGAGATCGTGGTCACCGACGGGCACCTCGTCGGGCAGATCGCAGAACCGTCCGTCGGGGCCGACGGCGGCGATGCGCGCCTCGGGATAGGCGTCGAGGATCGCTACCAGAGCCTCGTGGATCTCGTCGTTCGACAGGCGCGAGTCCTTTGTGGCTTCCATGTCCGGACCATCGGCCCGCCGGGGCGTCCGATGAGGATGGGCACCCGAACCGGGACTCATGACCCAGGCCAGCTGGGCCGATAGGCTCACGCCCATGATCAAGCTCTTCAAGCGCTGGTGGCGGTACACGACGGCCCGGCTCACCGGGAAGTTCGAGGAAAGCGCCGATCCCAAGGTCCAGCTCGAGCAGGCGATCCAGGAAGCCCAGGACCAGCACCGCCAGCTCAAGGAACAGGCGGCCAACATCATCGCCAACCAGAAACAGACCGAGATGCGTCTGTCGCGCACCCTCGAGGACTACGAGAAGGTGAGCAACAACGCCCGCCAGGCGGTGATCATGGCCGACGAGGCCAACCGCTCCGGCGACACCGCCAAGGCTGCGGAGTACACCTCGGCCGCCGAGGCGTTCGCCAACCGCATGATCGGCCTCGAACGCGAGATCGACGACCTCAAGGAGCTGCACGGCCAGGCCGGACAGGCCGCCGAGCAGGCGCGGGCCGCAGTCGAGCAGAACTCTGCGGCGATGCAACAGAAGCTGGCCGAACGCCAGCGGCTGATGGGCCAGCTCGACCAGGCTCAGATGGCCGAGCAGATGAACACCGCCATGGCGTCGCTGTCCGAGACCGTCAGCGACGAGACGCCCTCGTTCGACCAGATCCGCGAGAAGATCGAGATGCGCTACGCGAAGGCGCAGGGCATGGGCGAGCTCGCCGAAGGGTCACTCGACTCGAAGATGTTCGAGATCGAGCAGGCCGCCATGAACAACGAGGCCCGGGGTCGCCTCGACGAGATCCGTGGTCAGTTGGGGCTGTCCGCTCCCGAGCCCGCTGGCGCCAAGGAGCTGCAACACAAGATCGAGGAGCTCAAAGCCACCACCGGCGAAGGCGAGGGTGAGACCGCCGGGTCAGAGCAGGCCTCCACCGAGGGCGACAGCTAGCCCTGCGCCTTGGAACAACGGCTATGGCAGCATCACGAGGTCGTCGCGGTGGATGACCTCGTGGTCGACTCCAGCGGGGAGGTCGCCGGTGCGACGGCCCTTGTACTCGGCGAGCATGGCGCTGCCCATCCGCACCAGCCCCTTCGCGAACACCCGCCCATCGGCGGTGGCCAGCTCGACGGCATCGTCGGGCAGGAAGTGTCCCTCGACCGCGACCACCCCTGCGGGCAGCAGCGATCGGTTGGCATCGACCAGTGCGGAGCGGGCGCCGTCGTCGACGACGATCTGGCCGGCAGAACCCACCGCGAAGGCGATCCAGAGCTTGCGGGCGCCCAGGCGGATGGAGCGGGGCTGCACCACCGTGCCCACCCCGGGCACGCCGTCGACGGCGTCGACGAGCACGCCCTCGCGTCCCGCGGCGGCGATCACCGACCGAACCCCGCTCCAGGCCGAGATCTTCGCGGCGGCGATCTTGGAGGCCATCCCGCCACTGCCCCGAACGGTGCCCGCTCCCCCAGCCAAGCCCTCGAGCTCGTGGTCGATCTCGACGATCTCCTCGATCAGCGACGCCGAGTCGTCGAGGCGTGGATCGGCGGTGAGCAGGCCGGGTGTATCGGTGAGCAGCACCAGCAGCTCGGCGTCGACGAGGTGGGCGACGAGGGCGGCGAGGCGGTCGTTGTCGCCGAAGCGGATCTCGTCGTCGGCGATGGCATCGTTCTCGTTGACCACCGGCACGGCGCCGAGCTCGAGCAACCGGGTGAGGGTGCCGCGAGCGTGGAGGTACTGCTGGCGGATCATGAAGTCGAGCGGGGCGATCAGCACCTGACCGCCGACCAGGCCGTGGGTGCCCAACACGTCGTCATAGACCCGCATGAGACGGCTCTGGCCGACCGCCGAGACCGCCTGGAGGGTACGGGCGTCGCGAGGCCGGTCGTGGTCGCCCATGCCCAACGCCGGCAGGCCGGCGGCGATCGCCCCCGAGGTGACGATCACCACCTGGTGCCCGACCGACCGGAGCGCAGCGACCTCGGCGCAGAACCGCTCGATGGCCGCGCGTGACACGTCACCGCCGGTGTCGGTGATGGAGGAGGTGCCGATCTTGGCGACGACGATCACCGGTCGTCCTCGTACTCGAAGCTGACCGCGCCGATGCGGACGAGATCGCCGGGCTTGGCTCCCGCCTTGGCCAGCGCCTTGTCGACGCCGAGCTTCTTGAGCCGACCCTGGGCGTAGTCGAGCGCTTCGGGGTTGGTGAGGTCGGACAACGCCACGGCGCGCTCGGCCTCCCGACCGATCACCACGTAGGCGCCGTCGTCACCGCGCTCGATCCTGATGCCCTCGCCGGCCGGACGATGGACCACGAAGCCCTCGGGCTCGGCCTCGGTGGTGCGGACCGACTCGACCATCTCGCGCATCGCCCCGAGCAGCTCGGGGATGCCCTGCCCGGTGACCGCCGAGACCCGCAACCCGTCGAACCCGGAGGTGTCGGCTGCGCCCTCGACGATGCCCTCGAGGTCGGCTCGGGACCCGACCACGACCCGGGGACGCTCGACCAGGTCGGGTTGGTAGCTGGCCAGCTCGCGGAGCACGACCGCTTCCTGCTCGGCGGGGGTGTGTCCCCCGAGGTCGGCCAGGTCGGCCAGCACCACCAGGGCCCGGGCCCGTTCGACGTGACGGAGGAACTGGTGGCCGAGCCCACGACCTTCGCTGGCCCCCTCGATCAGCCCGGGGATGTCGGCGACGACCATCTCGAACCCGTCGTCGAGGCGGACGACCCCGAGGTTGGGTTCGAGGGTGGTGAAGGGGTAGTCGGCGATCTTGGGCTTCGCGGCCGAGATGCGGGCGATGAGGGTGCTCTTGCCCACGTTGGGATAGCCCACCAGCGCCACATCGGCCATGAGCTTGAGCTCGAGGCGGAGCCACCGCTCCTCGCCCACCTCGCCCTGCTCGGCGAAGGTCGGCGCCCGCCGGCGCTGGGAGGCGAAGGCGTAGTTGCCGTGGCCCCCCTGGCCTCCCTGGGCGGCGAGCCAGCGATCGCCGTGGTGTACCAGGTCGGCGAGCACCTCGGTGCCGGTCTGCTCGAACACCTGGGTGCCCACGGGCACATGGACCTCGAGGTCGCTGCCGGTGGCCCCGTGCTTGCGCTTGCCCGACCCGTGGGTGCCGGACTCGGCCTTGCGGTGGGGATGGTCGCGGAACGCGATCAGCGAGGCCACGTTGTGGTCGGCGACGAGCCACACGTTGCCCCCGTTGCCCCCATCACCGCCGTCTGGGCCACCGAGGGGCACATGGGCCTCGCGTCGCATCGACACGGCGCCCGCGCCGCCGTCACCACCCTTGACGTTGAGACCACACTCGTCGACGAAACCGGACACGGCCGCTCATGCTACGGCAGGCTCGGTTCGGGTCCGACCCGCTACTCGACGAGGCGTACCGGATCGCCCACGATGTCGGCGGACCAGGTCGTCGTGTCGTTCACATGGCCGGTGAACGGGGCCTCGACCTTGATCCAGCAACCGAACGGGTTGCTCTCGTCGCAGCTGTAGCCGTCGGGCAGGGGGATCTCCACCTGCATCAGCTCACCGTTCAGCGCTCCCGCGCCGAAGCTGAACGAGCAGTCGCCAGGGCTGGGTGCATAGCTGCCTCCGCTGCTACCGAAGGAACAGTCCGAGAAGGTCGACAGGCCCGAATCGGGCGGCGGAACCACCCGCATCGAGCCGGAGCTACCCCCGTCGGAGATGTCCCACAGCGAGATGTTGAGCAGCCGTTGAGTGGTGCTGGGCGACACACGAGCGAGGAAGAACTCCGTGTCGGCACCCGATGCGTTGACATAGATGGGCAGCCGCCCGTTCCCGAACAACCGGACCCCACTGTTCCAACCCGGGTCCGACGGCGCTCCGTTGCCGACGCGCAACGAGAAGCGGTTGTGGCCCCAGGTGTCGATCGTAGTGTCGGTCGCGAGCGGGTTCCCGAGCGGAGCGTTGCTCTTGACCTGGAGCAGGTAGCGGCCCGGTTCCGGGTTGGGGATCTCGCACACGGTGACCCACCGACGGAAGGAGTTGGCGACGGTCTGTTCCCACGCCCCGGGGGGAAAGGTGACCCGCCCTTCGTCCGGATCGGTCAGCTTCCCCTGCAGACCCCCATCGCCACTCAGCCATCCGTTGTCCCGCCCCTCGAACTGGCGAGGATGACAGGTGGCGGTGTTGACGACGGGGTTGTCGGTGTCGATCCAGGGCGAGTTGTCGGGTGACCGGACGATGAAGGTCGACACGAGCGGCTCGGAACCACCCGATGCGCCAGCGCGGTGATCTCCTGGGCACCATGTCGGGCTGGGACCCCCGACGAATCGACTGTCGGCATCGTCGTACCAGTCGTCGGGGATGTCCGAGCTGCCTGCGGCGTGAGCCTGTAGATCCCCGGTGTCGGTGTTGAAGACACCACCTTGGTTCGTGGTGCAGGTGTCGCCGACCTCGTAGAACGCGGGATCGAAGACGTCGACCCGGAGGGGTCCCGGGGTTCCTGGCGCCACCTCGATGGCGAAGATGTGGCCGTTCGGATCGTAGCTGGGGTTGTCGATGGCAGGACTGGGGCTTCCGCAGGGGCCGAGGGCACCTCCGCCCGGACACAACCCGGCGGCGAAGCGATCGCCGTTCACCGCGTTGTTGCGGACCGAGGCGAGGTTCATCCAGTGGTCCGGGCTCTCCCCGAGCTCGGGGTCGTTCCCCAGGAAGTTCTCGGGACTGCCCATGGGGACCGGACCTTCGAACTCGGCCATCGCGCTTCGGGTGATGGTCGTCGTGTCGATCCCGAAGATCCCCACGAAGAAGTTGTCGACCTCCTTCGTCACGCTGACCTCGAGCTGGTTCGGTCGTTCGCCCGGTGCCACGTTCACGTCATCGGAGGGATAGCCGTGCCCCTCGGCCAGGTCCCAGGCGACCTGCTCGGCCTCGGACAGCTCATCCGGTAGGAACACCACACCACCGAGCGCCGAGGCGTCGGCGGCGTTCTGAACACGCGAGGCGGTCAGATACCAGTGCCCGAGATCGACCGCGAACCCAGCGAAGCCCACGAGCAGGACCAGCATGAGCGCGAGCCATGCCAGGACGAATCCTTGATCACGCAGGCGTCGTTCGTCGGGGCGCACCCGCTCGTCGGCGTCATCCGGCGCTGATCCCTGGTCCGGCCGTGCCCGTTCACGCGACATCGTTCCGCTCCTCGCTAGGCCGGCGCACAGGTATCGGACAGAGGTAGGGGCTCCAGTCGCATGACCGAACGTTCCTGCATGGTCATGCTCTCGCCGAAGAACCCGGTGACGAACGTGTAGTTCGCCCGGACGTAGACCCCGACGAAGTCGGTCTGGTCCTGGGAACCACACGCGAACTGTGAGCTCGCCTCCCAGGTGGGGCTGCTCGGAGCCAGGTCGAAGCGCTGATCGCCCTCGCTCCACACGAACTTCCAGCAGTCGGCGGTGCAATCCTGTGGTGCACCTCCAGCGACGGTCTGGCCGGTGTTGGGATCGGCCTTGTAGATGACGAGCTCCTCGATGTCGTCGGCTGGGATCCCAGCTGACGCGAGGGCACCCGAGACTGCCGCCGCCGCCGAGTCCTCGTAGCCTTCGACCCTCGGTTGGGCCACGGCGACTCGCGCTCCGGCTCGCGTCGATTCGCTGATCGAGAGCGTGGTCCGAAAGACCAGGCCGTACTCGAGGATCCCGAAGACGATGAGCAGGAGCAGGGGCATCACGATGGCTGCTTCGACCAGCACAGCACCGTCGTCGTCCCGTGAGCTCGAACGTCGGCACCTGGACCTACGCCGCGCCGAAGACCTCGTGGCCGTGGCGACTCTGAATGCTCGGTTCGTCATGATGGCACTCCGCCCGAGGGTCGGCTCTGGGACACCTACGGCGCCCGTATCCATTTCATCGGCACCAGCGATTGCTGAGTTGAGGTATTGCGCCCACTCAGCGTGGGTCTCGAGACCCAAGTTCTACCACCAAAGGTGGTCGTCGCGCCCACGCGTCCGGGTTTTGCTCGTGGCGAGGGAGCGTCACAGGGGTGTCCTACGCTGGCACCGTGAGCCAACACCGCCCCCCGCCGGCACGGTCGGAGTCCCTCGCCGCTGGCCCTCCGACCGAGCGCGCCCGACAGTGGGCAGCGACCATGCACAGCCATCGCAGCGGCACCGTGCATCGGGCCCACCGCGACAGCGCGGCCGACATCGAGCCCACTCCCCCGCTGGAGCGGACCGAACGAGAAGCCCTCGAGGACCTGCACCTCGCCGTCGGAGCCACACGAGCGGTCGATGCCGGCAACCGGGCCGTCCCCGAGGACCCCGATCCGGTCCGCACCTGCTTCGAACGCGACCGCGACCGCATCCTGCACGGCACCACGGCGTTTCGCCGCCTCGCGGGCAAGACCCAGGTCTTCATCTTCCCCGAGGACCACCAGCGCACCCGGCTCACCCACGCGCTCGAGGTGGCTCAGGTGGCCACCGCCATCGCCAGGGCATGCCGGCTCAACGTCGCCCTCACCGAAGCCATCGCCCTCGGCCACGACTGTGGGCACGGGCCCGGCGGCCACGCCAGCGAAGACGCCTTCAGCCCCTATGTCGACGGCGGCTACGACCACGCCGTGTGGGGCGCCGACGTGGTCCTCGCCCCACTGAACCTGTGCACCGAGACCCTCGACGGCATCCGCAACCACTCGTGGTCACGGCCAGCGCCGTCCACTCCCGAGGGTGAGGTGGTGTCCTGGGCCGACCGGATCGCCTACGTGTGCCACGACTTCGAGGACGCCGCCCACGTCGGCATCGTCTCGTTCGATGACCTTCCCGAACTGGTGCGCGAACGTGGCGGCGCGACCCGCCGCGCCCAGCTCGACTCGTTCATCGGTGCCGTGGTCGACGCTGCCACCTCCACCGGCACGATCGGGATGGCCGA
>JBKGZW010000250.1:0-3527 GCA_046543225.1 Acidimicrobiales bacterium
GGCGGCGGCGCGGTCGGTTGGAGCGAGTTCCAGAATTCGGCCGAGCCCACCGGGGCAGCCGAGGGGGACCGACCCGGCGGTGCTCATGGCGAGTGCCGCCTCGAGGGAGATCGCCCGGTCGTCGGCGGCAATGTCACGATGGAGTCCGAGGGCGAATCGAACGATCTCGAACGGGTTGGTCACGGTGGGCGCCCAGTCGCTGCCGAGCACGACTGGCACACCGGCGTCGAGTAGCCGAGGGACGGCTCGGCCGGCGGCCGCGCCGAACCCGTACAGCGCGTTGCCGACCGGGTTGTGGTTGACGGTCGCGCCGGCGGTGGCAAAGGCGCCGATGTCCTGGTCCGTGAGGGCGGTGGCGTGCATCACCGTGCATCGCGGCGACAGCATCCCGGTCCTCACCAGGCGCTCGGTCTGTCGGGCTCCCAGGAGGGTTTCGTGTGCGGTGGCGCTCTCCTCCCCGATGTGGCTGTGGACGTGGGTCGGGAGGTCATGGCGTTCGGCCAACGCGGCGATGCCGGCGAGCAGTTCGTCGGAGGCGCCCATCGTCTCCACGGCCGAGATCAGCGGCCGCACGCGATCGCTTGCGCCGCGACGTTCGACGACGAAGGATTCCGCAGCGGCAAGCAGGTCGTTGCTGTCGGCGCGGCGGTCGAATCGCCCGTCTTCGTCGTGCCAGGAGTCGGCGAGGCTCGGACCGATTGCGGCGCGGATGCCGGAGTCGACCGCCGCTTGCCAGACACCGTCCCAGCCGGGACCTCCGGCGTCAACGACACCGGTGAACCCGGCCTCCAGCATCGCGGCAAGCACGGGTCGCAGCACCGGGACCACGACCTCCGCTGGAACCGCCATCGAGCAGAACCCCGCGACAGTTCGCAACGCGTCCTCGAGCTGTCCTGAGCCGGAGAATGGGCTTGGGTCCGTCGGACGTTCGTATGGCCGCCCAGCGCCGAGGAACGCGCCGAGGTGCACGTGGGCATCGACGAAGCCGGGGGCTACCACGTGCCCTGTGGCATCGACTCGCTGCGTCGGCCGCCAGCGCTCCGATATCTCGGAGTCCGGTCCGATGTCGACGATCTCTCCGCTGGCGATCGCGACTGACCGCCGGGCCGTGGCCATCTCCTCGGGGCCGTCGAGGTCGAGGATCCAGCCGCCGCCGATCACGAGGTCGCATGGCCTCGGTGTCTCGGTGGCAGTCGTGGTGCGCGATGGATCGGTCATGGCGGCTCCTCAGCGCCCGATACGTGGCCCGGCCTGCATGAACTGCCAGTGGCGTCCTTCGCAGTCCTTGGCGGTGTAGCCCCGAAAGCCATGCTCGGTGATCGGCGTGACGATCGTTGCGCCAGCGGCTCGGGCGTGGGCAAGATGGGCGTCAAGATCGTCGACGTAGACGAGCGGAGTGTCGGTTCCGATCGTGCCGCCACCACCCCACAGGACAAGCATCCCGCTGCCAATGCGAAACTCGATCCAGGTGAAGTCGGGATCGCCCTCGTCGTCGGGAATGTCGCCGGTGCACTCGAGCTGGAATGCGTCGGCGAGCCAGCGAGCCGTCGATGCCGGTGTTGCCGAGCGCAGGATGATTCCGAGCGACCCCGGTTCGGGGCGGGTCCGTCCGGCGGCCTTGCGTTGGATGTACCTGGGCAACCACTGTGGCGCCATGCGCACCATCGCCAGCTGTGCCGTGCCGTCGACGTCGTCGGACACGATGCCGGCGACGGTGACCCGCGTGCCGTTGGCCAGCGCAGTGAAGGTGACGTCGATGGTCACGTCGTTGCGGGTGGTCCACGCCAGATGGGCGCCGGGCTCCCAGATCGTGATCGTTCCCAGGACGCGCTCCTCGTCACCGTAGTCCTCGACGACGCGCCCGCCCACGCCGGGTTCCATCCGGCGCTCGATCAGACGCCACGACTCGTAGGCGTCGATGGGGCCGTTGCCCCACCAGGCGTCGTACTCCTCAGTGAACACCGCGAAGGCAGTTGCCGGGTCGGTCGCGACGTCGATCTCGGTACTCATGCTGGTCATCGATCCTCACCCTCCACATGGCGCTTGAACGACTGAAGCTGGTCGCGCCATTCGGCCTGCAGCTGGTCGAGGTATGCCTGCACCGACGCCAGCGATTCATTTCGGAGCGAGAACACCCGCACACGCGCGTCATCGGGGATGCGCTCATCCTCGACGATCGACGCCTCGAGCAGCACCTTGAGATGTCGGCTGAGTGCCGACGGCGATACGCCCACTTCGTCGGCGAGTTCGCCGGCGCGCCGCGGCCGGCTCCCAAGCAGTTGGATCACGTGTCGTCGCGTCGGGTCGGCGAGTGCCTCGAAAATATCCATCTCCCGTGAATATTTCACAATGATGTGAACTAGTCAAGCCGTCGATCACGTGCATCTCGGCCGCGCCGAGCCCGGGGCGGGGCCTCGTGGGGCCCGCGGAGGCGCGTCGCGCATGTCGGCGCCATCGAAGGTGTTCGCGAGCCGCTCGAGCACCGGCGTTCCGTGCACAGCTGACCGTCCCATCATGCTCGGTGGTCGAAGCGCCAGAGCGCCGCGAACGTGCGGAGAGGTGTCGCTCAGCCGGCGCTTGTGGGCATCTCTGTCAGGACCGGAGCGAAACCGAGGCCTTTCTCGATGCGCAGATCGCTGAATGGGATGAGCTTGGCTTTGGCTGCTGGGTGGCTCGCACCAAGGCCGACGGCAGAATCATCGGGTACGTCGGTCTTTCCGTGCCCACGTTCCTGCCCGCCATACTTCCTGCGGTCGAGGTCGGTTGGCGGTTCGATCCGTCGGCATGGGGAAAGGGGTGCGCGACTGAGGGAGCTGCTGACCGCTGCGCCAGAGCGATCGGGCGGTCGCACCCGCACTTGGCCAGATGCTGTCTGAGCTCCACGCGTACCCGGTCGCGGACGCTGCGGACCGGCTTGGCGCACCGCCCGCTGACGTTGCATGGCAGCCGCACTACGAACAGCTGTGGCCGCTCGTCAGCGAGGTCGCTCTTCCGGAGCTGGATCACGAGCTCGCCGACGCGGTGACGCGTCGGTTCATGGAGATGGTCGAGCACCCTCCCGTGTTCCCGACCGGCTTGATCCACAACGACCTCGGGCCGGTGCATGTGCTCATCGGGAGCGATGGTCCCGCTGGCATCATCGACTTCGAGGACGCCTGGCTCGGCGATCCCGCCACGGACCTCACGCCGCTCGTGGCCTGCCTTGGTCGTGCCGCGCTCCTGGACCTGGCTGCCGGGCGGGACCTGGGTGAGCGCCTCGACGACCGCCTCGTGTTCTACCGATGGATGGGGAGCATCCACGCCATCGTGTACGGCGTCCGGGAAGGCGTCGCCGAGGAGCGGATCGGCGGCGTCGATGAACTGCCAACGAGGGGGGGATCCCATCATCAACCTCTCATCCCTGCTTGCTGGCGAACTCAGCCGATCCTGACCCGGATCCGGCTGGCTCCTGGCCGCTGGTGGGGGTTCGGTCCCGGCGAACCCTGCGGCTAGGGTTCGGTGCATGAGCGACACCGCGACCGGGACCA
>JBKGZW010000052.1:0-16677 GCA_046543225.1 Acidimicrobiales bacterium
CCACTGGCACGAGATCTGGCGATCGACCTGGGAACCGCCAACACCCTGGTGTACTCCCGCGGCGAGGGCATCGTGTTGAACGAGCCCACCGTGATCGCGCTGAACAACCAGACCGGCGATGTGCTCGCCATCGGCCACGATGCCTGGCAGATGATCGGGCGGACCCCGTCGAACATCGTGGCCGTTCGGCCGTTGCGGCAGGGGGCCATCACCGACTTCGACGTCACCCAGCGGATGATCCGCCTCGTCCTGCAGCGGGTGGGTGTCAGCCGGTTCAACCGCCCACGTGTGGTGATCTGTGTGCCGTCGGCCATCACCGCCGTCGAGCGCCGGGCGGTCACCGAGGCGGCGCGGCGCGCCGGCGCCGCCGACGCGCAGTTGATCGCCCAGCCCATGGCCGCCGCCATCGGAGCGGGCCTTCCCATCAACGAGGCCATGGGGTCGATGGTCGTCGACATCGGTGGTGGCACCTCGGAGACGGCGCTGATCTCGCTCGGGGGGATCGTGTCCATCCAGGCGGTCCGTCTCGGCGGCTTCGACATCGACGCGGCGATCCAGGTCTACATCCGCCGCGAGTACGGCATCGCCATCGGTGAGCAGACAGCGGAACAGATCAAGATCACGATCGGTTCCGCATGGCCGGTCCGCGAGGACGTGAACGCCGAGGTGCGCGGACGCGACCTGGTCTCGGGTCTTCCCAAGACGGTGCTGTTGACCCCCGCCGAGGTGCGCGAGGCCATCAGCGAACCGATCGGGACCATCGTCGACTCGGTCGTCTCCTGTCTCGGCACCGCCCCGCCCGAACTGGCACAGGACCTCATCGAACAGGGGATCCACCTGGTGGGTGGCGGGGGGATGCTGGCCGGCCTCGACGTGCGCCTGGCCGCCGAGACCGAGGTGAAGGTGCACCTGGTCGACACGCCGCTCGAGTGCGTCGTTCTCGGAGCGGGACGCTGCATCGAGTCCTACGACGCCCTCAAGTCGATGTTCATGGGTGCACCGGGACGCTGACGGTGCCTCAGCGGTCCGGATGTCCCTCGTGGCTCTCCGGTGGTGGAGCGAGCAGGTCTTCGGCGGCCTGACGGACCTGCCAGTCGCGGTCGGTGCGGGCTCGTTCGAGCGCGGCGTCGACCTCGGGGCCCTCGAAGGGCGCCAGCGCGATCACCGCCCGGCGTCGGACGGTGGCGATGTCGGTCGTGGCCGCCAGGATCACCTGCAGACCGCCGGCATCGCCGATGGCGCCGAGTGCAGCGACCGCGGCTTCGCGCACCAGCGAGTCCGGATGGCCCGACACCAGGGCGCACAGCGGCTCGACGGCGTCGGGGGGTTGCAGCTCGCCCAGCCCCCACGCGGCGGCTTCGACCACTCGGTCGTCGTCGTCGGCGAGGAGGCGCACCAGGTCGATCTGTTGGCTGTGCACCGAGGCGGTGGTGGCGGCGACCTCGATCCCGCGGCGCCGCACATCGGGGACCGGGTCGGCCAGCGTTCCCTCCAGCTCCGCCGGGGTCAGTGATCCGCACCGGGCCAGCGCCGCCACCGCGCTGGCCCGCACTCCAGGGTCGGGATCGTCGAGATGGGCGCGGGCCACCTCGGAGTCCCCCCGGTGTCCGGCCAGCACGACCGTCCGCTTCCGCGTCGTTGGGTCGTTGCGGCCTGCTGGGTGCTCGGTCATCGGGTCCTGCGCACCATCGGTGGGGTGGATCGGGTCATCGGGTCGGGTGGATCCTCAAGTTCTGCACCCCTCGCTCCGATTGGTTAAGGCCGAAAGGAGTCGCCCGTGTCCCACATGGTCATCTTCCGTACGCCCGAGGGCAAGCCCGGGTATCAGCCAGCCGACACCGTGGACGAGGCCGTCGCGGTCGTCGAGCGCCTCCGAAACGAGGACGGTGTCGAGAACGTCCGCATCTTCCGCCTGGAGGAGGTGGCGTTCGAGTACAAGCCCTACTACAAGGTCGAACTGGCCGACGGTGGTGGCGACGAGCCCCCGGGCCGGTCGGTTCCCACCGCCGTCCTCGGCGGGTCGAGTCCGACCGACGTGGACGAGGCCGGCGAGGCTGGCGACGGGACGCGTGCCGAGGACGACGGCGCGCTCGACGACTTCGCCGGTGACGACGAGGCATCGGCACCCGTTGGCGAGGCGTTCGCTCCCGAGTCAGAGACGCCCCCGTGGGCCGCACCACCGCCACCTCCCCCGGCACCGGTGGTCGAACCGCCCGCGGCCGAGGTCGGCGGCTTCGGTGGCGAGGGTGGCGACGCCCCGGCCGAGGACTACGACGACGAGTTCAGCGGCGCTGGTGGCCAGCGGCGGGGTCTGTTCGGCCGCTGAGCCGGCGGTGCTCAACTGAGCACGTAGTCGATCAGGAAGAAGCCGCCGAGCAGCAGCACGCCGATGGCGATGGCCAGCACCACCCCGAGCACGACCGTCAGGACCAGCAGGCCAACACCCGACAACGCACGGCGCCACACCGGTGGTGCGGTCTCAGCCGGGCTGACCCAGGCGACATCGTCGTAGAGCGGCTCGGCCGGGGGCAGCGGTCGGGGCTGGCGTCGTAGCAGGTTCATCGGTGGTGGCTCCTCGGCGTCCCGGCCTGGTTCCTGCGCCGCGTCGTGGTCGTGGGACAGGAGTGGCAGGCTGGTGTGGCTCTCTTGGCGCTCCGGGTCATTGCCGGGGCCGATGATCGTGGTCGGGGCACGTCCGTTCTCGACTCGATGGAACCTGATGCTACCGCCACCGACCGAACTCCTCGACGAATCTCCACCTGCTCCGACCTCGGCCCCAGGTCCCTACCGACGGATGTCGCGGCGCGCTCGGCGCACCCTGTGGATCTCCATCGCCGCGGTGGCGATGCTCACCTCGGCGCTGATCGCCGCCGCGGTCGTCGAGGTGCCCTACTGGTCGTTCTCCCCCGGGGCGATACGCGACACCGCCGACGTCATCACGGTCGAGGGGGCCGATGTGCACCCCCACGACGGCACCATCGCCTTCACCACCGTGTCGATCGACGGCCGCTTGTCGGTGCTCGGCTTCGCGTTGGCCTTCATCGACCCCGACGCAGACGTCGTGGCCGAGGAAGAGGTGCTGATCGGCAGCGATCGCGACGAGAACCGTCAGATCAACCTGCAGCTGATGGACCTCTCCACCCAGAACGCCAGCTACGTGGCGCTCCAGCGACTCGGCTACGAGGTCAACACGATCGGTACCGGGGCGATGATCATGAACGTCGAGGAGGACATGCCCGCCGCCGAGGTGCTCGAAGTCGGCGACACCATCGTCGCCGTCGACGGCGAGCCGGTTCAACAGGCCGAGGACCTCGTCGACGCGATCAGCAACGAGGAACCCGGCACCACCGTCACCCTCACCGTCGAAGAGCTCGACTCGTCCGACCGCCAAGAGCGCACGGTCACCCTCACCGAGCGGGATGACGATCCGTCCCAGGCCTTCCTGGGGGTGGCGCCGGCCACCCGGGACCTGGCCTTCGACTTCCCCGTCGACGTCCGCTTCGACACCGGGGGGGTGGGTGGACCGTCGGCGGGTCTGGCCTACACCCTCGCTCTGCTCGACCTGTTGACCCCGGGTGATCTCACCGGCGGCGTCGAGGTCGCGGCGACGGGGACCATCGACCGGGACGGCGACGTCGGTCCCATCGGCGGGCTCGAGTACAAGGCGGTCGGGGCTCGTCGCGACGGGTTCGAGGTGTTCCTGGTGCCCGCGGACACTCCACCGGAGGAGCTCGAGGCCGCCCACCGCCGCGCGGGCGACGCGGTCGAGCTCATCGAGGTGTCCACCCTCGACGAGGCGCTCGAGGCCCTGGTCGAGCTGGGTGGGGACCCGCTGCCCGAGGACTGACCCGCCGGGTGTGGGCGCGGGCGCGAGGTTCCCACCCCGGGGGCGCCCGTGTCGGTACCATCGTGTGGATGGTCGATCCCAGCGAGCTCGAACCCGAACGGATCGCCCGGCGCGAGTTCACCACCACCTTCCGCGGCTTCGATCAGGTCGAGGTCAGGGCGTTCCTCTCGGCGGTCTCGCTGCGCCTCCGCGAGGTGCTCGACCGCCAACGTGAGCTGTTGGCCAGGATCGACGAGTCCCAGCCTCACCCCGTCGATCTCGACCAGATCGACGAGCACCGCCTCACCGAGCTGCTGGGTGAGGAGACCGCGAGGATCTTCGAAGCGGCCCGCGAGGCTGCGACCGAGATCCGGGCCAAGGCCGAGGCCAAGACCGCACAACTGGTCCGCGAGGCACAGGCCGATGCCAATCGGATGACCAGCGAGGCCGCTGAGGTGATGCGCCTCCGCACCGCCGAGGCCGAGACGGCCGCGGCGTCGATCCGCTCCGATGCCGAGTCCGAGCGCGACCGGATCCTGGCCGACGCCCGGGCCGAGGCCGAGGCCCTGCGGCTCCAGGTCGATGCCGAGGCCGAACAGATCCGCTCCGATGCCCAGCGGGTGCTCGAGCAAGCCGAGACCGACGCCGCCGCGGCGCTCGACGAGGCCCGCCAGCAGGGTCGAGAGATGGTGTCGGAAGCCCAGGTGGTGCGCGAACGGATCCTGAAGGATCTGGCCCGTCGCCGCCGCACGGGCAAGGCACAGCTCGAACAGCTCCGCGCTGCTCGTGAGCGTCTGCTCGATGCCTACGCCTTGGTGCGTCGGACCCTCGAGGAGGCCACCACCGAGCTCAGCGTCGCGGTGCCCGAGGCGAAGCTGGCGGCCGAGTCCGCCGGTCGTCGCGTCGAGTCCGACGACAGCGAGCTGTCGGTCGAGGCGATCGAGGCCGAGCTCGACGCCGGACGGGTGGCAGGGGTCCCGCTGCTCGACACCGGCGAGGTGCCGGCGGCCCGCCCATCGCCGCCAGACGCCGAACCTGAGGCCGAGGTCGACGTCGCGCCGGCCGCCGAGGCCGAGGCCGACGTCACGCCGGCCGCTGAGGCCGAGCCCACACCGGACACCGACCCTGTCGCCGAACCCCGGCCAGAGCCACCGCCGGCTCCGGTGCTGGCCGGCGCCGATGGCGACGGCCACGAGGACGACGACGAAGACAGCGCTGCCGCCGGCGAGGAGGAGTCGGGCCGGCTCCTGGCGCTGGTGCCCGAGCTCGACGATGTGGCACCGACCGCCGGGCCCGAGGCTCCCGCCGAGGCAGATGTCGCCACCGACGGACCAGATGCTGCCGGCACCGACGCGGCGGGCGACGAGGGGCCACGGGTCGACGAGCTCTTCGCCCGCCTCCGCTCCGAGGTCCCCGACATCGATGCCGAACCTGCTGTCGACGACGCGGCATCGGAGGCGAACGCCGAACCAGCCGACCATGCCGAGGACGCCGTGCCGGTCGAGGCCTCCCAGGCCGCCGACGGTGACGAGTCGGGCGAACCCGCGGAATACGACGACCCCGACGAGGTGGCGCTCGAGCGCCGCGACCGCTACGTGCTCGAGCTCGAACGTGAGCTGGCCCGGATCCTGAAGCGTCAGCTCGCCGACGACGAGAACGACAAGCTCGATCTCATCCGGAGGCGCCCGGCCAAGGCGGTCGCCACCGAGGTGCTGCCCGCGCTCGACCAGCATCGGGCCACCTTCGTCGAGGCCGCGACCGACACGCTGCTGCTGGCGGCGGCGTCGGGGAGCGAGCTGGCCACCACCCTGGTCGCTGCCGGCGATCCGGCGGCCGAGACCGTCATCGACCTCGACGTCGAGGTCGATGACCTGGCGGTCGAGATGGTCGACGCCCTGTTGGTGCCCATTCGCGAGCGGGTGAAGGACCTCGCCGCCGGCACCGATCCCGACGATGCGCTCGACGGCGTCCGTGCCTGCTACCGCCGATGGAAGGCCACCATCGCCGACCTCGCGGCCCAGTACGTGCACACCGCGTTCAACCGCGGCATCTATGCGGCGTTGCCCGACGGGACCATGGTGCGTTGGGTCGTCGATCCGGGTGCCGGGCCCTGCCCCGACGGCGAGGACGACGCTCTCGAGGGCCCCATCGCCAAGGGCACGCCGTTCCCCACCGGTCACCTCCACCCACCGGCCCATCCCGGGTGCCGGTGCCTGTTGGTTCCGGGGGATCTGTAGGCTCGTCCATCATGCGGCCGCCAACCCAGATGCCCAGCCGTCCCTCGCGTTCACCGAACCGGGGGCGCATCATCCTCATCGTCGCCGTGGTCGCGCTGTTCGTGTTCTTCACGTCGCTGCGCGGGATCGCGGGCTTCTACACCGACTTCTTGTGGTTCCAGGCACTCGATCTGACCGGAGTCTGGACGGGCATCCTCGGCGCCCAGGTCGCGCTCGCGCTGATCTTCGTCGGCCTGTTCTTCGTGCTGATGTATGTGAACCTCTGGTTCGCCGACCGGGTGGCTCCCAGGTTCCGGCCGACGGGACCCGAGGAAGAGGTCATCGAGCGGTACTACGAGGTCGTCGGCAACCGTCAGGGCTGGGTGCGTCTCGGGGTCTCGGCCCTGTTCGCGCTGATCGCCGGGGTCGGCACGGCCGGGCAGTGGGAGTCGTGGATCCTGTTCACGAACCAGCAGGAGTTCGGCATGACCGATCCCCTGTTCGACACCGACATCGGGTTCTACATCTTTCAGCTCCCGTTCCTCTCCTTCGTCACCAGCTGGCTGTTCGGGTCGCTGGTCACGGTGTTTCTCATCACCTGCGCTGCGCACTACGTGAACGGTGGAATCCGGGCGCGCACCGCCGGCGAGCGGGCCACACCTCAGGTCAAGGCGCACCTGTCGGTGCTGCTGGCGGTCATGGCCCTGGTACGCACGGCGGGCTACTGGCTCGATCGCTACGAGCTCACCGTCTCCAGCCGGGGCCACGTCGACGGCGCGCTGTACACCGACGTCAACGCTCAGCTTCCCGCCCTTCACCTGTTGCTGCTCATCTCGCTCTTCGCCGCCGGACTGTTCGTGGTCAACATCTGGCGACGGGGATGGGTGCTGCCGGTGGTCGCGGTCGGCCTGTGGGCCTTCGTGTCGGTGGTGGTGTCTGGCATCTACCCGGCGTTCATCCAGCGGTTCCAGGTCGAACCTGCCGAGTCGAGCCGAGAGGCCGAGTACATCGGACGCAACATCGAGTCCACCCGTTTCGCCATGGGGCTCGACGAGGTCGAGACCAGGCCGTTCGACTACAACACCGACCTCGAGGCCGACGACGTCATGGCCAACCAGGACACCATCCGCAACATCCGGCTGCTCGACCCAGGCATCGTCAACGACACCTACCAACGGTTGCAGGCCGACCGGGGCTACTACCAGTTCAACGACCTCGACCTCGACCGCTACATGGTCGACGGCGACCTCACCCAGGTGGTGATCGCCACCCGCGAGCTGAACCCCGACGGTGTGCCCAACCCGTCCTGGGAGTCCCGATCACTCATCTACACCCACGGGTACGGTCTTGCCCTGGCCCCTGCCAGCGCCATCGACCCGTCCGGTCGCCCCGACTTCATCGTGGGCGATCTCCCGGTGCGGACCGATCCGGGGCTCGATCTGGGCCTCGAGCGACCCGAGCTGTACTTCGGCGAGAACCTGCCGGGCTACGCCATCGTCGGCACCGAGCGAACCGAGGTGTCGATCGAGGAGGCCGGCGACGACGGCGAGACCATCACCACCGCCTATCAGGGCGAGGGCGGGGTACCGGTCGGTTCGTTGGCGCGGAGGCTGGCCTTCGCCCTGCGCTTCGGCGACATCGAGCCGGTGATCTCGGGATTCATCACCGGCGAATCCCAGATCCTCTACATCCGCGACATCCGCGACCGGGTGCACACGGTCGCGCCGTTCATCGAGTTCGACGCCGACCCCTACCCGGTGGCGGCCGACGGCGGCATCTACTACGTCGTCGACGGCTACACCACCACCGATCGCTTCCCCTACTCCCAGCAGGCCAACACCGAGCAGGTCGACTCGCGCAGCGGGCTCGACAGCAGCTTCAACTACGTCCGCAACTCGGTCAAGGCGGTGGTCGACGCCTACGACGGCACGGTGACCCTCTATGTCATCGACCCCGGCGACCCGTTGGTGCGGGCCTACGCTCAGGCGTTCCCCGAGCTGTTCGCCCCCCTCGACGAGATGCCCGACGGGCTGGTCGACAACCTGCGCTACCCCGAGGACCTCTTCACCATCCAGACCAACATGTGGGGTCGCTACTTCCTGGACGAGCCCAGGGAGTTCTACGCCCAGGACCAGGCCTGGCAGGTGGCCCAGGATCCCGGCGTCACCGTCGACGGCTCCGGTCAGGTCACCCCGGTCACCAACGTCGAGGGGGAGCAGACCGGCACCCGTGAACGCAGGATCGACCCGTACTACCTGTTGATGCGCCTACCCGAGGAGGAGGACGAGTCGTTCGTGATGCTGCGGTCGTTCGTGCCGATCTCCCAGGCCGACGAGCGCAAGGAGCTGACCTCGTTCATGGTGGCCAAGAGTGAGATCGACGAGTACGGGCGACTGGTGGTCTACGAGATGCCGCCAGGGTCCCAGATCGACGGACCGGCCATCGTCAACGCCAACATCTTGTCCGAGGAGGACATCGCGTCGCGCATCGCGCTGTTGAACCGCGAGGGCTCGAGGGTGCGGCTCGGCAACCTCATCCTGGTGCCGGTGGAGGAGTCGATCCTCTACGTACGGCCCCTCTACGTGCAGGCGTCGGGAGCCACCCAGGTGCCCGAGCTGCGCAACGTCATCGTGGCCTTCGGCGACGACATCGTGATGGAACCGTCACTGGCGTTGGCGCTGGAGGAACTGTTCGGGATCCAGCCCGAGACCGGCGAGGACCCCGACTTCATCGAGGAACCCCCCGACCCGCTCGACCCCGACGCGCCCGACCCCGACCCGGTCGACCCGGGCGAGGACGAGGGACCTGACGACGAGGATCCGCCTTCGACCACCACCACCGAGCCGCCGTCGTTCGAGGAGGGTACGGCAGCCGAGCTGCTCACCGAGGCAGATGATCTGTTCGAGGAGGCCGAGCAGGCGCTGCGCGACGGCGACCTGGGCGAGTACCAACGACTGGTCGGCGAGGCCCGCGATCTGATCGAGCGAGCGTTGGAGCTGGTGGCCAACGGCGACGGGGGTTCCGACGACGGCGACTCCGATGTCGTGCCCACCGATTCGACGTAGCGGCCACCCTCTCTGCGTTCCCAGGTCATCGGCATCGGAGTTGGCGTTGGATCCTGGTCGCCGCTATCGTCGTCAGTCCGCCGCGGGGTGGAGCAGTCTGGTAGCTCGTCGGGCTCATAACCCGAAGGTCGTAGGTTCAAATCCTACCCCCGCCACCAATTGAAGTAGCAGGTCAGGCCCGGTCCCCAGGACCGGGCCTCTTGCTGTTCAGGGCCGACTTCTAACGGACGGGGAGGTAGCGCCAGGGCGCACTGCTACGAGCCGAGCAGCTCGGCCACGTGAGAGCCCCCTGGCTTGCCGACGATGCGCAGTTCAGCGTGAGCCCGCGCTATGAGCCGAAGCTCGTCGAACTCTTGTGAGGTGAGGGCAGCGTGGACGAGCCGGTCGAGTCCCGCACCCACCAGGGGTGGCGTCGTTCGCAGCGTCGATGTCATGGCAACCGAGTCCGTCCTGCCTGCGTGAAGGACCAGGTTGCGTTGTCGGTACAGCCGTCGAAGGGCGCTGTCTACGTAACCCTTGATGCGGCCGAGCGTAGAGCCGGGCGTAGCAAGAATCTGGCGGATCCGCTCGAGCGCTGGCTGCCACGTCGATTCGATCCGTCGGGCCGAGAAGAAGGACCTTCTTCCCAACACCCGCCAGCGCAGCGACGGCACCACCGAGGTCGCTGTCGCCGACCTCGTCGCCGCCGGGATGCTCGACCCTCTCGCCGCCCACGCAGACGTCACCGAGGTCGCCGCCCGCAGCCGCACCGAACGGGACCTCACTGCAGTGCGCCAGGAGCTGGCCGTCGCCAACGCTCAGCTCGCCGGTCTCGCCGACCCTTCGTGAAGATTCCCGTACCGGCACCGATCTCCAAGACCTGATCCGACGAGTAGCGGTCGAGGAATCGAGCGACGAGGTCAGGGTGGTACGTCGGACGAGCCCGTGGATACGTAACCGCTTCGCGACCGAAGCCCTCTGCCGCGCTGCGGTGAACCATCCCCCGCATCTTGACTGCTGTGGAAGCGCCCGTCATCCCGCCGGACGTCCGGACCGATCAACAAGTTCTCCTGTGGCGCCGGCGCTGAACACCCGGCATTACACGTTGCCCCTACCGGCTTCGAGGACGCCCAGCTCGCACGGATTGGTCAAGTTGCTGCCTGCAATACCGCGGTGCGCCGCCGTATTCGACGCCGTTGTACACCACCTTCGCGATATTGCCGACCCCGCCGGGTCGAGCCACTCGCAGCACGGGGTGCCGTCGGCCGCCCGAACGATGATGACATGCAACGGTTCCTCGATGCGGCGCCAGACGTGCGGGCTGCCGCCGTCGCCATGCCGCCCAGTGTGGCGGGCCGGTCCGGTGGTCGAGCCCTGGTCGCAGTCACCGTTTGCGCGCGGCGTCGATGAGGTGATCGGCGATCGAGTCTGCCCAAGCGTCGATGTCGTTCCAGTCGCGGTGGTCGCCGTGCCGGCCGCCAAGAATCCTGAGCACTACGTTTCCAAATGCAGGCCAGTGATCGGCCTCGATGGCCCCGGCGAAGTAGCGGTGGTCGATCAACTGCACTGCGTCCTTCCACGGCGCAATCTCCTTGGGCCCGCTGCGGTGTCGGGCGAAGAACGCACCAACCCGGTCGGGAAAGAAGCTCGACGTCTCCCCGATCGAGCCGACGCTGAACAACCACGTCGGTCGCTCGGCGAGCGCGTCGGTCGACCGGTCCATCAGCTTGCGGCCCTCGGACAGCCAGGACCCCGAGTGGATGGCCGAGCCGAGCACGGCGGCGTCGAAGCACGTGACGTCGACGTCGGGAGTCATCGGTGCCACGGTGACGCCCTCCACACCTCTTTCGTCGAGGCGAGTGCCGATCCTGCGGGCCACACCCTCGGTCGAGCCGTGGTCGGTGGCGAATCCGACGATGACGGACATAGTTCCTCCTTCGTCCGGCTCCGTCTCCGATTGTCCGCGGCAACCGCCACCGGGAGCCAGGGTCTTTGTGCTCTGGCTCGGACCCAACGCGACGAGTGGAGTTGCCCCGCTTCGGTGGACACCTGATTCTGGGGGAGACCCTGGAGGAAGGAGGCCCGTGTGGGTCGTCCAGCGAAGTACCCGCCCGAGTTCCGTCGTGAGGCCATTGCGTTGGTGAAGAGCTCGGGGCGGCCGGTGGCTGAGGTGGCCCGGTCGCTCGAGATCGCTGAGGGCACGTTGTGGAATTGGGTGAAGGCCGATCGCGACGCGGCGGAGCGTGACGCTGATCCTGAGGCGTTGTCGGAGTCCGAGCGCGACGAGCTGAAGCGCCTGCGGAAGAAGACCGCTCAACAAGAGATCGACCTGGAGATCTTGCGCAAGGCAGCCGCCTATTTCGCGAAGGAGACGACGCGGTGACCGGCTTCCGTTTCGTTGACGAGCACCAAGCCGAGTACCGCGTTATCGATCTGTGCCGTGTGGCTGGGGTGTCAAGGTCGTCGTTCTATGCCTGGCGCTCCAGGCGGCCGTCGGCTCGCCAGCGCTCCGATGAGGTGCTGCTCGGTGAGATCCGCGAGATCCACACCGCGTCTCGCTGCACCTACGGGGCGCCGCGAGTGTGGGGTCAGCTACGCCGGGCCGGCCACCGGGTCAGCCGCAAACGCGTCGCTCGACTGATGGCGACCGAGGGGCTCATCGGCGCTCATGCCCGCCGGCGGTGGCGTCGAGGCCGTGACCCGCGGATGGTCCCCGCGCCGGATCTGTTGCAGCGAGACTTCACCGCTGAGCGCTCGGACCTGCGTTGGGTGGCCGACATCACCGAGTTCGCCTGCGTCGACGGCAAGCTCTACCTCGCCGGGATCCGCGACCTGCACGACCGGGACTTGGCCGGGTGGTCCATGGGCGAACGCCAGACCACCGATCTGGTCGTCGCCGCCCTGGTGATGGCCCTCGGGCGCCGCAACCCGAGCGACACGCTGTTGCACCACGCGGACCACGGGTCCCAATACACCAGCGTGGAGTTCACCAACCGATTGGCGGACTGGAAACTCACCGGCTCCTACGGCAGCGTCGGCGACGCGTTCGACAATGCCGCCATGGAGACCTTCTGGGCGTCGTTGAAGAACGAGATCCGCCACATCTGGGGGCCATGGGAAACCATCACCCGCTCCGAGCTCCGCACGATCCTGTTCGACTACATCGAGACCTTCTACAACCGACGCCGCCACCAGCGAGGCCTCGGCGACCGCACCCCCGCCGTGGTCTACGCTGCCCAACCCGCAGCCTGATCTACCGAAACGTCGTGGACCACAAGGGGATCCCTCCCGATCGCTCGGTAGGTCTCGGCTCGGGAGGTCGATCCGTACAGGTAGACCAGCGCCTCGGCGGGGGAACCGATGGCGGCCCGGAGCTCGCCACGTTGATGCAGGCCGAGCAATGGGTGGGCGAATCCGTCGGTCCCATGTGGACTACCCCTTTTCGCTCCAGTTGCTTTGGTCGACCAAGGTTACAGATGTTCCTTGGTCTGTCAAGGTAAGCTGCAGGGCATGGGAACCGAACGCCGGCGACGACCACCAGAGGAGGCGCGACGGGAGATCCTCGCTGCCGCCGAGTCGCTCCTTGCCGAAGGCGGCACGGCAGCGGTGCAGGTCCGCGCGATCGCTGCACGTGTCGGCATGACCGACGCGGGTGTCAACCACCATTTCGGGACACGCGAACAGCTCCTCAGGGAACTCCTGCGTCACGGCGGACACAGGATCCGCGCCGCGATGGATGAGGTCGTAGCGTCGTGGCTGGAAGCCGGTCCCGATGTACGCCAGCTGGTGGCATCACTCGCCGCGGTCTACGCCAACGGCTACTCCGAACTGGCGGTCGCTCTCCACAACGCGGGGTGGCGTGACCGAGGTTCCGGGCTTCTCGACCCGATCGTCGACGCGCTTCACCAGCTCCGCCCGGCCAACTCCTCAGCGACGGTCACCGACACCCGCCTCGCCGTCGCTGCGCTCCACCAAGCCCTCGCTCTCGAGCCGCTTTACGGAAGTGCCTTCCGTCGAAGCGCTGGGTTCACAGCGGATGAGTCGAACGACGCGGTGGAGCACCACGAGTGGTGGGCGAGCGTCCTCGAGCGGGAACTCGACCGATGAACCGCACCACTACTACTCGCCCGTGGGGTACTTCGGCTGCTCCGCCGAGTCCACGTCACGCCGGATAGTGATGAGGGTGAGCGCGAGCGGGTCGAGCGTCCCGTTATGGGATTCGAGCGCTCGGCGGCCGTCCTCGATCTCGTCAGGCTCGAGGGCGGTCAGGAGCGCGTCGGTGTCGCGCATCTGATCGATCCACGCCGACACGGCCGCCGGGGATGTTCGTGTGCCCTCGATCACCACATCGGTGCCAACCGCCAGGCCGACGTTGTCTGGGCCACCGTCACCCCATCGACATGTACGTCGCGCCATGATCACACCTTCCCTACGGCGTTTCGGAGTCGCCATGCCTCGACGATGTCGGCGATGACGACCGCCAGTGCCTGCGGAGCATCGTGAGCGATGAGATGTCCAGCCTCGACGTTGAAGGTCTCCAGTTGCGGACATGCACTTCGAAAGCGCTGTTCGTCCTCGTCGGTGACGGGAGACCCCAGCGTGCCTCGTATGAGTGCGACTGGGCACGTAAGCGTGGAGACGTGCCTCAAGCGCGCTGGTCCCTGCTGGAGGATCTCTTCGATGAGCGAGGCATCCAACTCGAGCAGGCCTCGCCGGTCCAACCATGAACGAGTCGGACTCGGCGGCGGATCTGGCACCACGTCCAGGAGCACGAGCCCCTCAACCTTCTGTGACGTCTCTACGTCGGCCGATGCCGCAATCGCTGCGAGACCACCGATGGACGCGCCGACGATGATCACGCTGCCTGCACAGTGACCGATCATCGCCCGAACGTCGCCGACGTGGGCAGCGAAGGCCTCGACCTCTCCCACGCTTTCGCCGTGCCCGCGTAGGTCGAACGCAAGGCAGCGATACCGGCTCATCGCCTCAGAGGCCATCACCGGCCCCCAGACGCGACGGTTCTCGCGGCCGGCGTGGAGCAGCAACAGGGTCGGTGGCTCCCACAACGAACCGTGAAGCACCACATCGGCGCGGTCGAGAGTGATGTTCTTCACCGCTGGTCGAACCGCAGTTCGTTCCATCGTTCCGATCCCGGACTCACCTCGAACATCGCAGCGAGGTCGCGTAGCCGCATGGGGCCAGAGCCAACACCCCAGTTGCCGTCCGGCACTTCATCGACGATGCACCACACCCGCCCAAGCTCACCTTCGAGCACCTCAGCACCCTCCGCCTCGATCACCGCAGCCGACACGTCTCTCATGAGACCCGCTCGCCGACGGTCGTCCAACGAACCCTTGGGCACCGACGCCACCACCCGGTACACGTTCCGGCCGCCAGGGCGACGGGGACGGCCACCGACTGCCACCAAGTTGGCCTCGTGAGCAAACGCCCACGCCGCCCGGTCATAGCCCGGGGCCTCTGTCCCCCCTTCCCACTCGATCACCACCTCGGTGAGACGCTTCACCAGTACCTCCAACTCGTCGGGACTGAACGCCCCCTTGGGGACCGTCAGATCGATCATCGGCATCCTTCACCCTCCTACCTTGGCAGCTCAAGGTTTAAAGTGTGGACAGCGTACCTTGATTTGTCAAGGTGGCGCTCACAATGCCTGCTCCGAGCGCAAAGAGAGCGGATCCGGTGCATCGCCCGACTTGGTATGTGGTCAACGGCGCCGGACGGCACGTCGAGCATTCGGCGCAGCTGGTCCAGGGCGCCCATCGCCGACAGCGGGTGACGGTCGACCAGGTCGGGAGGTGAATGGCGTACGGGAAGCATCGGTTAGCGACCTCCTGTGTGTGCATGACGGACGAGAAGGAGGCGTCGGCGGCTCGCCAGATCGCTGGTCGTCACCGCCGACGCCCGACCAGCGCATGTTCAACACGCTCTGGTCTATTGACAATGCAGCACTCAGGTCTATTCCGATCGCGTGGCGATCACCGTTCCGCCGTCCGGTGCGACGGTGGTCGACGCGCTGGCAGACCTCCCGACCTCCCGTTCCTTGGCCGCAACCGCTAGCGTACGATCGAACCGATGCGGGGGTCACGAAGTGTTGACGGTCACCTGTGAGACGTCCGCCTACATGCCGCACTCCGGTGCGGCGATCGACCTCGTCAACGGCGACGGGGCCCGCCACGAGGTCGTCGAGAACCCCGAGGTGGTCACCACCCGGTTGCCGAACAACCACGGCCGCCAGGCCGGGATCGTCGTGGAGGTCGCCGCGCTCGCGCCGTTCTGGGCACGGGCGGTCGCCGAGCATCTGACCCGACCGGCGCAGGAGGTCATCGACGCGTGCACCGCGCTGGCGGTCACCGATCGTGACGGGGTGGCCGTGGTGACCTTCGGTGACGAGGTCGCGCATCTCGTCGAAGTGGCGTGGCAGCGCCACCACGTCCACTGGCCCCGCGCCGGCGGGCCGGTCAACCGGTCCTCCCGCGACCACCCGCCGGATTGGCGCGACAGCCCCGTGGTGTCGCACCTCGACCGAGGCGGCGGGAGCACCGGGAACCCGCTGGTCGGCCAGCTGGCCGACAACGCCATCGATACGCGATTCGTCCCAGTGCTCGACGACGAGATCGATCCGGACGGCCCGAGCGTGCCCGGGAACGTGAACGTCCCGCCGGTGGGTCGCGTGACGGCCCGGATGCCGGGATCGACGGTCTCGTGGCCCGTGGAGCTCGTGGAGGGCGAGGACCGATTCGGGGTGCGGCTGGCCGTCGACCCCGCGACCGTCGTCGTCGGCCACACGACCGCCACCAGTGCTCGGCTGTGGATCCGCCTGCACGACGCGCTCCCCGATGGGTGGGAGTGTCGCCTGTGGGTTCGCGCCACCGCGTCGGCGGTCTCGGGCGGCGTCCTCGAGCGGATCAACACCGGTGGGATGTTCGACGAGACCGAACCCGGGCCCCTGGTCGGTCCGCTCGTTGACCTGTCCCAGAGCCCCGACACCCGCACGGGGTTGGTCCGCCTCGACGACCTCGCCGCAGGCTCGACCTACCGCTACGTCGTCGCCGCCGAGCGGACGGAGCGACCGAGCGGGATCCCGACCGAGGCCACCCGGTTCGTGCTCGAGACCGGCAGCTTCCGGACCCGGCCGAGCGAGGTCGACCGCCTCGACATGGCGTTCGGGTCCTGCCACGGGCCGATGCGCGAGCGCGGCCCGGCGCCCGACCTGTTCTGGGCGTGGGAGGAGCTCGGCCGGCTGCGGCCGGACCTGGACCGGGTCCTGTTGCTCGGCGACCAGATCTACGGCGATGAGGTGGCAGGGGTGTTCGGTCCGGTCACCGAGATCGTGGCGGGCTACTCGTTGCTCTACGACCTGCACTGGGACGACCGACGGGTCCGCGAGGTCCTCAAAGCGGGCCCGACCTACATGGTTCCCGACGATCACGACGTCGACGACGACTGGGGGACCGTTCCCGACGAGGAGCACATCGGCGGCTCGCCGCGGATGGAGGCCGGGGTGGAGGCGATCCGGATCTTCCAGCGGTGGCACGGACCGAACGGCCGCGACGGCGACAGCTTCTACCGAGTC
>JBKGZW010000251.1:0-3508 GCA_046543225.1 Acidimicrobiales bacterium
CGCAGCGCCTCGAGGTCGCCGAGCTCGGTGCCGGGCTCGCCCTCGCCGAAGGTCTCCTCGGGCTCGCCGTCGCTGTCGAGCTCTTGTTCGTGGATCGACATCATGGCCTTGAACGCCTTGATCAGATCGCGCGCCTCGGGCACCGTCTTGCCCTTGACCGCGGCGCTCATCATCGATGCCGAGGACTGGCTGATCGAACAGCCCTGACCGCCGATGCGGATGTCGGACACCACCCCGTCGTCGTCGAGGAGCAGGGTCACCACGATCTCGTCGCCGCACAACGGGTTGAAGCCCTCGGCCCGATGGGCTGGGGGCGATTCGAGCTCGCCACGGTTGCGGGGGCTGCGGTAGTGGTCGAGGATGATCTCGCGGTAGAGGTCTTCGAGTCCGGGCATCAGCAGTCCAGGGTGCGGTCGATGGTCATGTCGGATCAGAGGGAGAAGAAGTCCGACGCCGATTCGAGGGCATCGCCGAGGGCGTCGACATCGGACTCGTCGTTGTAGAGGTAGAGCGACGCCCGCGCGGTGGCGCCGACGCCCATCCTACGCATCAGCGGCTTGGCGCAGTGGTGGCCCGCGCGCACGCACACCGCTTCCTGGTCGAGCACCTGGGAGATGTCGTGGGGGTGCAGGTCGCTGAACGCGAACGACAGGACGCCGCCGCGCGAGGCGGGCTCGGGTGGTCCGTGGATGGTGATGTCGTCGCCGAAGCGGTCGCTGAGGGTCCGCATGGCGTAGGCGGTGAGCTCGACCTCGTGCTGGCGGATGGCGTCCATGCCCAGCTCGTCGAGGTAGTCGACCGCGGCATGCAGGCCGATGGCCTCGGCGATGGGAGGCGTGCCCGCCTCGAAGCGCCAGGGCACCTCGTTGGGGGTGAACCCGTCGAGGCGGACGTCGCGGATCATCTCTCCGCCGCCCATGAACGGCGGCATGGCCTCGAGCAGCTCGGCCCGGGCCCAGAGGCCACCGATGCCGGTGGGTCCGAGCATCTTGTGGCCGGTGAACCCGAAGAAGTCGCAGCCGAGCTCGCCGACGTCGGTCGGCAGGTGTGGCACCCACTGGGCACCGTCGACGAGGACCAGCGCACCGGCACCGTGGGCGGCGTCGATGATGCGCCGCAACGGCGGGATCGTGCCCAACACGTTGGACATGGCGGTGATGCCGACCAGCTTCACACCGTCGACGAGGCGATCGAGGTCGCTGAGGTCGAGCTCGTAGTCGTCGCCGACGGGGAGGTAGCGCAGCTCGATGCCGCGCTCGGCCTGGAGCTGCAGCCACGGCACGATGTTGGCGTGGTGCTCGATCTCGGTGAGCAGCACGGCGTCGCCTTCGGAGAGGTTGGCCCGTCCCCACGAGTGGGCCACCAGGTTCATGGCCTCGGTCACGTTCTTGGTGAAGACGATCTCGTGGGGGGAGTCGGCGCCGATGAAGCGGGCGAGGGCAGCCCGCGCCCCTTCGAACTGGTGGGTTGCGTCGGCCGCGATCTGGTACACACCCCGGTGCACGTTGGCGTGGGTGGTCTCGTAGTAGGTGTCCATCGCCTCGAGCACCTGCCGAGGCTTCTGGGACGAGGCAGCCGAATCGAGATAGACCAGACGCCGCCCGTTGATCTCGCGCTCGAGGATCGGGAAGTCGGCGCGGATCTTGGCCACGTCGAGCACGCTCACCGGAAGGCCTCGTAGCCCTCGGCCTCGAGCCGTGCAGCCAGATCCGGTCCGCCGGACTCGACGACACGCCCCTCGACGAGGATGTGGACCCGGTCGGGGGCGAGGTGGTCGAGGAGGCGTTGGTAGTGGGTGATGGCCAGCACGCCGAGGTCGGGCCGGTCGGCGCGGACCTCCTGCACCCCGTTGGCCACCACCTTCAAGGCGTCGATGTCGAGGCCCGAGTCGGTCTCGTCGAGGACCGCGAACTCGGGCTCGAGGATGGCCATCTGCAGGATCTCGTTGCGCTTCTTCTCTCCGCCGGAGAACCCCTCGTTCAGGTAGCGGTCGGCGAAGGACGGATCCATGTCGAGGCGTTCCATCCACTCCATGATGGCCAGGCGCAGCTCGAGCACCGACAGATCGATGCCCTTGCGAGCCGACAGTGCCTGACGCAAGAAGTTGATGACCGACACCCCCGCGATCTCCTGGGGGTACTGGAAGGCCAGGAAGATGCCTGCCTTGCCCCGCACGTCGGGGCTCCAGTCGGTGATGTCGTCGCCCTTGAAGCGGATCGAGCCCTTGGTGATCTCGAAGTCGGGACTGCCGAGCAACACGTTGGCCAACGTGGACTTGCCCGAGCCGTTGGGACCCATGAGGGCGTGGACCTCGCCGGCACCGACCTCCAGGTTGACGCCGCGCAGGATCTCCTGGTCCTCGACGGTGACGTGGAGGTCCTCGATCTCGAACAGGGGAGCAGCCATGGGCTCGATTCTAGGCACACCGTCGAATTTGCACTACCCGCGTAGTGCTAATGCCGGGTGGATCAGTCGTGGTCGCGGAGGTCTTCCTTCCAGGAGCGGAAGCGGGTGTGGGTCGCTCCGCTGGGGCCGGTGCCCCGGCCGGTGCCGTCGGGGTAGAGCCGGAACGAGTAGGTCCGCGAGAGGTCACGGGCGTCGACGACCAGGTAGCGGGCGTCGGCCTTGGCGGCGGGGCCGGCGCGCCACAGCAGCCAGTCGCCCAGCCGGCGCTTGTAGGTGATGAGGGGCTGGCCGATGTCGTCGCCCAGGCGGAGCAGCTCGTCGGGGGCCTCGATCCACGCCTCGGCGGGGATGTTGCGGTCGCGGATCGGTGTGGCCGGCAGGTCGGCGGTGTGGACCGGGGTGGGATCGATCGGGCGCTCGTCGGCGGGAAGGGCGGCGCCCGCCGACCGCCCGTCACCAGCCACGGTCGATCCACTCCTGGAGGTGGGGGCGCTCGTCGCCGATGGTGGTGTCGTCGCCGTGGCCGGGCATGACGATGACGTCGGGGTCGAGCCGGGAGAAGAGCTTCTCGTCGATCGAGGCGATGATGGTGTCGAAGTCGCCGCCGGGGAAGCTGGTGTTGCCCGGACCGCCGGGGAACAAGGTGTCGCCGCTGAACAGCACGGGCGAGTCGACCAGCTTGAACGACATCGAACCCGGCGTGTGCCCAGGGGTGAAGATCGTCTCGAGTCGCAACCGCCCCACCTGCAGCTGGGACTCGGGCTCGAGGATGTAGTCGTAGGAGTCGAGCATCGACGAGTCCTCGGCGGTGACCCCGACCTCATAGCCGGCGTCGCGAACCGCGGGGACGGCTTGGATGTGGTCCCAGTGCCCGTGGGTCTCCAGGACGGTGCGCACGTTGAGCCGCCGACAGAGGTCGAGCAACAGGTCGTGCTCGTTGGCGGCGTCGAGCAGCACGGCGTCGCCGGTCTCCTTGCAGCGCAGCACGAACACGTTGTTGTCCATGGGGCCGACGACGACCTTGTGGATCTCGGCCCGCTCGTCGGACCAGTGCAGGGTGTCGCTCATGTCACTCAGTGTGCCCCGACCGGGCCCCGATGCC
>JBKGZW010000053.1:0-16624 GCA_046543225.1 Acidimicrobiales bacterium
CCCCGCATGGCGCTGCACAGCGCGAACGTCGACAAGGCGGTGACCGACGGCGACGCGCGGATCAGCGGCCGGGCGGTCGAGCACACGAGCGCCGAAGCGATCGAGCGGGCGAGGCAGGTGTTCGCCGATGCCACCGGCGAGCCCCCACCGCCGGGACCCATGCATCTGTTCACCATCGACATCGACGAGGTCGTGTTCGTGCGCCCCGAGTACGACCGTTTGGTGATCCGTACCTGGAGCCCGGGCATGGCCACGCGCCGCCACGAGCGCAGCTGACGAACGGTGCGCGTGCCGATGGCACGGTACTGTCGGCAGCGATGTTCGAGCCGCCACCCACCGGCGAACCGGCGGAACCGTCACCGAATCGCCCCGCAGGCCAACGCCGTGGTGTCGCGCCCGCGGCGATCGCCACGGTGGCCACCCTGGTGGCGGTGCTGGCCGTCGCCGTGCTCGCAGGCCGCTCCGGCAGCCTCGACGATGATCACGACATCCCCCAGACCTGGGTGCCCGAGGTGTGGATCGACGGGGTGATCGTCACCCTCACGGGCCTGGGGTTGGTCGTGACCGTGTTGCTCATCATCTCCCACCTCCGGAATCGGGGAACCTCGAACCGGACCGTGGTGTCACAGCGGTTCCTCCTCGGGGCAGTGATGATCGTGGTCGTCGCGCTGGTCGCCAGGGAGTTCGCCGGGGAAGGCGAGCCGCTCGAGCCCGACACCGTCGAGCAGGTGGCACCCGACATCGCCGAATCCGACACCGGTGAATCGGGCGAGTCGCCGTCGGGCTGGCCGTTGCTCGCCGCGCTCGGGTTGGGAGCGGTCGCGGTGGGGGCCGTTCCGCTGATCGGCGTTCTCCTCGGCCGGCGTCGTGACGAGGACGAGGCCGACACCGATGCGGTGATCGGCGAACGCCGCGACCGCCTCATCGGATTGCTCGACTCCGCCATCGACGCGCTGCGTGGCCATCCCGATCCGAGGGAGGCGGTGATCGCCGCCTGGGCCCGGCTGGAGGACGCCTTCGTGCTCGCGGGGTTGGATCGCATGCCCTCGGACACGCCCGTGCGCTATCTCGCTCGGGCCCTGCAGACCGTCGACGCGAGCGGTCCCGCGGTCGCCCGGCTCACCCGCTCGTTCGAGGAGGCCATGTTCTCCACCCGCCCGGTCGACCGCGACGCCCAGCTGGACGCGGTCGACGCGCTGGTGGCGGTGCGCGACGAGCTCCACCTCGTGTCACGACGACAGCCGGCGAAGGTGTCCTGAGTGGGCTCTCTCATCCGCTCGCTCGCCACCTTCGTCATCGTGGGTGCAGGCATGGTGCTGATCATCGATCGGGTCATGAGCTCGGACGACCAGCGGGAGCTGTCGGTGGTCGCGACCGTCCTCGTCCTGGCCGCGCTGGCGGTGCTCCAGCTGGTCATGAGCATCACCCGCGTCCACGAGGGGGTGATGTCGCGGGTCCCGCCGCTGTGGGCCGGCGACCCCGGCGATCCTCCCGCCACGAGTGGTGTCGCCGCGCTCCGCGAGTGGGACGCCCTGTTGATCGCGGCGACCACCGGCGGCGACCGGGCCCGGTCACGGCTGGGTCACCGGATCGAGCAGACGATCGCCGTCGACGTCGCCGATCGCCTCCCGCGTGGTGATCCGACCGAAGACGAGGTGCTCGACGCCCTCGCTGACATCCTCGACGAACTGGAGCACTCCGATGACCGATGAGCCGCAGCTCTCGCTGGCCGACCTCGCACGCCTGAGCGACGCCGTGACCATCGAGGTCGAGCGGGCGATCATCGGCAAGCGCGACGCCATCCGGCTGGTCCTGGCCGGGTGGCTCGCCGACGGTCACGTGCTCATCGAGGATCTGCCGGGGCTGGCCAAGACGATGCTCGCCCGATCACTGGCCCAGGTCACCGGGGTGGAGATGGCCCGCATCCAGTTCACCCCGGACCTGATGCCCGCCGACGTCACCGGCTCGTCGATCTGGGACCCGTCGCGAAGCGAGTTCCAGTTCCGTCCGGGGCCGATCTTCGCCAACCTCGTGCTCGGCGACGAGATCAACCGGGCACCACCCAAGACCCAGGCGGCGATGCTCGAGGCGATGGCCGAGCGCCAGGTCAGCATCGACGGCCACACCCATCGCCTGCCGGCGCCGTTCCTCGTCCTCGCCACCCAGAACCCGGTGGAGTTCGAGGGCACGTACCCGTTGCCCGAGGCGCAGGTCGACCGGTTCCTGCTCCGGGTGGGCATCGGGTATCCCGACGAGCCGTCCGAGCGGGAGATCCTCCGGCGCCGCATCGGCCGCCGGACCGACGAGGTCGAGCTGTCCGAGATCGTCGACCGCCCCACGTTGCTGGCGATGCAACAGGCGATCGAGACGGTGCACGTGGCGGAGCCGATCATCGAGTACGTGACCGCTCTCGTCGCCGCGACCCGCGTCGACTCGCAGCTGCAGACCGGGGCCAGTCCCCGGGGATCGCTCGCGCTGGTGAAGCTGGCTCGTGCCGTCGCCGGTCTCGACGGCCGCGACTACGTGACCCCCGACGACGTCCAGTCGATCGCCATCCCGGCGCTGGGGCACCGGGTCATCCTGCGTCCCGAGCTGTGGGTGCGCGGCGTGTCCGGAGACGAGGTGATCGCCAGGATCCTCGAGGTCGTGCCCACCCCACGGGCCGAGGACCCTCTCGTCACCGGTCCCGGGCGCGCGTGAGCGTCGCCGCCACCCCGCGCCTGGTCGGTTCGATCCTGATCGGGGTGCCGGCGCTGTTCGCCGCCGCGGTGGTCCAACGTCCGGAGCCGGCGGTGGTCGCCTTCCCGTTCCTGGCCGTGGCGCTCGTCGCGCTGGTGGGGGCGCGTCCGCCGACGGTCGACGCCACGTTGGTCGTGACCCCCGACCGGGTCCTCCAGGACGAACTGGTCACCCTCACCGCGACCTTGACCGGTGACGGTCCTCGGGGTCGGGTCCAGGGGGTGCTGCGGGTGCCGAGCGGGCTCGAGCTGGTCGAGCACGGACCGCAGTTCGAGGTCGTGGTCGGCGTGGCTGCGGTGACGGTCACCCGGATCCTGCGCGTGGTGCACTGGGGTGCGATCCCTCCGGTGCGGCTCGAGCTCACCACCACCGACCGTGCGGGCATGTTCGGCCGCCAGACCACGGCCGCCACGACTCCGTTGCGGGCCATGCCCCGGGAGGCGACGTTGCGGAACCTGTTGTCGCCCCGGTCGTTGCGGACGATCCCCGGGGTGCATCGCTCCCGCCAGCGGGGCGACGGCATCGAGTTCGCCGACACCCGGCCGATGGTCGCCGGTGATCGGGCCCGGGACGTGAACTGGCGGATCTCGGCCCGACACCAGGAGCTGTGGGTCGACGACCGAAATCCAGAGCGCAGCGGTGAGGTGGTGCTGTTCCTCGACACCTTCGTCACGGTCGGCGACCGCTACGCCAGCACGTTGCGCCGCAGCGTCGAGGTCGCAGGAGCCCTGGCGGCGCGCTACACCTCGGCCAACGATCGGATCGGCCTGGTCGACCTCGGTGGCGTGATGCGCTGGGTGAAGCCGGGAGGAGGCACCGCCCAGCTCTACCGGGTGGTGGAGACGCTGATCGACACCGAGTTCTACGCCACCGCGGCCAACAAGACGATCGACGTGTTGCCGGTCCGGGCACTGCCCCGCCAGGCGATGGTGATCGCGCTGTCGCCCCTGCTCGATCCCCAGGGGATCGACGCCATCGCCACGATGCGGGCCCGTGGGCTCGACGTCGTGGTGATCGAGGTCTCGCCCGAGGCGTTCGTGGAACCCCCACCGGGGCGGCGGGGCGAGATCGCCCGGCGACTCTGGGAGCAGACCCGAGCGCGGACGCGCCGCGACCTGCGCGCCCGGGGCATCGCCGTGGCCACCTGGCACGACGGTGAGCCGCTCGACCCTGTCCTGGTCGCACTCGGGGTCTTCCGCGAGGCCGTGCTGCGGGCTGCCCGATGAACCGGTCCCACCTGCGGAACCAGTCGGTGATCCTGGCCGGGGTGTCGATCCTCGCTGGGGCCGCCACCGTCGTGGTCAACCTCGCCGTCGCATCCGAAGCCGGGGCCGCCGTGGCCGCACAGCTCTCCATCCTCGGCCTCGTGGCGTTGGCGGTCGGGCTCGTCGCCGGCTTCCCGGTACTGGTCATCGGTGGGGTGCTCGGACTCGTGTTCGGCAGTGTCGCCGCGGTGTCGGACTCCGACGCGTTGTTCGATCTCCGGACGACCGCGGTGGTTCCACTGGTGTGGCTGGCGTTCGAGGTGGCCATGCGCTCGTGCGAGCTTCGCCCCGCGACCAGATCCAGTCGCACCGTGGTCGTCGACTGGCTCGGTGGCGTCGCCACCGTGGCGGCGGGATCGGCCGCGCTCGCGCTCGTCGCCAGCGTCGTGGTCTCGGCGGCCCCCGCGGGGGGACTCACCTTCCGCGTCCTGTCGATCGTGGCGGTGGTCGCGGTGGTGGTCGCCGTGGCGGCGGTCAACCTCGCTCGTCAGGTGTCTGGCCGGGCGGGGAACCCTCGCCGGTGAGCTGGTCGCGCTCGCGCCGCAGGTTGGCGCGGGCGGCGGCCTCGAAGCGGTCGAAGCCGGCGGGGGTGAGAAAGAGCCGGTCCCGTGCGAGCAGTGCGTCCACCACCTGCAGTCGCCCGAGCCGGAAGGCCTCGTCGTCCACCTGGGGATGCTCGGCCCGGACGCCCTCGCAGTAGGCGTCGTAGGCGGCGGGATCGGCGCCGAGCACGGCCAGATCGGCGTCGAGCAACAGGGCGGTCGTCGTGTCGTGGTCAGCGTCGGGGTCGAAGTGGCGCGCGGTCGCCCGCACCATGGCCGCCACGTCGTCGACCTGGTCCGGTGCCAGTCCCATGCCCGGCAGCTGGTCCTCGGCGAGGCGGGCGCTGGCTTGCTCGTCGTCGGCGCGGCCCTGGTAGATGGCGTCGTGATACCAGGCGGCCAACCTCACGGTGGCCGGTGCAGGTGGTTGACCGGCGAGCTCGTCCACCGTGTCGAGCACCGCCGACAGGTGCGCTCGATCGTGGTAGGTGCGGTGGGGCTCGCCGTAGCGGGCGATCAGCTCCGCCCCGATCTCCGTCGCCGGTTCGGCGGGTACGTCCAGCTCGGCGATCAGCTCGTGCCAGCGGCGGGAGAGCACCTCGTGGTGGTGGGGTGCCGCTTCGTCGGGGGTCATGGGACCAGGATGGTCGATCCGGCGTGGATCGGTGCCCCTACGATGGCGGCGTGTCGTCGACCGCCCCCTTCCTGCTGTCGCCCCACCTGGCCGAACGAGTGTGGGGCGGCGACCGCTTCGGTGTCGGGATCGGCGAGGCCTGGGATCTGTCGGTGCACCCGAACGGTCACTCGGTGGTCGCCAGCGGACCCCATCGGGGCCGGTCGTTGGCCGAGGTGGTGGCCGAACGTCCCGCCGACTTCGGAGGTCCGATCGAGCTGCTGGCCAAGCGGCTCGATTGCGCAGCGACGTTGTCGGTGCAGGTCCATCCACGCACCGGTGACCCCAAGACCGAGGCGTGGGTGGTGCTGGGGGCCGAGCCCGGCGCCGGCGTCTACCTCGGGTTCGCCGACGCCCCTGATCCCGACGCGGTCCGCTCGGCCGCGAACGACGGTTCGCTCGCCGATCTGTTGGCGTTCCGGGAGCTGGCGGTCGGCGATGCCGTGCTCGTCCCGGCCGGCACCGTGCACGCCATCGGTGGTGGGCTCACGCTCTTCGAGCTCCAGCAGTCCTCCGACACCACCTACCGGCTCTTCGACTGGGGCCGGAGCGGGCGCGAGCTGCACCTCGACGAGGCGCTCGGCTGTGCCGTGCTCGCCCCTGCTCCCGAGCCCCAGGCACCGGTCGTGCTGGCCGATGGCGTGATCCGGCTCATCGAGTGCCCCTACTTCAGCATCGAGTGGGTCGACGCGCCCGGCCCGGTCACGGTCGCACCGGGGCATCGGTGGTCGGCGTTGCACGTGGTGAGCGGCACCGCACGAGCGCGAGAGCTCACCGTCTCCGACGGAGACACACTGATGGTCCCGGCCTCGGCCGGTCCGATCGATCTGGAGCCCGATGCCGGGTTCGCCGCCCTCCGCTACGGACCGCCCGCCCCGGGATGACCGATCCTTCCTCCTCCGCCGTCTCCCGTGCCGCTCGTACAGGCACCCAACCCGATCCAGCGCGTCTGCGACGGGTCCTCGACGTGGTCTCGGACGTCTTCGCGATCGTCAACCCCGAGTGCAGGATCGAGTGGATCAGCGCTGGGGTCCGTGAGGTCTTCGGCCGCGAGCCCGACGAGATGGTCGACATGTTGGCCTACGACCTGTTCGCCAAGCAGGAGAACCGCGACCTTCACCGTCAGTACTTCGAGGGCGTGCTGGCCCAGCCCGGCAGGCACGGACCGGTCGAGGTGACCCTGGCCCGCCCCGACGGGCGGTTCCTCGAGCTCGAGCTGATGCTGGCCAACGAACTCGACGACCCGGCCCTCGGCGGTGTCGTGGTCAGCGTGCGAGACATCACCCGGCGCCCGAGCGAGGTCGAGGAGCTGCGCCGGCGGGAGGCGTGGGCCGACGCGCTGATCCGGCGAGGTGCGGAACTGATCCTCGTCACCGACCGCAGCGGGGTGATCACCTATGCGAACCCCGCCTCGGTGGAGGTGCTGGGCCGCCAACCCGACGAGCTGGTCGGCATGTCGTGGTTCGACGTCGTGGCGGACCGACCCGACGCCGCGTCCGCCAGTGTGCACGAGTTGCTGGAGCGCTCGACCGAGTACGGCGAGACCTGCGGGGTGCGCCGGTCCGACGGAACGCTTCGAACCCTGCGGGTCTACGCCTCCAACATGTTGGGCGATCCGAACGTCGCCGGGGTGGTCATCAACGCCACCGACGTCACCGACCGGCTCATGGCCGAGACCTTGCTCGCCGAGCAGGCGTCGCTGCTCGAGGCCATGGCGCGTGGTGTTCCGCTGAGCGAGACGCTCCGGTGGATCATCGCCATGATCGAAGCGCGGATCCCTGATGCGGTCCCGACGGTCGGTGTGCTCGAACCCGACGGGTGGGTTCGCTACCCGATCCTGCCGAGCTACGCGGCCGAGGTCATCGAAGCCTTCGATCAGATGCCACCCGACAGCAGATTGGGGTCGAGCCTGCGGGCCATCGGTCGGTCGCCATCGGTCGCCACCTCGCTCACCGGTCGGAACTGGCAGGGGGTGGCCCACCTGTTGGAGCGCTACGACCTGCGAGCGTGTTGGACCTGGCCCGCGCACAGTCACCAGAGCGAGGAGTTGGTCGGTGCGCTGGTGGTCCTGCACCGCGAGGCGCGCGAACCCACCGCGGAGGAGGCGATGCTGCTCGAACGGTCCATGAACCTGGCTGCGATCGCCATCGACCGACACCACCTGCAGACCACCCTCGAGCACCGAGCCCAGCACGATGCGTTGACCGGCCTCCCGAACCGCACCGCCCTGCTCGAACACATCGCCGCCGCTCTGGGTCGGGCGCGCTGGTCGCAGCACGCGGTCGCGGTGTTGTTCGTCGACCTCGATCGGTTCAAGCTGATCAACGACAGCCTGGGACATGCCGTCGGCGACCGGCTCCTGGAGCTGGTGGCCGACCGGTTCCGTGCCGTGCTGCGTCCCAGCGATGTGGTGGGACGCTTCGGCGGGGACGAGTTCGTCGTGGTCTGCGATGAGTTGACCGACGACCAGGTCGCGGTCGCCCTCGCCGATCGCCTGCGCCACGAGCTGGGGACCCCGTTCGAGGTCGACGGCCGCGAGCTGGTGGTCACCGCCAGCATCGGGATCGCCAGCACCTTCGACCCCGACGTCGATCCCGACGCGCTGATTCGCGACGCGGATGTGGCCATGTACCAGGCCAAGGGCCGTGGACGCGACACCTCGGTGATGTTCCAGCTCGGCGACCAGGAGCGCGTGGCGCGGGCCCTCGAGCTCGAACACGCCCTGCGGCTGGCGATCGAGCGGGATGAGCTGACCGTGCACTACCAGCCGCTGGTGCAGACCAGCGACGGTGGCCTGGTGGGCTACGAGGCGTTGGTCCGGTGGACTCAGCCGGGTGTCGGCCCGGTCACCCCGGCCGAGCTCATCCCCGTTGCCGAGGAGAGTGGCCTCATCCTCGGTCTCGGCCGCCAGGTGCTGCAGCTGGCGTGTGTGACCGCGGCTGGATGGCCCGCATCACCGAGCGGGTCCCAGCCGTGGATCTCGGTCAACGTGTCGCCCCGCCAGTTCGCCGACCCGCGGTTCCCCGTCCACGTGGCCGACGCGCTCGAGCTGTCGGGCCTGGAGCCGTGTCGGTTGTGTCTGGAGCTGACCGAGACGGCCTTCGTCGGCGACGACGCGGTCGCCGTCGGCACCCTGGTCGGGCTCAAGGCGCTCGGCGTGCGGATCGCGATCGACGACTTCGGGACCGGACACGCCTCGCTCGACTACATCCGGCGGTTCGCGGTCGCCGACATCTTGAAGATCGACCGCACCTTCGTCGACGGGTTGGAGGACGAGTCCACCCACGACCGGGCGATCGTGGCTGCGGTGGTGGCGCTGGGGCGTTCGATCGGGTTCTCGGTGGTGGCCGAGGGGGTGGAGACCGTGGGCCAGCGCGACGTGCTGGTCGAGCTGGGGTGCGAGCTGGCCCAGGGGTTCTGGTTCTCCGAACCGCTCCGGGTCGAGGAGTTGGGTGCGATCAATGCGGTGCGAACCCTCCCGATCTTCTGAGGAGCGGTACCATAGGGGGTATGAAGTTCCCCGATGATGTGGCCGACGACGTCCGCCTCCGACTCAGCCGGCTCGAGGGTCAGATCCGTGGTATCCAGCGGATGCTCGACGAGGGCCAGGACTGCCAGTCGGTGGTCACCCAGCTCGCGGCGGCCAAGGCCGCGCTCGACCGGGTGAGCTACCGGCTCGTCGCCGCCGGCATGCGGCACTGCGTGGTCGCCGATGGCGAGCCCGACCCCGACGGCGATGACTCCGCCGATGCAGACCGCCTGGACGTCGACGCGATGGAGAAGCTGTTCCTCAAGCTCAGCTGAGGTCGCTCACCTGAGGCCCGTGTGGGTCGCCACCAGCTCGACGATGCGGTCCCAGAACGCCGGGGGGTAGTCGTGGCCCATCCCCTCGATCAGCTCGAATCGGGCCCCGGGGATCACCTCGGCGGTGCGGCGGCCGCCGCTCGGGTCGATGAGTCGGTCGTGGTCGCCATGGATGACCAGCGTCGGCACCTGCACCGACCCCAGCGCGTCGCTGCGGCTGCCGGAGGCGTTCACCGCAGCGAGCTGACGGGCGACGCCTTCGGGGTGGAAGCATCGCTGGTAGTCCTCGAGGGCCGCCGCGGCGATGCGGTCGTGGTCGATGTGGTCGGGTGAACCGTAGGTGTGAGCGGCCTCGATGGCCCTGGCGACGGCACCGTCGGGCCCGGGCTCGGCGCGGGTCATCAACAGCGCGTTGGCCTCGGGTGTCGCCCGGCCGACGTCGGGGTCTCCCGTGGTCGACATGACCGAGGTGAGCGACAGCAGTCGATCGGGGTGCTCGATGGCCAGGGTCTGGGCGATCATTCCTCCCATCGAGAGCCCCATCACGTGGGCACGCTCGACCCCGCAGGCGTCGAGCACCGCCAGCGCGTCGGCGGCCATGTCGCTCAGCGTGTAGGGAACCGGTGGCTCGTCTCCGGCGGCCACCGCCGCCCGTACCGCCCGCAGGTCCGGGGTGATGCCCTCGAACTTGGTCGACAACCCCACGTCGCGGTTGTCGAAGCGAACGACGTGGAACCCGGCGGCGACGAACTGCTCGCACCACTCGACGCGGTAGCGGATGCACTGGCTCCCCAACCCGTTGACGAGCAGCAGCGTCGGGTCGTGCGGGTCGCCGAAGGACTCGTAGTAGAGCTCGACCGCACCGTTGGTCGTGGTTGGCATCTGCTTCCTCCTGGCTGACCGTCGGCGGTGGTGGACCACCACTATGGTCGGTGAGGATGACCGATCCGGTTGCAGCCGACGACGGCGACGACGGCGAGGACGAAGAGGACGGCGGCGACGACGACGGAGTCGAGCGCCCCTTCGTCCTGATCGCGGTGGGCGTGTTGGTGGGCGTGGTGGCCGGGACCCTCGCCGCGTGGTGGCTGCACTCGCCGCCGGATCCGACGGCCTCGGTGCCGAACCTGGTCTCGCGACCCGAGATCGCGGCCGCATCGCCCGAAGCCGCCGAGTCGTTCGTCGCCGCGTGGGAGCGGAGCCGCCGCGAGACCTACCTCGCCGTGTCGGGGTGGCACCGCGTCACCGACGTCGGAGCCGAGTCCCACCAGACCCGGGTGCTGGCCCAGCGGCCACCGGACCGGGTGCTGAGCAGTGGCCAGACCCTCAGCGGTGAGGTGGGCGGTGTTCACTACGAGTGCGACGAGCTGCCGGAGGACGAGGTGACGTGCCGCGAGCTCGACACCGGCTTCGACGAGGACGACTACGAGGACCTGGTCGACGAGGAGGTCTCGGCGATGTGGTCCTACGTGGAGGGCGACCAGCCGCTGTATCTGGTGAGCCGCGACGGCGACTGCTTCGAACTGCGACTGGCGCGGGGGATGCACGCCCCTCCCTACGGTCGCCAGGCCCGCTTCTGCTTCGACCCCGAATCCGGTGCGCCGAGCGAGATCGAGGTCGAACGTAGCGAGGGGACCGACACGGTGGAGCTGTTGTCGGTGACCACGAGGGTCACCGACGACGATCTCGAGGCGGTGGTGACCGGCAGCTACGAGCTGCCACCGTCGCCCGACGAGGAGTGAGGCCGCGATGTCGTCCCGTCGGGCGGGGCCTGGTCGGGTGGGAGGGGACGGAGGCCGCTCACTGGGCTGCCGGCCGCGAGGCCGGTGGCGATGCATGCGGAGGAGTCGGCCTCCGTCCCGCTTCCCACTTGCGCCGGTGGGGGCGAATCCACCGACACCGGTGTCTTCGGCTCGTGACCCCGACGACTTGAGCGCAGTCCCCTCCGGTGGCCCCGGTATCGTCGTCGCCGATGCTTCTCGGCGACGACCTCCTCGAGTGGATCCTGCTGGCGCTCGGCGCCGCGCTGCTGGTCGGCAACGTCATGGCCCTGCTCCGTCCACCCCAGGAACGACAGGAAGGCGATCTCGAGCGGGCACCGGTGTTGCGCACCGTCGCCTACGCGCTGATCGGTGCGGTCGCTGCGGTGTGGGCGCTCGCGTCGTTGCTGGTGGGCTGATCAACTACCCTCGCCGCCTGTGTACACCCGCCGCCTCGTGCTCGCCCTGGCCGCGCTGGTGCTGATGGCGGCGGCATGCAGCGACGACGAACCCGACCGCGACGACGACGGTCGCCTCACCAGCGCGGGCGACCTGTCGGTGTTCGACCTGGTGGAGGGCGACTGCGTGGTGCTCGACGAGTCGCTCGAGGCGGCGAACGAGACGTTGCCCGTGGTGCCATGCGACCAGCCGCACCAGGGCGAGGTCTACGCACTGGTCGACGTCGACGACGTCGATGCCTATCCCGGCGAGCGCGAGCTGTCGGACCGCGCCGAGCTCGAGTGCATCGACCGGTTCGCCGACTACGTGGGCGTCGACCTGGCCGACTCGACCCTCTACTACACCTACATGATCCCTTCGATCCGCGGGTGGCAGGAGGACGACGACCGCACCGTGGTGTGTCTGGCGGTGGGGGCGGGCGAGACCCTGGAGGGTTCGGTCGAGGGTTCGGCGCAGTGATCAGCGGTGGAGCCGCGACGCCGCCACCGCGCCCGCTAGCGTCGAGGCGAAGTCGCAGTCTGATGGGAGGTCGGCGATGAGCCTGCCGGTGACGATGGGTGCCCAGCTGCTCTGCAACCAGGGGGTGGCTCCCAGTGCGTTCATGGTCGTGGATCCGATGCGCCCCACGATCGAGAAGAAGCCGGCCGGGGTCATCACCGACAACATCCCGATGACCAACATCATGCCGTTCGGCATGTGCCGGTCGCTGGCCAACCCGGCGGTCGCGGCCGCGACCAGCGCCGCGCTCGGGGTCCTCACCCCCCAGCCGTGCATCCCGGTCACCACCGCGCCGTGGACGCCGGGATCGACCATGGTCACCATCGGGGGCAAGCCGGCGCTGACCGACTCGTCGATGGTGATGTGCAACTGGGCCGGCAAGATCGACGTGCTGCAACCCGGGCCGGTGACCACCACCATCACGTAGCGGCCCCGCCGCCCACGGCGCGCACCGCGTGGGCCGAACGACTCATTCGAGCCGTGCTCGGCGAGCTCCCCTGATCTCGGGGGCCCAACTGGTATATATTCCGGGGCGACGGGCACTGAACGGGGAACCTCCGGGATCTGCAACAAGGTGCCACGTCATCCCGGAGGCAGGTTCGTCCTCTCACGGAGGGGGTCCGGCTTCCGTCAACCGGTTACCGACCAAGGAGTATGCAGGTGCCCACCTACCTGTCGCCCGGTGTCTACGTCGAAGAGGTGCCCTCCGGATCCCAATCGCTGTCGCCAGGTGCGACAGCGGTGGCGGCGTTCGTGGGGTTCACGGCGAAAGCACCCGATGACGATCCCACCGACCCCGAGGGCCTCAAGCCCCGACTCGTGACGAACTGGACCCAGTTCGAGAGCCTCTATGGCGGCTTCGCCCCAGGTTGCATGCTGCCCCTGTCGGTGTACGGATACTTCAACAACGGTGGCAGCCTCGCCTACATCGTGCGGGTCCCCAACGCCGAACCGTCGGGCGAACCCGCCCAGATGTCGTTGCCCGCCGCCGACCGTGCGCTCGGCCAGCCGATCGAGGTCACCTCGGTGGAGCCCGACGCCAGCCTCGATGTCGTCATCGAACCCGGGCCCGAGTCCGACGACGACGACGCCGAGCCCACCTTCAACCTCACCGTGGTCGAGGGCGGCACCCCGGTCGAGACCTACGAGGGACTCACCCTCGGCAAGGGCGACAACTTCGCCGAGACCAAGGTCAACGAGGCGTCCGAGCGCGTCAAGGTCGCGGTCAAGCTCGACGACGGGGTCGACCTGTCGTCGATGATGACCGCGCTCAAGCCCGGTACCTACCCGCTCGAGAAGGCTCCGCCCACGCCGGTGCCGGTGTCGGGCAAGGCCTTCGCCGGTTCCGAGACCGCGCGCAGCGGTATCAACGGCCTGGTCATCGCCGACGACGTCACCATGGTGATGGTCCCCGACCTGGTCACCGCCGCCACCAAGGAGGACGGCAGCGTCGACCTCAACATGTGGAAGTCGGTGCAGACCGCGCTGATCACCCACTGCGAGCTGCAGGCCAACCGCATGGCGGTGCTCGACGCACCTCCGGGGATGGGCGTCCAGGGCATCAAGGAGTGGCGCGAAGGCGTCGCCATGTACGACTCGGCCTTCGCCGCCATGTACTACCCGTGGATCAAGGTCGACAACCCGACGGCCAGCAACGGTGACACCGAGATCCTCGTGCCGCCGTCGGGCCACATGGCCGGCATCTGGGCCCGCACCGACGAGACCCGCGGGGTCTGGAAGGCTCCGGCCAACGAGATCGTGCGCGGTGCCCTCGACGTCGAGCGCCCCATCACGATGACCGAGCAGGGGATGCTGAACCCCGTCGGGATCAACTGCATCCGTCCCTTCGGCACCCGGGGCATCCGGGTCTGGGGCGGCCGCACCCTGTCCAGCGACACTGACTGGCGATACATCAACGTGCGTCGTCTGTTCAACATGATCGAGACGACGATCATGGAAGGCACCCAGTTCGCGGTGTTCGAGCCCAACGACATGAAGCTCTGGCAGGGTGTGAAGCGCACCGTCGGTGCGTTCCTGCGTGGGCTGTGGCGCGATGGTGCGCTCTTTGGCGCCACCGCCGAGCAGGCGTTCTTCGTCAAGTGTGACGCCGAGACGAACCCGCCCGACTCCATCGAGGAGGGCAAGCTCGTCGTCGAGGTCGGCATCGCCCCGGTGCGTCCGGCCGAGTTCGTCATCTTCCGTATCAGCCAGCTCAAGGACAACGCCGCCTGATCGGCGTCGCGTGTAGGAGGGACAGACACCAATGCCCGATTATGATGAGTTTCTCGGCTCCAGCTTTGCGCTGGAGATCGAGGATGTCGAAGTCGCCCGGTTCACCGGCTGCTCCGGCCTCACCATCAACACCAACATCGTCGAGTTCAAAGAGACGCTCGGCACCGGCGAGATCGTCATCCGCAAGCGCCCGGGACACACCACCTACGAGGACATCGTCCTCAAGCGGGGTTTCTCGGCGAGCACGGCGGTCACCGACTGGCACAAGCAGGTGCGCGACGGCGTCATCGAGCGCCACAACGGCTCGATCGTCATCTACGACTCGACCGGAACCGAGGTCGACCGCTGGAACTTCGAGTCCGGCTGGCCGTCCAACTGGTCGGCTTCGGATCTCGACGCCGGCACCGACGACGTGATGATCGAAGAGCTCACCATCACCCACGAGCGCCTCGAGCGCGCTCAGTAGCTGACCCATGGCCGCCTTGCAGACCGAGTTCAGCTTCACCCTGCCCAAGGGGTTCGTCGACAAGGAGGGCCAGCTGCATCGTCGCGGCACGATGCGGCTGGCGACGGCCCGGGACGAGATCGAACCGCTCCGCGACCCGCGGGTCAGCGGTCCCGACGATCCGTTCCTGACCGTCATCGTGTTGGCGCGGGTGATCACCGAGCTCGGGTCGCTGTCGCAGGTGACCGCTCGCGAGATCGAGGGGCTCTTCGCCGCCGACCTCGCGTACCTGCAAGACGTCTACGGCATCATCAACTTCGGCAGCGATGCCGACATCGCGGCCTTCGTCGAAGCTGAGCGGGGGGCGTCGTCGACCCGGGCACCGGTCGACACACCCCCGCCGGCCGACGAAGGTGCCGACCAACCGCCCGACGATGCTCCACCGGTGTCGCGCCCACGTCGGGCCGCCATCGAAGAGGTGCCCGCGACCGAGCGATGATGCAATACCCGCAGGAGGCGCTCTGGGACGAGCTCGCCTACCTGGCCTATCACCTGCACTGGGATCTCGAGACCCTGCTCGACCTCGAGCACAGCGACCGGGCACGCCTGATCCGGTCGGTCGCCGACCTCAACCGACGAGCCTGGGAAGGGATCCGAAGCTATGCCGGATGATGCGTTCCTCGAGGACTCGCCCTACAGCGCGACCTTCATCGTCGAGGTCGACGGGCAGGCGGTCGGACGGTTCACCCGGGCCTCGGGCCTCGAGCTCACCGTCGCGGTCGAAGAGATCGCCGAGGGGGGCCAGAACGGGTTCGTCCACAAGCTGCCGGGTCGCATGAGCTGGCCGAACATCGTGCTCACCCGCGGGGTCACCCAGAACGACCGGTTCTTCTCGTGGGTGTCGGAGAGCTCGGGTGAGGGGTTCTCGAGCAACCGCAACACGCTCACCCGGTCGTCGGTGGCCATCACCATGACCAACACCCAGGGCAAGCGGCTGCGCACCTGGGAGCTCGAAGGTGCGTTCCCGGTCCGCTGGAAGGGCCCCGAGTTCGCGTCGGACTCCAGCGATCCGCTGGTGGAGGAGCTCGAGATCGCCCACCACGGCTTCAGGTCCTCCACGCTGGTATGAGCGACGACGCCACCCCCTCGGCCACCCCCCCCGGAGACACCGACGCCGCCGGTTCCACCGACGCGGGCGGTGGGTCGCTCGGCCGCGACCTCGGTCGACGGATGCGGCCACTGCGGGCCCGCCGCTCGGGTGTGATCGGCTCGACCCCCCATCCGGGGCCCGGCACGTTGGGTCGGCGCAGCAGCTCGTTCACCCTCAACGCCGGGCTGTCGCTGTCGTCGCGCCGCGAACTGGGGTTGGCGGTGCCCGACCTCCCCGTCGGCGGGTTGCCGGTTGCGCCTCCCGCCGAGTGGGACGAGTCGCTCTTCGCCCCCGAACGCCCCCGGACCGGCGACGCCACCCTCGATCACATCCTCGCGCAGCGGATCCGGGCCGAGGCGGCCAGGGCCAAGAGCCCGGCGCCTCGTCGCGGTCTGTTGGCTGCCACCTCGCGCCGCAGCACCCGGGCGGGCCGCGACACCGGACCGGGAGCCTCGGCGCGTCGGCTCAGCCCCCGGTCGGCGCCGCCGTCGCTCGACCACGAGGTCCGCCAGGCCGTGTCGGGGACCGGTGGCGGTGGGGGAGCGCGTCCGCGGGCTCCTCGCAGCGGTCCACAGCCGGCCGGTTCCCGACCTGGTGGCCGCGGGGGTTCGTCCCGAGCTCCCGGGGACCGGACGGGGCGGCGCGCCAGGGGTCGCCTCGGGCGCCCCGTCCCCTGGCAGCAGCCCGAGAGCGCCCGCCACTCGCCCTTCGGTGCGTCGTCGGGGGCTGCGCCCGGCCCACCAGCGCTCGCCGCCGGGCTCACCGCGGAGGCCACCGAGCCCACGACGGTCACCGCCCCTGCCGCGGACGCTGCCGGGGCGGCACCGTTCACCGCCGATCTCGTGGCCGGGCTCGCGGGTGAGGTCCTCGGGGTCGGAGCCGGTGGGGCATCGGGCCTCGATCTGCCTCGCGGCACGGCGGTGCTGCCGCCCGGCCTCGCCGCGCCCAACCGCGATCGCAGCGCTGGTCCTGGTTCACCGGCGGGCTCGACGGCGCGCATGGCCACCCGCCAGGACCCTTCGCCCGATCTCGCAGCCCGACTGGCCGCCGCGGCCGCCGG
>JBKGZW010000054.1:0-16419 GCA_046543225.1 Acidimicrobiales bacterium
CGCGGTCACTCCTCGCCGCGGAAGCGGTCCCGCATGCGTTGGCTGGTGTTGCCGAAGTAGTCGCGCAGCCCTGCTGCCCGCATCGACTGGGTCATCTGCTCGAGCCCGGCTCGGCCGAGGGTTCGTGCGGCACGCACGAAGAACAGCGCCGACGCCAGCATGAGCAAGAACCCACCGAAGGCGAAGACGAACGACATCGCCAAGGTGAAGATCATGATGACACAGCCGAGGACGAACCCGACCGTGGAGAGCTTGAGGCTCCGGAAGGCGTGGGTGTAGACGGTGGTGCTGGCCACCTCGCGCGCCAGCCCGGGATCGCTCTCGTAGAGCTGCTCCTCGATCTGTTGCAGGATGCGCTGTTCGTCTTCGGAAAGCGGCACCGTCGCTCCCTATCACCCCACGGGCCCGGCGGTGTCCAAGCCCTGGTAGGTCACAGTCTCGCACACGACACCATCATCAACAACGCGCCCGGGGCGACTCTTCTCGAGGTCACCGTGGCTGGTCCGGACCCCACTGTTGGGCGCCGCGACGCACCACGTCGAGACCTGCCGGTCCGGCCGCGATCGCGGGCCCGATCGCCCGCTCACCGTACCGCCGGCGGATCTGGTCGACCGCCCGGCTGGCATCGTCCCAGCCGGGCTCCGACTCGTCGAGCGAGAGCTGTCGTGGTTGGTCGATCGAGACGCCGGTGACACCCACACCCAGCAACCGCACGCCCGCGGCGGTGTCGACCTCGGCCAGCAGCCGTTTCGCCGGACGGGCGATCATCGGCCCCGTGTCGACCGGTGTGGCGAGGGTGGTGGACCGGGTGATCGTGCGGAAGTCGCCGAACCGGACCTTGATCGTGACGGTGCGGCCCTGAAGACCGGCCCGCCGCATCCGCGAAGCCACCGCATCGGCCTGGCGGACGATCTCGCGAGTGAGTCGATCGGGATCGCGGAGATCGGCGGCGAAGGTCTCCTCGTGGCTCACCGACTTGGGCGCGAGATCGGGGGTCACGAGGCGATCGTCGTCGCCGTGTGCGAGCCGATGGAGGTGGTCCCCGGTGCTCGCCCCGAGAACGGCGACGACCGCGCCCCGGTCGAGCCCCGCCAGGTCGCCGATCGTGCGCACGCCGATCCGGTGGAGTCGATCGAGGGTCACGGGGCCGACTCCCCACAGCGCCGACACGGGGAGGGGATGCAGGAAGTCGAGCTCCTCTCCCGGACGCACCTCGACCACACCGGTGCCGGGCTCGGTGCCGCTCGCCCGGGCCGTGGGCTTGGCCTGGTTCGACGCCAGCTTGGCGATGAACTTGGACGGGGCGACGCCCACCGAGGCGATCAGGCCCTCCTGGTCGAGCACGCGCTCCCTGATGCGACGCGCCACCGCAGGGCCGTCGCCGTGGAGGCGTCGGACACCGCTGACGTCGAGGAACGCCTCGTCGAGCGACAACGGCTCTACCAGTGGCGTGTACTCCCGGAACAGGTCCATGACCCGAGCACTGACCGCGGCGTAGGTGGCGTGATCACCGGGCAGGAACACGGCGTGGGGGCACAGGCGAGCGGCCCGGACCGACGGCATCGCCGAGAACACCCCGTGGGCGCGCGCCTCATAGGACGCCGCCGCCACCACGCCCCGGGGACCATGGCCACCGACCACGACCGGCTGTCCCCGCAGCTCGGGACGCCGCAGCAGCTCGACCGACACGAAGAAGGCGTCCATGTCGACGTGCAGGATGGTGGGCGCGGTGGCCACCGGGTCACACCCCGGACGCGGTGCGGGTCACCACGAGCTCGCTCAGGCGGGAGCCATCGACCCGGTAGTGGTACTGACGGCTCTCGTCCCACTGCTCGGCCAGCCACTCGGTGAGCGGCTCACGGACCCACGGATGGTTCGCGGTCAGGTGATCGGCGCAGCGGTCGAACCCCACGAACCGGGCATCGTCGACGATCCCGTCGGGGTCGTCGACGCGCAGCACACCGCTGTACTCGACAGCGACGTGGGCCTCGACCCGCAGCTGCCAACCGAGCCCCGGGGCGACGGCTTCGATGACATAGACCGGCCCCGACCACGACGAGACCGCCAGCCCGGTCTCCTCACGGACCTCCCGGGTCAGCCCGCCGATCAGCGTCTCGCCGTCGTCGATCACCCCACCCGGAGGACTCCAGTCGTACCGGCCGTTGCGGCGCCGATTGCGAACGAGCAACAGGCCCTCGGGCCCGAGCACGATTCCCCCTCCGACCAACCACTGATGCACGACTCAAGTGTGGCAGCAGTGCCCGCCTCGGACCACCACCGCCGAACGCAAGGGATCAGGGTTCGAGGTCGGAGCGCTCGATGGTGAGCCCGTCGCCGAGCACGACCTCGTCGTCGGGAGCGACCGCCGGCGCCGAGACGGGCGGGGCGACCGGTTCGGGTGCCTCGACGCTGAGACCGTCGCCGAGTACGACCTCACCCGGATCGGGCGCAGCGGGCGCAGGCGATTCCGGAGGTGGGGCGGCCGGATCCTCGGTGAGTGCTCCGGTGCCCGTACCGGTGTCGCCTTCGGGGGCAGGTGCGGGGGTAGGAGCCGGGGTCGCCTCGGGGGCCTCGATGGTGAGACCCTCGCCGATCACGACCGCCGAGTCGGTGGCGGTCGCCGCCACCGCCCGACCGAGCTCGGTGCCGGGAGCGGCGCCGGAGCCGGGAACCAGCACCAACACCCCGAGGCCGGTGACCCCGACCACCAATCCGATCGCGGGAACGAGCACCTTGGCCCGCAGGAGCGTCCGGAGGCGCTCGATGGCACCGTCGTCGGTCTCCATGAGCACGTGCAGTCGGTGCTCGACGTCGACGCTGGAGATCGCCAGGGCGCTGGACAGCACCGACACGTCGAGCGACCGCAGCGGCACCGGGGTGCCGGGCGGCAGGCCCCGCATCTCATAGACCAGGGCCAGGTAGCGGGACAGCACGTCGTCAGCGGTGTCGGCCTCCGGCGAGAACGACGTCGACCACGGGCCGGCCGCGACCGTGCCCTCGTGGACGTCGATGACCAAGGTGGATCGTGACGCCACCAGCTCGCCAGGGTCGGCCCCGTACAGATCGAGCAACCCGGTGACCTCGTCGTCGCTCAGGTCGACGTGTCCCTGCTCGATCTCGACGAGATCGACGGGCGCATAACGGCCGGCGCTGCGCCGGGCCACCTCGTCGAGGTCGGTCCCACCGCGTGCGGCCTGGAGGAGGGCGCCAAGACGCCGCAGCGGCACGGCGGTGGCTTGGTCGAGTCGGACCAGTTCGGTCTGAGCGGCATGTTCCACGTCTCCAGTATCGACCCGCGACCGCCCCGAGTGAAGCGCGGTGAGTCGAATGGACCACTCCAGGTGCCGACGCCTCGGCCCACTACGCTGAACGTCGATGGAGCCTGAACGCGACCAACCCATGCAGCCGGCGGTTCCATCGTCGGGCGCGCGGGCACTTGCCTTCGCCGCGATCCTGCTCGCCGGCCTGTGTGGCGGCCTGATCGGCTACGCGGTCACCGATCTGCAGACCGACGGCGAGATCGCGGCCGCGATCGGAGGCGTGGTCGGTGGCGTCCTGGCCGCCGGTGGCGTCGCCATCGTCGCGGTGCTGGCACTGCGGGCCATGACCGAGTGGCACAGCATCGACCAGCGCCGGCGCGATCAGCCGGGCTCGCCCCCCAGCTGATCCGGTGGCCGACCTCGACGCCCTGCTCGCGCTCGCCGAGCGCGTGGCCAGCGCCGGTGCCGAGCATCTGCGGACATGGATGCATCACGCCGATCTGGCCGTGTCGAGCAAGGACACCCCCACCGATCTCGTCACCGACGTCGACCGCAGCTGCGAGACCCTCGTCGTCGACCTGCTGACCAGCGCCCGCCCCGACGACGGGCTCGTGGCCGAAGAGGGATCCTCGATCGTCGGTCGCTCCGGGGTCGAGTGGGTGGTCGACCCCCTCGACGGCACCACCAACTTCGTCTACGGCCACCCTGGCTTCAGCGTCTCGATCGCCGCCGTCGTCGACGGCCAACCGTCGGTCGGGGTCGTGGCCGACCCGCTCAGCGGTGACCTGTTCTCCGCCCGCGCGGGGGGTGGGGCCACTCGCAACGGCACCGTGCTCGGCCTCGGAACCCCGCCAGACCTCGCGCACGCCCTCGTCGCGACCGGGTTCTCCTACGACGCCGGTCAGCGCCGCCACCAGGCCGAGGTGCTCACGACCGTGCTCCCCAGGATCCGCGACATCCGCCGCATGGGTGGTGCGGCGCTCGACCTGTGCTCGGTGGCCTGCGGTCGGGTCGACGCGTACTACGAGCGCGGGCTGCAACCGTGGGACATGGCCGCAGGGTGGGTGATCGCGGCCGAGGCGGGAGCGCGGGTGGGAGACTTCGACGGCGGGGCTCCCTCGGCGACCTGCTGCCTCGCGGCGCATCCCGTGCTCTTCGATGCCCTCGCCGCCCTTCTCGTCACCGCCGACCCACCCCAGCGCTGACGAATCTTGGCGACCCTCCCCACATCGCGGCGCCAGATGAGGCACCATTCGTGCGTGGGAACGAGGATTCTGACCGTTGAGGACGACGAGCGCATCCGCACCGCGGTCAAGCTCGCGCTCGAGGACGAAGGCTGGATCGTCGACGAGGCCGACAACGGCGAGGACGCGCTCGACCTGTTCGGACGCAATCCGACCGATGTCGTGCTCATCGACATCATGCTGCCCGGCATCGACGGGTTCGAGGTGTGCCGATCCATCCGTCGGTCGAGCGACGTGCCGATCATCATGGTCACAGCCCGCGCCGACACCCACGATGTGGTCGCCGGACTCGAGGCGGGCGCCGACGACTACCTCACCAAGCCCTTCGCTCCCAAAGAGCTGTCCGCCCGCATCCGGGCGCTCCTGCGCCGCATCCGCTCCTCCGATCCGTCGAGCACGCACCTCACCCTCGGCGACCTCGAGATCATCCCCGACGAAGGGGTGGTCACCCGCGACGGCGAGGAGGTCCACCTCACCAAGACCGAGTTCCGGCTCCTCGTCGAGCTGGCCTCCAGCCCTGGACGGGTGTTCAGCCGCGAGGTGCTGCTCGAGCGGGTGTGGGGCTACGGTTACTTCGGTGACGGCCGACTGGTCGATGTCCACATCCGCCGGCTGCGCACCAAGATCGAGGCCGACCCCGCCAACCCGCGACACGTGGTCACGGTCCGGGGCCTCGGCTACAAGCTCCAACCCTGACCGACCCCACCAATGAGGCTCCGCCCGCGACCCCTCGGCCTCCGGGCCCGGATCACCCTTGCCTTCGCGTTGGGATCGCTGCTCCTCTCGGTCACCTTCTCGACCTCCACGTGGGCATTCACCCGCCAGTCCCAGCTCAACCAGCGCGAGTCGACCGCGGTCGAGCGTCTGTACGGGAACGCCCAGCCGCTCCGGGACACCCTGCTCGCCGGGGGCGAGACCAACATGAGCGAGTACATGGCATCGTTGCCCACCACCGCCAGCCAGGTGCTGGCGGTCGAGGCCGACGACGGGCTGAACACCTCCTCCAGCAGCCAGCGGGTGGTGTTCGAGGACATCCCGCCGGGATTGCGCGAGCTCGTGGCCTCGGGGACGCCGGCATCGATGCGGTACCGCCACGCCGACGAGCCGGTGCTGGCGGTCGGCGTCCCCATCCCTGCGGCCGACGCCCAGTACTACGAGGTGGTGTCGCTCACCGAGCTCGAGCGCTCCTTCGACGTGCTCGCATACTGGCTCACCGCCGCCTCGGCGCTCACCGCGCTGGCGGGTGCCACCCTCGGCTGGTGGGCCAGCCGGCGCACGCTGCTCCCCCTGGTCGATGTCGGCATCGCCGCCGAGGCCATCGCCGGAGGACGCCTCGACACCCGCCTCGAGTCGGCCAACGACCCCGACCTGGCGGTGCTGGTGTCCTCGTTCAACGAGATGGCGGCCGCGCTCCAGGCCCGCATCGAGCGCGACGCCCGGTTCGCCTCCGACGTCAGCCACGAGCTGCGGTCGCCGCTCATGACCCTCGCCGCCTCCATCGAGGTCCTCGAGACCCGCCGCGACGAGCTCCCCGAACGGTCCAGGGCCGCGCTCGACCTGCTCGTCCACGACGTGAACCGCTTCCAGCAGCTCGTCGGCGACCTCCTCGAGATCTCTCGCTTCGATTCAGGAGCCGCCCACCTCGACCTCGAGCCGGTCGTGCTCGCCGAGTTCCTCGACCAAGCCGTCCAGGCCGCGACCCACGAGCCCGTGCCGGTCATCGCCGAGGGCTCGCTCGCCGACGCGATCGTCGAGGTCGACAAGCGACGCATGGCCCGGGTCGTCGCCAACCTGCTCGACAACGCAGCCAAGTACGCCGGGGGCGCCACCTCCATCCGCCTGAGCCGCCAAGGCGACCACATCCGGTTCGCGGTCGAGGACGCGGGCGAAGGCGTGGCACCCGAGGACCGCGATCGCATCTTCGACCGCTTCTCCCGCGGTGGCACCGCCGGGTCTCGTGGCGCCGACACCGGCACCGGACTGGGCTTGGCCCTGGTCGCCGAGCACGTTCGGCTCCACGGAGGCACCGTGCGGGTCGAGAACCGCAGCGACGGGGTGCGCGGCGCCAGCTTCGTCGTCACCCTCCCGATCGCCGAGCACGACCAAACCCAAGCCGATCCGCACCGACCAGAGTCCACCACCGACATCCCCGTCCTGCCGATGCCCCATGTTGAACCTCGCTAGATGTGACCGCCACATGACCCCGGCGCGACGCCTGCTGGCGCTCGCCGTCGCGGCCCTGATCCTGCTCATGGGTTGCGCCATGCCCAGCGACGCCGAACCCGACCCCATCACCCTCGACGACGAGTACGCCGACCTGCTCGAGCCGGCTCCGCCTCCCACCACCACCACCCCGGCCGAATCGACCCTGCCCCGCGGGCTGTGGTTCATCGCCGACGACCTGTTGTCGCGGGAGTCGACCCAGATCGAGGTGAGCCGGGCCGACGACCTCACCGCCGTGCTGAACCGCCTCACCGAGGGCACTCGGCAACAGGACCACCGCAGCGCGATCCCCGGAGGTGTCGTGTTCCTCGGGCATCGCTCGGACGAAGGCTCGCGCACGGTCACCGTCGAGATGGCCGACGCTGCGCTCTTCGAGATCGACGGGACCGAGCTGGCCCGGGCCGTCGCCCAGATCGTCTTCACCGCCACCCAGCCGGTGTTCGGCTACGAGGCGGTCCGCTTCGAGATCGACGGCGACATCCGATCGGTTCCCACCGGGTCGGGGTCGAACAGCAACGAGCCGGTCGGACAGTGCGACTACGAGCGGTTCGATCCCGATCCGTCGTGTCCCTCCACCACCACGACGACGACGGACAGGGATGTCACCACCACCACCGACGGCGGATGATCAGGAGAAGAACTGCGAGGCGGCGTCGTAGAGCTCGTCGCTGACCATCTTGAGCTTGCCGGTCGCCTCGTGAAGGTCGACACGGATGATCCGGTCGGCGTCGAGCGCCACCATCTGCCCGAACGCGGCGTCGTGCACGGCGTCGATGGCCGCCACCCCGTACCGGGAGGCCAGCACCCGATCGAACGACGTCGGGGTCCCCCCACGCTGCACGTGGCCGAGGATGGTCACCCGGGTCTCGTATCCGGTGCGGTGCTCGACCTCGTCGGCGACCACCTGCGCGATCCCTCCCAAACGCACGTGGCCGAACTGATCGCGGTCCCTCGGGGCCAGGTCCAGGGTCCCCGCCGCGGGTTCGGCCCCCTCGGCCACCACGATGATCGTGGCGTACTTCTTGGCACGCCGATGACGGCGGAAGATGCTCTCGCACACCGCTTCGATGTCGAAGGGATGCTCGGGGATGAGGGTGAGGCTCGCTCCCCCGGCCAGGCCCGCCCTGATGGCGATGTGTCCGGCGTGGCGCCCCATGACCTCGACGACCATGACCCGGTCGTGGGATTCGGCGGTGGTGTGGAGTCGGTCGATGGCATCGGTGGCGATCTGAACCGCGGTGTCGAACCCGAAGGTCATCTCGGTTGCATCGATGTCGTTGTCGATGGTCTTGGGCACCCCGACGATCGGCACGCCGTCGTCGGCGAGATCGCGCGCCGCTCCGAGCGAACCGTCCCCTCCGACCGCGATCAGGGCATCGACCCCGAGCTCGGACATGGTGAGCCGGACCCGTTCGACACCGTCGTGCTCCGAGTACGGTTCGACCCGGCTGGTGCCGAGAATGGTTCCGCCACGGGGCAGGATCCCCCGACACTGTTCGATGTCGAGCTCGGTCCAATCGTTCTCGATCACGCCTCGAAACCCGTCGTGGAACCCGACGACCGAATCGCCGTAATGACGTTCGGCCTTTCGCACCACGGCGCGGATCACCGCGTTGAGTCCCGGGCAGTCCCCACCGGCGGTCAAGACCCCGACACGCATCTGATCTCCTGTTCTGATCGGTCGTCGTCGGACACCACCCGATCGGTCCGGTGCGTCACGCTAGCGAACTGACCACGAGACGCGGCGGTTGCGTAGGGTATTGCGCCATGGCAGCGGTCATCTCCATCGATGCGGGCACCACCGGGGTGCGCGCGCTGGCAGTCGACGAGCGCGGACAACCGGTGGGGTGGTCCTACCGGGAGTTCACCCAGCACTTCCCTCGTCCCGGCTGGGTCGAACACGATGCCGAGGAGATCTGGTCGACGGTGCAGCACACCCTGGCCGAGCTGGTCGCCTCGCTTGACGACACGGTCGCCGCCGTGGGGATCACCGACCAACGAGAGACCATCGTGGCCTGGGACCGCCGGACGGGAGCGCCACGGCACCACGCGATCGTGTGGCAGGACCGACGCACCGCCGGTGAGTGCGAGGCGCTCGAGGCCGGTGGACACCTGCCCATGGTCCGCGACCGGACCGGCCTGGTGCTCGATCCGTACTTCTCGGCCACCAAGCTGCGCTGGCTCATCGACAAGGGCGGAGTCGGCGACGACGGCGACCTGGCGGTGGGGACCATCGACTCGTGGTTGCTGTGGAAGCTCACCGCAGGCGCGGTCCACGCCACCGATCCGAGCAACGCCAGCCGCACGATGCTCTACGACATCCATGATCTGGGCTGGTCCGACGATCTCATCGAGCTGTTCGGGGTGCCGGGCCACGCCCTGCCCGAGGTCCGTCCGAGCAGCGGACGCTTCGGAGTCACCGCCGACACCACCGCGCTCGGTGCCGGCGTGCCCATCAGCGGCATCGCCGGTGATCAGCAGGCGGCGCTCTTCGGCCAGGCCTGTGTGCGGCCGGGCATGACCAAGAACACCTACGGCACGGGTTCGTTCGTGTTGATGAACGTCGGCGACAGCTGTCCCGAACCCATCGACGGCCTGCTGACCACGGTCGCCTGGACGATCGCCTCGCCCGCCGGAGGTTCGATCACGCACTACGCGCTCGAGGGCTCGATCTTCGCGACCGGAGCTGCGGTCCAGTGGCTGCGTGACGGGCTGGGGATCATCTCGGCCGCATCCGAGCTCGAGGCGCTGGCGCGCCAGTGCGACGACAGCGACGGGGTGGTGTTCGTCCCCGCCTTCACCGGCCTCGGGAGCCCGTGGTGGGACCCTCATGCTCGCGGGACCGTCGTCGGCATCACCCGCGGAACCGGTCGCGCGCACCTCGCCAGGGCTGTCGTCGACGCCATGGTGCACCAGACCCGCGACGTGGTCGATGCCATGTGCTCGGCATCGGGCCGCGAGGTGGAGTCGCTGCGTGCCGACGGTGGGGCGTCGGCCATGGACCTGTTGCTGCAGCTCCAGGCCGACCAACTCGGCGTCCCCGTCGCGCGGCCGGCCAACCAGGAGACCACCGCCATCGGTGCCGCCTACCTGGCAGGGCTCGCCGAGGGTGTGTGGTCGTCGCTGGAGGAGATCGGCGATCACTGGGCCGTCGACGTCGAAGCGACACCCGCGCTCGACCGTGACCGTGCCGATGCCGACCACGCCCGGTGGCTCAGGGCCGTCGAGCGCTCACGAGGCTGGATCGGGTCCTCCTGAAGCTCTCCGCCGTCGATCCGACGCTGGGGTGCAGGGCCTGCGACCGTGCCCGTCTCAGGTCGCGAAACCTGGTGTCGGCGATCCTCGCCAGCGCAGCGACGTGCCTCCGCTCGAGCGCCCGGAAGGCGGTACCGGTCCGTCCCAGCAACAGCGCGTACCCCGATGCCGGCAGGGGCGCCCACACGACGTCGTCGGGGCCACCCGACTCACCGTGGTGCATCAGCCTGGTGCCTTCGACGAAGGCGGCCAGCCACGCCGGGGCGGGGGCGGGACCGTCGCCGGCCCTGACCTCGCCGTCCTCGAGATCGACCACCGACGCCCAGGTGGCGCCGATCGTTCGACGGGCGTGGGTGCACAGTGCTTCGAGCAGGTCCTCGGGGGTCGGGGCCCCGACCAGGACCGCAGCGGTCTCGAGCGCGTCGAGGCGCGGATCGTGCACCGCACCGGCGATCGGTTCGATGAACTCCACGTCGACGCCGTCGACCTGGCCGATCTCGTGGATCAGCAGCTCGACGAGGTCGTCGGCGGGCAGCTCGACGACCAGTTCGTCGATCGCCCGTCCGGCGCCTCGTTCGAGGATCTCGATCCCCACCACACTTCCCCGGACCGCACCGATGCGACTGGTGACCGCACCGAGCGCCCCGGGTCGATCTGGAAGCCACAGACGTACGACGTAGGTCTCCATGTCGGTGACCGTAGGCCGTCGGTGTGAACGGAGGGTTTCGTGGCGCGTACATGTTGATGTCGGGCGTCGCCACCGCCCCAGAAGCGTCGCGACCCGCCCTGGTAGCGTCGAGTCCGATGACCGACCGGCGACTCACCCCCCGTGGCCGTGAACGGCGCCGCCAGCTCATGGACTACGCCACCGAGCGGTTCGCGGAGCACGGCTACGACCCCACCTCGGTGTCGGAGATCGTCGACGGCCTCGGCGTCGGGAAGGGGGTCTTCTACTGGTACTTCGACTCGAAGGAGTCGCTGCTCCACGAGATCCTGACCGAGGCCCAACACCGTCTTCGCCGCTGCCAGCGGGAGGCGATCGGTGCCGAGACCGACCCGTTGCGCCGCATCGAGCTGGGCATCCGGGCGACCATCTCGTGGCAGGCCGAGCACCCACCCCTGGTCAAGCTCGCCCAGTTCGCCGCCGGCGAAGACCGGTTCGCCCCCACGCTGCGCCAGGCGCACGACGTCGCGCTCGCCGATGTCGTCGGGCTCGTCAAGGACGCGATCATCAGTGGCCAGGTGCGCGACGACGATCCGCAGATGCTGGCCCACGCGATCCTCGGGGTGACCGTGCACCTCTCGATCATGCTGCGCCACGAGCACGGCCCCGATGCCGGCGAGCTGGCCGACCTGGCCGTGCGCTTCTGCCTGGACGGCCTGACCGTCTGATCCGCGGGTCGGTCCTCAGAGCTTGGTGAGCGCCCGCCGCAGGTTGCGCACCGCCTGATTGATGCGCTGCTCGTTCTCGATCAGCGCGAACCGCACGAATCGCTCGCCACCGGAACCGAACCCGGCACCGGGCGAGACGGCGACATCGGCTTCGGTCACCAGGTGCGACGCGAACTCGACCGAGTCCATCTCGTGATAGGGCTCGGGGATGGGAGCCCACGCGAACATGGTGCCCCGGGGCCGCGGCACCGACCAGCCGATGCGGCCGAGGCCGTCGATCAGGGCGTCGCGCCGAGCCTGGTACACCTGGCGCAGCTCGCCCGGGTAGTCGACCGCCTCGTTGAGGGTCACCGTCGCCGCGATCTGGATGGGCTGGAAGGTGCCATAGTCGAGGTAGGACTTGAGCTTGGCCAGGGCGGCGACGACCTCGGGGTTGCCGACCATGAAGGCGACCCGCCAGCCGGCCATCGAGTACGACTTGGTCATCGAGTAGAGCTCGACGGCGACGTCCTTGGCCCCCGGCACCTGCAGGATCGACGGGGGCTCGTAGCCGTCGAAGCCGAGGTCGGCATAGGCGTGGTCGTGGACCAGCAACACGTTGCGCTTGCGGGCGAACTCGACGGTCTTGGCGAAGAAGTCGAGGTCGACACAGGTGGTGGTGGGGTTGTGCGGGAACGACAGCACCGCCACTCGGGGCTTGGGCCAGGCGTACTCCCAGGCCTCCTCCATCGCCGAGAAGAAGTCGTCGCCGGTGCCGAGCGGGACCTCGGTGATGTTCGCGCCGGCGAAGAGCGGGCCCCAGATGTGGATGGGATAGGAGGGGGTGGGCACCAACGCGGTGTCACCGGCCTGCAGCAGCACCCACATCAGGTGCGAGAACCCCTCCTTGGCGCCGATGGTGTTGATCACCTCGGTCTCGGGGTCGAGCTCGACGTCGAAGCGACGCGAGTAGAGCGCGGCGACGGCCTCGCGGAGCTTCGGTATGCCCTTGCTCTGGCTGTACCGATGGTTGCGGGGGTTCTGCACGGCCTCGGCCAGCTTGTCGACCGCGATCTGGGGCGAGGACAGATCGGGGTTGCCGAACCCCAGGTCGATCACGTCGCGCCCTGCACGCCGCGCCTCGATCTTGAGGTCGTTGATGGTGGCGAAGACGTAGGGCGGCAAGCCCGTGATGCGGCGGAACTCCATGCCCGCACAGGCTACTCCTGTCGGTGGCTCGCCCTGGGACCGGTTTCGGCCCGACGACGCCGTCAGGAGGCGAGCAGCAACGCCGCGCCCACCGCCGCTGCACCATCGCCCGCGGTGGCGGGAACGACCGGTACGACCGGCCGGTGCGCAGCACCCATCACCAGGTCGTGGAGGTGGGCACGCACCGGGTCCAACAAGAGGTCGCCGGCTCCGACCAGGCCACCCCCCATGACCACCAGCTCGGGATCGACGATGTTCACCAGCCCCGCGAGCCCGACCGCGACCCACCTGGCGAAGTCGTCGAGCACCGCCGCTGCGGCCCGGTCGCCGGCGACGGCCGCGGCCGTGACCGCCAGACCGTCGATCCGGTCGAGGTGACCTCCGGCGCGGTCGAGCAGCGAGGGAGCCCGTCCCGAGGACGCCGCATCCCGACCGAGTCGCCCGAGCGCGCTGCCCGAGGCGTACTGCTCCCAGCACCCACGGTTCCCACAGCCGCATGGGGGCCCATCCGGGTCGACCAGGAGATGGCCGAACTCGCCGGCCATGCGGTTGGCGCCCCGACGCACCTCGCCGTCCATGACCAGTGCGCCCCCGATGCCGGTTCCGAGGGCGACCACGATGGCGTTCGCCGTCCCTCGGGCGGCGCCGGTTCGGTGCTCGGCCACCGCGGAGCAGGTGGCGTCGTTGTCGACCGCGACCGGTGCACCGACACGTGATCCGACCGCACCCGCGAGGTCCAGATCGACCACGCCGGGAAGGTTGGGGGCGAAGCGCAAGACCCCTCGGGCATCGACGAGGCCAGCGGCACCGATCCCAACCGATCCCAAGGGTCGCTCGGCCTCGGCCGCGAGCTCCTCGACCATCTGGACGATCACGGAGACGATCTGTGCCCCGCTGCTCGGGGTCGAGGTCCGTCGGGTGGCCACGACCTGTGCCGACTCCGGGTCGACGGCGACGCCGAACACCTTCGTTCCTCCGAGGTCGACCCCGACCGACATCGCTGTCACCTCGGGGCCTTCAGTACCGGAGCAACGCGCCGATGCGGCCCAGGACGTCGAGGTCGGGGTTCTCCACGCACACCTCGACCCTCCCCGACTGGTGCATCACCTGCTGGACCGCCTCGGACACCACGTCGTCGAGGTGATCCATCTCCGAATCGCACATCGCACAGCGGGGTCCCACCGCGGCGAGGACATCGCACTTGGGGCATCGCCACCCCGACTCCTCGAAGCCCTCCGACACCAGCAGGAGATCGACCCTGCGCTCGGACAGGGCGCGCAGGGTGTCGACCAGCCCGGCGACACCCTTGCCGTTGGCGCCGACCGCGTCGCGCAACCGGGCCACCGCCTCGGCTTCGACGGCCCGCTCGGTGCGGGCCTCGATGTCGAGCATCGCCGCACGGATCTCGTCGTCGGAGGCGGACACGCCGAGCCCTGATGGTTCGACGAGACGTTCACGCAGGTACGGGTGCAGGTGCGCCTCGACGTCGCTGACCGCCTCGGCCGCACCACCCAGCGTCACCCGGTCCACGCCGTGGGTCTGGAAGACCTCGAAGGCGATCCGCGCCGCGTCGCGCAGGTGTTGGTGGGCCAGCTCGTCGACGTGACTGCTCACGTCGCCACGGGCGGCGTGGCCTCGCTCGTCGTAGTCGCGCGGCAGCTCGTCGAGTGCTTCGGACCGCTCGACGAGCTCGCCGCCGTCGAACACGAGGACCCGGGTGCGCTGGCGGTCGACCAACAGCATGCCGATGGGTTGGAGCTGCTCGACCACCGATTCGAGCTGCGCCACCGCAGGTGCCGGACCCACCGTGAGCCGGTTGTGGACCGGCACCGGCAGGTCGATCACCTTCCACAGCCCAGCCGCCGAGCACGAGAACAGTGCGAGGCCGCGCACGCTCGAGCGGTCGAAGCCGTTGTGCACGTGGGCGACGATGCGGTCGACGTCGCCGGCGACCTCGGGGGTCAGCTGGCCGTCGGATCGGAGCCGCCGAACGAGGCGATCGAGATCCTGCTCGTAGTCGACGGGTCGGACCCGTGCCCGGCCGTCGACGTTCAGATAACAGCTCACGACTGCCGCGCCCTGTGCGTCGAACTGGGCCAGTTCCCGAACGAGATCGTCGGTGATCGCAGTCACGGTGCCTCCTGGGTGGTGTGCTCGCATCGTAGACAGAACCGCCCAGTCAGCCTCCCATCACATCGCAGGCTGGCCGGGACGAACCACTGCAGCGTGGTCGAGACCCTGGCGTTGCGCCCAATCGGTGACGGCCAGCTCGTCGCCGAGATAGATCACCTGCACCGTCTCGCCGATGCGGGCGAGAGCATCGCACAGGCTCTCGACCTCGGTCGCGGGCAGTCCCCTGAACGCGTCGTTCAGCACCAGCGGTACCGAACCGGCGGGTGACACCGAGCGCAACGATGCCACCCGACCGAGGAGGTACCACTCGATGGGGCCGACGCCCTCCTCGGTCAACTGCCACTCGACGGCGGGCAAGGGAGCTCCGGCACCGCCGAGGCGGCTCGATTCGGTCCGCAGCGCTTCGAGATCACCTCGCAGCGACTCGCGCTCGACGGTGAGCTCGCGTTCGGATCGGCGTAGCTCTCCGATGGCGGCGTGGAGCCGATCGACACGCTCGACGGCGCCGTGGTGGCGCTGCAGTCGCGCCTCGGTCAACGCAGCCTGCTCCCGAGCCGCGGCGACGGCCGGATCGGAACCGATCTCGGTGTCGACGGCAGCCTCCGCGCTGGAGGTGGCGGCGGCCTCTCGCTCGGCCTCGAGGGTCCGACTGCTGGCGTGCGCCTCGTCGAGGGCGACCAGATCGGCCTCGATCGCAGCGATCTCCGCGGCGAGGCGCTCGGACTCGGACTCGCGGTCGGTGAGCTCGGCGTCGAGTTCGATGCTGCGTTGCAACAACTTCTCGACCAGGGCCTCCTGCTCGATGACCTGCTGCTCGAGCGGCGACGAGACCTCGTTCGCCCCGTTGGCCTCCGCGGCGGTGAACCCACCCGGCATGCGGACGTTCGAGAGCGGATCGTCGACAGGAGTGCTCGCCAGCGCGTCGGCGCGGTCGTGGGCGGCCTTGGCATCGGTGAGCCACTGGTCGGCCAGCTCGACCAGCGAGGCGGTGGTGGTGGCGCGTGCGGCGTCGATGCCGAGCCGGCGGAGACGGTCCCGCAAGCGATCGGGTGCATCGAAGTCGACGTGGCCGGGCACCCGAAGCTGGCGAAGCGCCCCCTCGACGTCGTCGGGGAGCTCGCCCAACAGCTCCTCGGCCGCCGACCAGAGCTGCTCGCGCTCGGCTCGCAGCATCCGAGCGTGCGGGTCAGAGTCCACAGCGGCGGTGACCTCCTCGAGCTCGCGCTCGAGCTTGGCCACCAACCGTTGTGCCTCGTCGTGTCGCTGACGGGCGCCCTCGTCGACGGTGGGCATGGTGCGACCCATGAGGTAGGCCGCATAGGTGGGGAACCCGTAGCGGCCGAGGAGGACCTCGAGCTTGGCGTTGGCCGCCTCGTAGACGCGGGTGGCCTCTCTGCCATGACGGCGGCTGTTCCGCTTGTCGACGTTCTCGATCACCTCGTCGTGGAGACGTTCGATCTCGCGATCGTCCTCGGGCGGGACGGTGCGCGGCTTGGCGGCTTCGGCGGCTTCGGCTTCGTCGCTGCGGGCTTCGTCGAGGCGGGCTCGCACCGAGCCCGGATCGAGGCCGCGTTCGGCCAGGTCGCGCTCGAACTCCGCTTGGCGTTGCCGGTGTGCCGCCACCTGGTCGGCCAGGGCGGCCGCGGGCAGCGACGGCACCATGGGCGCCTCGGGCGGTCCGGTCAGAACGTCGCGGATGCCCTGTTCGACCTCGGCCATGGCGC
>JBKGZW010000252.1:0-3439 GCA_046543225.1 Acidimicrobiales bacterium
CGGTGCGGTGGTGAGCGAGGCGGCCCAGGATCACAGCAACGACGAGGAGTGTGGCGACCACGGCGCCTATGTCAGCTCGGTCGCTCAGGGACTCGACGACTGTGAGCCGGTCGACGAGGCCGTCGAGGGTGAAGAAGAGGCTGCCGAGGAAGAGGAAGAAGGCACCGAGGAGGAGGGTGACGAGGGTCCCCCCGAGGACTCCCACGGTGCGGTGGTGAGCGAGGCGGCCCAGGATCACAGCAACGACGAGGAGTGTGGCAACCACGGCGCCTATGTCAGCTCGGTCGCCCGTGGCCTCGAGGACTGCGAGGTGCCGCCCGGCCTCGAGGAGCCGGTCGACGGCGAGGACGACGAAGGTGAGGGCGACGACGAGGACGGCGAGGTCGAGGCCGAGTCGGTCGAACCCGCTGGTCCCCCGGACCACGCCCCCGGTCCTCCCGCCGACGCCGGTCCTCCCGCCGGCGCCGGACCCAACCGCTGAGCTCGACCACGACCAGCGCCTGACCGCACGAACCGGGCCGCTCGGGGTTCACCCCGAGCGGCCCCGTTCGCGTTCAGCGGGACGACTCGGGGGAGTCCGGTTCGACGAGGTCGTCGACCAGCTGGGTGGCCGCGGTCGAGAAGGGTCGCAGGACCGTGACCCCGGGGACGGCGGACAGCACCTCGTCGTCGCGGTCGTGGTGGACCGTCACCGCGATGGTGCCGTCGTAGCCGAGGCGACGAAGGGTCTCGATCAGCAACAGGTTGGCCGCGACGTGGGGGATGGTGCTGATCACCCCCCTGGCACGGCCGAGGGGCAGCGAGGCCAGCAGCTCGGGTTCCTCGAGATCGCCGAAGGTGGCGGGGATGCCCCGGCTCCGCAGGCGATGGAGCACCTCGGGGTCGATGTCGACCGCCAGGACCTCTCTGTCGGAGGCGACGAGGTGTTCGAGGATCGATCGGCCGAAGCGGCCGACCCCGAACAGCACCACGTCGATCGCCTGGACCTGTTCGTCCATGCCTTCGCCGTGGGTGGGGTGGGCCCGTTCGAAGATCGACAGGAGGTGGCCGATGCGGTCGAAGATCTGGCGCGAGTACAAGATCAGGTAGGTGGACAGACCGATGGTGACGAGCCCGACGATGGTGATGAGCCCCACGATCCCGCTGTCGATGTGGCCGAGGCTGAAGCCCAGGGCGGCGAGGATGAGCGAGAACTCGCTGATCTGGGCGACGGTGAGCCCGGCCTGGAACCCGGTGCGCTTCCGGTAGCCCATCGCTCCCATGATCATCATCACGATCATCGGGTTGCCGATGAGCACGAACACCGAGAACACGATGGCGGGCGCGATGTTGTCACCGATCTCGGAGAACTCCAGCGCGCTGCCCACCTGGATGAAGAAGAACAGCAGCAGCACGTCGCGCAGGGTGATGAGGCGGGCGCCGATCGTCTCGCGGTAGGCGGTGGAGGCAAGGGTCACCCCGGCGAGGAACGCCCCGACCTCGCTGCTGAGGCCGAGGGCGTCGGAGGTGGCGGCGGCGGCGATCGCCCACCCGACCGCGAACAGCACCATCAGCTCCTGGGACACCGCGATCCGGTCGAGGACCACGGGCATGACCCAGCGCATCAACACGATGATGGCGAGCAGGAAGCCGACCCCCTTCGCCACCACCTCCAGGATCTCCATGGCGACCCGGTCGTCGCCGGTGGTCCCGACCGCGGTGAGGGTGATCATCACGATGATGACCACCAGGTCCTGCACGATGAGGAACCCGACGGCGATGCGTCCGTGCAGCTCCTCGAGCTCGCGCTTGTCGGAGAGGAGCTTGACGATGATGATCGTGCTGGAGAAGGTGAGCGCGACCGCGATGTAGACGGCTTCGGTCGCGGCGAACCCGAGCGCGAGCGCGATGAGGAAGCCGATCAACGAGGTGAAGGTCACCTGGCCGAGACCGGTGGCGAGCGCGACCGGACCCATCGTCCGGATGAGGCGGACGTCGAGCTTGAGCCCGACGAGGAACAACAGGATCGAGACCCCGACATGGGCCAGGAGGTTGATCTGGTCCTCGGCGGTCACCCACCCCAGCGCGGTCGGCCCGACCAGCACCCCGGCGGCGAGGTAGGCGACGATGAGCGGCTGACGGAGCAACAGTGCGACACCGCCCATGCCGGCGGAGAAGAGCACCGCCGCTGCGATCTGCGCGAAGTCGCTCTCGAACACTCGAACTGACCCCCGGTCAGGTGATCGTGTCCGGAGATCCTACGGCCACTCCGGCGGGATCCAGGAACTCAGGACGGGATCGGTGGGAGGGGGAGGTGTCGGAGGACCAGATACCGGTCGAGGTCGTCACGCACCCCGCGCACCAGATCGCCGATCACCTCGTTGCCCGAGGCGATGGCGTCGATCGCCTCGTCGGTGAGCCCCGCCCGCATCTCCACGGGATCGACCCATCGTGCCCCGTGGTGCTCGTCGCTGATCGTCGCCTCGCGGGCGTCGACCGCGCAGCGGTAGGAGAGGTGGAGGAAGTCTCGCCCGTACTCGAACACCGGGTAGGCGCCCACCAGGAACAGCCCGGTGGTGGGCGACAGGCCCGTCTCCTCGTACAGCTCGCGGACCGCGCCCTCGATGGGAGTCTCGCCGCGGTCGACGACCCCACCCGGCAGATACCACTGACCCGATCCCACCCCGCTGGAGCGCTGGAGCAACAGGATCTGCCCGTCGTGCTCGGCGTACACGAGCGTGGCCACTCCGTAGAGGGGCAGGTCCCACTCGCTGGAGTCCTCTCCCAGCCATGGATCGGAGGCGTCGCTCATCGGTCCGACGCTAGGCGATCGTCGATCAGGCGACGTGTCGAATGCCCCCGCCCGCCCGCTTCGCCTCGTAGGACATGCCGTCGGCCCGGTGGAGAGCGGTCGTCGGCACGTCGGTCGCCTCGATGAGCGCGACGCCGATGGAGGCACCCACCGCGACCGGGCCGATCTCGGGGTCCTGGATCGGTTCGGAGATGGCCGCGTGGATCCGATCGGCCACGCTGGCGACGTCCTCGGGGCAATCAGCGGTGGACAGGGCGATGACGAACTCGTCGCCACCGACGCGGGCCACCAGATCGACGTCACGGACATGGTGACGGAGGCGGCTCGCGACCTCGATCAGAACCCGGTCGCCGACGAGGTGGCCGTGGGCGTCGTTGATGCTCTTGAAGTCGTCGAGGTCGCAGTAGAGGATCGCGCCGGTGTCGGCCTCGCGGCGAACCCGGGCGATGAGCAGACGCAGGTGCTCGTCGAGCAGCGCCCGGTTGGGCAGGTCGGTGAGCGGATCGTGGGTGCTCCGGTGCAACAGCTCGGCGTTGTCGAGGCGTTGTTGCTCCTCGGCCATCTTGCGGGAGGTGATGTCGGTGATCTGGGAGATGAAGTTGGTGAGGGTGCCCGCATCGTCGTAGGCGCCGGCCACCCGCAGCTCGG
>JBKGZW010000253.1:0-3429 GCA_046543225.1 Acidimicrobiales bacterium
CCTGGCGCCAATGGGATTCCTTGATGCCGCACGCGACCAGGTCCTCGTCTACGACGGCGGGTTCGGCACCTACATGCAGGCCCAGGCGCTCACGGCGGAGGACTTCGGCGGCGAGGCGCTCGAGGGCTGCAACGAGATGCTGGTCCTCACCCGCCCCGACCTGGTGGCCCAGATGCACGACGACTACTTCGCCGTCGGCGTCGACGTGGTCGAGACCGCGACCTTCGGGGCCTTCGCCATCCCCCTCGCGGAGTACGACGCCGCCGACCAGGCCCACGAGATCAACGTCGCCGCCGCCCGCATCGCCCGCGAGGTGGCCGACCGCCACTCCACCCCCGAGCACCCCCGCTTCGTGGCCGGCTCCATCGGTCCGGGCACCAAGATGCCGACCCTCGGCCACATCCCCTTCGCCGAGCTCCGCGACGCATACGAGGTCCAGTGCCGGGGGCTGCTCGAAGGTCGCGTCGACGTCTTGTTGATCGAGACCCAGTACGACCTGCTCGGCGCCAAGGCGGCCATCATCGCGGCCCGACGGGCCATGGCCGCCACCGGTGTCGAGGTGCCGCTCCAGGTGCAGGTCACCATCGAGGCGACCGGTCGCATGCTCGTCGGCACCGAGATCGGCGCCGCGCTCACCACCCTCGATGCCATGGACGTCGACATCATCGGCATCAACTGCGCCACCGGCCCGGCCGAGATGAACGAGCACCTGCGCCACCTGTCCCAGCACAGCGTCCGCCCCATCTCGGTGCTCCCCAACGCCGGCATGCCCTCGGTCGTCGACGGCGAGATGCACTACGACCTCACCGCCGACCAGCTCGCCGAGCACCACGCCTGGTTCATCTCCGAGCTGGGGGTCAACATCGTCGGCGGGTGCTGCGGCACGACCCCCGAGCACCTGCGGGCGGTGGTCGAGCGCGTCCGGGGGCTCGAGCCCGCGCCTCGCGAACCCGTTGTCGACCCGGGCCTGGCCTCCATCTACACCCACATGCCCTACGACCAGTCGCCGTCGTTCCTCGTCGTGGGCGAACGCACCAACGCCAACGGTTCGAAGAAGTTCCGCGAGGCACTGCTCGAGGGCGACTGGGACACCACGGTCGCCATGGCGATCGAGCAGGTGAAGGAGGGAAGCCACGTCATCGACGTGTGCGTCGACTACGTGGGCCGTGACGGCGTGGCCGACATGGACGAGATCGCCAGCCGGTTCGCCACCCAGTCCACCGTGCCGATCATGGTCGACTCCACCGAGCCGCCGGTGGTCGAGGCCGCCCTGCAGTGGATCGGCGGCAAGCCCATCCTCAACTCGGTCAACCTCGAGGACGGCGCCGAGCCCGGTACCCGGCTCGACCGGTTCCTTCAGCTGGCCAAGGAGTACGGGGCGGCCGTGGTGTGCACCTGCATCGACGAGGAGGGCCAGGCCCGCGACCGCGACTGGAAGCTGCGGGCCGCCCGCTCGATCTACGACCTCGCCACCGAGCGCTACGGCATCGCCCCCAGCGACCTCATGTTCGACCCGCTGGCGCTCACGCTGGCCACCGGCATCGAGGAGAGCCGCAAGGACGGCCTCGAGACCCTCGAAGGCATCCGTCTCATCAAGTCCGAGCTGCCCGGTGTCCACACCGTGCTCGGCTTGTCGAACATCTCGTTCGGCCTCAAGCCTGCGGCCCGCCACGTGCTCAACTCGGTCTACCTGCACGAGTGCCAGGAAGCGGGTCTCGACGCCGCCATCGTCCACGCGGCCCGCATCATGCCGCTCAACAAGATCCCCCAGGAACAGATCGACGTCTGCCTCGATCTGATCTATGACCGCCGCACCGCCGACTACGACCCGCTCGAAGCGCTCATGGCCGCGTTCGAGAACGTGTCGGCTGCCGCGGTCGAGCGCGAGGACCGGTCCGGCTGGCCCGTCGACCAGCGGCTCAAGCAGCGGATCATCGACGGCGAGCGCACCGGCCTCACCGAGGAGCTCGACGAGGCCCTCGCCTCGGGCATGGCGGCGCTGGCCATCGTCAACGACGTGCTCCTCGAGGGCATGAAGGTCGTGGGCGAGCTGTTCGGCTCCGGCGAGATGCAGCTGCCGTTCGTGCTCAAGTCCGCCGAGACCATGAAGGCCGCGGTGGCCCACCTCGAGCCCCACATGGAGAAGCGCACTGACGATTCCGGCAAGGGTCGCATCGTGCTGGCCACCGTCTCCGGTGACGTCCACGACATCGGCAAGAACCTGGTCGACATCATCCTCACCAACAACGGCTACGAGGTGCACAACCTCGGCACCAAGGTGGCCATCGGCGACATGGTCGCCACCGCGCAGGACATCATGGCCGACGCCATCGGCATGAGCGGGCTGCTGGTCAAGAGCACGCTCATCATGCGCGACAACCTGGAGGAGCTGAACCAGCGCGGCCTGGCCGAGATCCCCGTGCTGCTGGGCGGTGCCGCGCTCACCCGCACCTATGTCGAGAGCGACCTGCGCGGTGTGTACGACGGCCGCCTGTTCTACGGCAAGGACGCCTTCGAGGGCCTGCGGGTGATGGACCGCCTCCTCGAGATCCGCAAGGGCGGACTCGACGATCCAGAGTTCGGGCACGAGCCGCCATCGAGGGTGCTGCCCAAGCGCGAGAAGACCGAGATCGATCCCTCGACCATCCCCGCCCGCTCCCCCGAGGTCGCCACCGACAACCCGATCTTCACTCCACCGTTCCTCGGGTCCAAGGTCGTCAAGGGCATCGCCATCGACGACATCGCCACCTACATCAACGAGACGGCGCTGTTCCGCAACCAGTGGCAGTTCCGTCCCCAAAGCGGCGAGTCCGACGAGGAGTTCAAGGCTCGCATCCGCCCGGTGCTGCGCGAGCAGCTGGCCGCGGCCAAGGCCGACGGCATCCTCGTCCCCCAGGTCGTCTACGGCTACTTCGCCGCCAACGGCGACGGCAACGACCTGGTCATCTGGAAGGACGAGTCGCGCACCAGCGAGTGGATGCGGTTCTCCTATCCCCGTCAACAGACCGAGCCCTGGCTCTGCATCGCCGACATGGTGCGGCCGATCGACTCCGGCGAGACCGACTACGTGGCGTTTCACATCGTGACGATGGGCGAGGCGGTCTCGGAGCGCACCGCCGAGCTGTTCGAGGCCAACGAGTACCAGGAGTATCTGCTGGTGCACGGACTCGGGGTCGAGATGGCCGAGGCCCTCGCCGAGCTGTGGCACCGCCGCATCCGCGAGGAGTGGGGCTTCGCCGATGAGGACGGTCCCAGCCTCCAGGGCCTGTTCCGCCAGCAGTACCGAGGCGGGCGCTACTCGTGGGGCTATCCGGCCTGCCCCGACCTCGAGGACAACATGGCGGTGGCCGAGCTGTTGGGCGCCGACCGCCTCGGCATCGAGGTCAGCGCCGAGACCGGCTACCAGTACCAGCCCGAGCAGACCACCTC
>JBKGZW010000055.1:0-16312 GCA_046543225.1 Acidimicrobiales bacterium
TCGGGGTCGGCACCGAAGGCGCGCGGGAGCGCCTTGATCGCCACCCGGCGCTCGAGCGACCGGTGCGAGGCCTCGAGCACCACCCCCCACCCGCCGCGGCCGATCTCTTCGCCCACCTCGTAGTTGGGGAGTGCCTCGATCATGAGGCGGCGCTCGCTCGACATCGGTCCGAGTGTAGGGGCGTGCCGGTCCCAGGGTTGGATGACGAGGTGAGGCGTTGGCGGCGCTCCCTCGGTAGAATCCCTACTTGTTCCATCGACAATCCCCGTCGGTCCGACGGGAGGGAGTCTGCCCGTGTCCGTGCACAGCTCGGTGCTCGACCTCATCGGCAACACACCGATGGTCGACGTGAGCCAACTCAGCCCCACCCCCGGTGTGCGGATCCTCGCCAAGCTCGAGGGCCAGAACCCGTTCGGTTCGGTCAAGGACCGGGTCGCCAGGTCCCTCATCGCCGAGGCCGAGAACGACGGCACCCTCACCCCCGGCAAGCGGCTGATCGAACCGTCGTCGGGCAACACCGGCATCGCCATGGCGGCCATCGCCCGCCTCAAGGGCTACCCCATCACCATCGTGATGCCCGAGAACGTGTCGATCGAACGCCGTCAGCTGCTCGAGATCTTCGGTGCCGAGATCATCACCACACCGGGTGCCGAGGGGTCGAACGGCGCGGTGCGCCACGCGCAGCAGCTGGCCGACGAGCACCCCGATTGGGCGTTCCTCTACCAGTACGCCAACAGCGCCAACCCCCAGGCCCACTACGACACCACCGGTCCCGAGATCTGGCGCGACGTCCCCGACATCACCCACTTCGTGTCCGGCCTCGGCACCAGCGGCACCCTCATGGGCGTCGGCACCTACCTCAAGGAACAGAACCCCGACATCAAGATCATGGCGGTCGAGCCGCCGGTCGGGGAGCGGGTCGAGGGTCTCCGCAACCTCGAGGAGGGCTACATCCCACCGGTGTATGACAAGTGGGGCGGCCAGGACCTGCTCGACGGCAAGCGCATCGTGCGGCCCCGCGAGTCGATCGAGTGGACGCGCCGGCTGGCCGAGGAGGCCAGCATCTTCGCCGGCATCTCCGCCGGCGCCGCACTCGCAGGAGCGGCCAAGGTGGCCGAGAAGGTCGACTCGGGAGTCATCGTCTTCGTCGTCGCCGACGGCGGTTGGAAGTACATGTCGACCGGTGCCTGGACCGACCCCATCGACGATGTGGTCGAGCGAGCCGAGCGAATCATCTACTTCTGAGCCTCGGGTAGGCTCACCCTGCGGCGCGACACCGCACCAGGGGGCACACGACATGGATCCGACCTACTCCGCCGAAGCGGAGACCTACCGCGAGAAGATCCGCGGCTTTCTCGCCGAACACCTGCCCGATGACTGGCAGGGCGTCGGCGCCCTCCCCGAGGGCGAGCGCGAGGCCTGGCTCGAGGAGTGGCGCAACCGGCTGGCGCAGGCGGGCCTCCTCGCGGTGGCGTGGCCCACCGAGTACGGCGGCGCCGGTCTCTCACCGATCGAACAGGTCGTCCTCTCCGAGGAGTTCGCCAAGGCGGGCGTTCCCACCCAGACCGGCAACGACGGCTTCGGCATCGGCATGGTCGGCCCGACCATCATCGTCTGGGGGACCGAGGAGCAGAAGCAGCACTTCCTGCCCCGGATCATCTCGGGCGAAGACCGCTGGTGCCAGGGCTACTCCGAGCCCGATGCGGGCTCGGACCTCGCCAACATCGCCACCAGGGCCGACCTCGACGGCGACGAGTGGGTCATCAACGGCCAGAAGATCTGGACCTCGTCGGGCCACACCGCCAACTGGATCTTCGTCCTCGCCCGCACCGACCCCACCGCGACCAAGCACGCGGGCATCTCGTTCCTGCTCGTGCCGATGGACCAGCCGGGCATCGAGGTGCGGCCCATCCGCGAGATGACCGGCGAGGCCCTGTTCAACGAGGTGTTCTTCACCGACGCGCGCACGGCCAAGGAGAACGTGGTCGGCGAGGTCAACAACGGCTGGACCGTCGCCAACACCCTGCTCGGGTTCGAGCGGGGTGGGCGTTCGACCGTGCTGGCCATCGGCTACCGAGCCGAGCTCGACGCCATCGTCGAGCTGGCCCGTGACCGGGGCCTCGACACCGACGCGGTGATCCGCCAGCGTCTCGCATGGGCCCACACCCAGGTCGAGATCATGCGCTACCTGGGGATGCAGTCGCTCACCAAGGCGCTCAGCGGCGATCAGCCGGGCCCCGCGGCGTCGATCATCAAGCTGTTCTGGAGCGAGTACCACAAGCTCGTGACCGAGCTCGCGGTCGACATACTCGGCGCCGAAGCCATGGTGCCCACCGGCGCCACGGGCGGCTCGTCGATCCAGGCGTTCTCCGGCGGCAAGATGTCGTCGGCTGCTGCGGTGCGCAGCCTCTACGGCGCTCGCCCCGGAACGATCTATGCCGGCACCTCACAGGTGCAACGCAACATCATCGGCGAGCGGGTCCTCGGCCTCCCCAAGGAACCACGGTCCGACACCGGACCGTGGAACGAGCTCAAGCGGAGCTGACACCACCGGGGTCGACCGACGCGAGCCACACGAGGTCACCCGCTGAGACCGAGCGCCTCCGGAACGTCGGCGAACGACTCGAGGGTCACCTCGGGGCCGGCGTCGAGGCCCTCCAGCGACTCGGGACGGAACTTGCCGGTCTTCACCAGCACCCCGGTCATGCCCGCCTCCTGCGCGCCCAACACGTCGCTCACCACGTCGTCGCCGACCATGGCCACCTGCGACGGCTCGAGATCGAGCGCGGCGGCTCCGGCGGCGAAGAACGCTGCGGCCGGCTTTCCGACCACGGTGGCTTCCACCCCGGCGGCCTGTTCGATCGCGGTGACGTAGAAGCCGGTGTCGAGCGCCAGCCCGTCCCTCGTCTGCCAGACGAGGTTGCGGTGCATCGCCACCAACGGGGCGCCCGCGTTGACGAGGGTGAACGCCTCGGTCACCGCCTCGTAGCTGAACGCCGGACCCGCTCCGCCGATCACGACCACGTCGGCCGGCGCGCTGGTCGTCATCTCGACCCCCGCCATGTCCTCGGCGAGGTCACCCTCGTTGAGCACCAGGCAGCGGGCGCCGGGATGGTGGACGCGCAGGTAGGAGGCGGTGGCGACGGTGGCGGTCAGGATCTCGTCAGGTTCCACGGGCATGCCCGCGTCGGTGAGGGCGTCGGCGATCTGGGGCCGGGTGCGGCTCGTGGTGTTGGTCGCGAACCGGATCGGGACCTGTGCCGCCCGGAGCCGTCCGAGGGCCTCGGCGGCGCCGGCGAGAGGTTCCCACGAGACGACCAGCACGCCGTCGATGTCGATGAGGAGGCCGTCGATGGGTCGCATCGCCTCACGCTATCGAGAGGAGCCGTAGCCTCTTGGGGTGGACCGTCGGCCGATCGCCATGTTCGACAGCGGCTTCGGTGGCCTCACCGTCGCCCGCGCCGTGATCGACCTGTTGCCGGGCGAGGACCTGGTGTACTTCGGCGACACCGCCCGGTACCCCTACGGCCCCCGCCCCCTGGAGGAGGTTCGCCGGTTCGCCCACCAGATCTCGCGGCTGCTCGTGGACCGGTTCGATCCGAAGCTGCTGATCGTGGCCTGCAACACCGCGGCCGCAGCCGCGCTCGACGAACTGCAGGGCCACCTCGACGTCCCGGTCGTCGGCGTGATCGAACCCGGGGTCCGGGCTCTGGTCCGGGCGACCACCAGCGGGCGCGTCGGGGTGGTGGGCACCGTCGGGACCATCGCCTCCGGCGCATACCAGCGGGCGGTGGTCGCCGCCGATCCCTTCGTCGAGCTCACCTGTGCGGCGTGCCCGGGGCTCGTCGAGTTCGTCGAGCGGGGCGAGTCCGACAGCGACCAGGTGCGGGTGCTGGCCGAGCGGCTGCTGGCGCCGATCCGCGAGGCCAAGGTCGACTCCTTGTTGCTCGGCTGCACCCACTATCCCTTCCTCGCCCGAACGATCAGCGACGCGGTGGGGCGCGAGGTGGTGCTGGTGTCCTCGGCCGACGAGACCGGGTTCGAGGTCCGGTCCCTCCTCCACGACGCCGGCGGCACCGACCAGTCCGCTGTCGCATCGCCCGCGACCCATCACTTCATCTCCACCGGAGACGTGGCCCGCTTCGCCGAGCTCGGTCAACGTCTGCTGGGCCCCGAAGTGCTCCACGTCGAGTCGCACAGCTGGGACTGAGCGCGGACAGCTCCTACCATCGCCGCCATGACTGACTCCTCGACACATCCGCATCGGGCCGACGGTCGCACCGCCGATCAGCTCCGCCCCATCACCTTCGAACGCGACTTCACCCAGATGGCGGACGGTTCGGTGCTGGTGTCGTTCGGACGCACGAGGGTCCTCTGCACGGCGTCGGTCGACGAGGACGTGCCCCGCTGGATGAAGGGATCGGGCACCGGGTGGGTCACCGCCGAGTACTCGATGCTTCCCGGTTCGAGCGCCGAGCGGATCCGGCGCGAGGTGAAGGACGGCAAGCCGTCGGGTCGCACCCAGGAGATCCAGCGCCTCATCGGCCGGGCGCTGCGCTCGGTGACCGACATGACGGTGCTGGGCGAGCGCCAGATCCTCCTCGACTGCGACGTCCTCCAAGCCGACGGCGGCACCCGCACCGCGTCGATCTGCGGAGCCTGGGTGGCCCTGCACGACGCTTGCACCCGGCTGATCGACCGCGGCCTCATCGAGGCCCACCCGCTCACCACCACCTGTGCCGCGATCTCGGTGGGGATCATCGACGGCGAGCCCCGCCTCGACCTGCCCTATGAAGAGGACGCCAGGGCCGAGGTCGACATGAACGTGGTGATGACCGGAGAGGGACACTTCGTCGAGGTGCAGGGCACCGCCGAGGGTCAGGCCTTCAGCCGGTCGGAGCTCGACGCGCTGGTCGACCTCGCCGAGGGTGGCATCACCACGATCGCCGGCATGCAGCGTGACGTGGTGGCCTCCGCCCCCGCTCCGCGGTGAAGGTCGTCCTGGCGACGGCGAACCCCGGCAAGGCCGCCGAGATCGCCGCGGTGCTCGGACCCGAGGTCGAGCTGGAGCCGCGCCCCGACTCGGTCCCCGACGTGGTCGAGGACGCCGACACCCTCGAGGGCAACGCCCGCCTGAAGGCGGTCGCCCTGGTCGAGGCGACCGGGCAGGCGGCGCTGGCCGACGACACCGGCCTCGAGGTCGATGCCTTGGGCGGCGCGCCAGGTGTCCACAGTGCCCGCTTCGCCGGAGCGGACTGCACCCCAGCCGACAACCGCCGTCTGCTCCTCGCCGAGCTCGAACGTCTCGGTGCCGGCGACCCCGACCGGCGCGGCGCCCGGTTCCGCACCGTGCTGGTCCTGCGGCATCCCGACGGCGTGGAGCTCGTCGCCGAGGGGGTGGTCGATGGCCACATCGCCACCGCCGAGCGGGGCGGCGGCGGGTTCGGGTACGACTCGCTGTTCGTCCCGGCCGAAGGCGATGGGAGGACCTTCGCCGAGATGACAGCCGACGAGAAGAACGCCATCTCGCACCGGGGCCGTGCACTTCGCCACCTCGCGGCGATGCTGAGAGACTGAGCGGCGTGAACGATCACATCGAGGTCATCGTCGAGATCCCCAAGGGTTCACGCAACAAGTACGAGATCGACCACGACACCGGTGCGGTGTGGCTCGACCGCCACCTGTTCACCGCCATGTCGTATCCGGCCGACTACGGGTTCGTGCCCGAGACCCTGGCCGAGGACGGGGACCCGCTCGATGCGCTGGTGCTGTTGGGTGAACCGACCTTCCCCGGTGTTCACGTGCGGGCCCGTCCGGTCGGCGTGTTCTGGATGCGCGACGAAGCCGGGCCCGACGCCAAGATCCTCTGCGTCCCCGCCGGCGACGAGCGCTACGCCCACATCCACGACCTCCCCGACATCGGTGACCACACCCTGGCCGAGATCGGACACTTCTTCGAGGTCTACAAGGCCCTCGAACCGCACAAGCACACCGCGGTGCGCGACTGGGACGGAGCCGAGGCGGCGGTCGAGGAGATCCAGATCTCCCGCCAGCGCCACCTCGACACCCACCACGGCTAGCGACCGAGCGCGTGGGGACGGTAAGGCTAGACCGACGGGGGTCGCTGGGCCGCGAGGAGATCGCGGATCTCGGCCAGCAGCTCCACGTCGGTCGGCGGCGGTGGCTCCTCGTCGGCCGGGGCCTCGCCCCGAGCCCTGCGGTGCTGCATCTCGTTGAGTGCCTTGACCACGAGGAATACGGCGGATGCGACCAGGACGAAGCTGATCAGGGCGGTGAGGAACATGCCGTAGTAGATCGGTGTGTCGCCGAGATCGATGGTGAGCGTGTCGAAGTTCGGTTCTCCGACGAGTGCGGCGACGATCTGGAGGAGCACGCCGTCGGTGAACGCGGTGATCAGGGCGGTGAACGCGGCGCCGATCACCACCGCGACAGCGAGGTCGACCACGTTGCCGCGGTTGATGAACTCCTTGAACTCCTTGAGCATGTTGTTCATTGACGCGCGCCTCCAGAATGGGGATGCGGCGCACGGTAGCCGGGTCGTTGCCCTGATGCCGGTACCGCCCCATGATGGGGCCGAGGCCGAGGAGGAGCCGACCTGAACGACCACAAGAGCCTGCCCGGAACGCTGCGGGGCTGCGCCGCGGAACGTCTCGGCCGCGCCTTCGGGCCGCCTCCGGTCGACCGGCTCGTGCGGACGTCGGCGTTCAGCTCGGCCGCCGACGCGTTCGTCGCCGTCTCCCTGGCGGGCTCGCTGTTCTTCAACGTCTCGATCGACGCCGCACGACCGCGCATCATCCTCTACCTCATGCTCACCATGGCGCCCTTCGCCGTGGTGGCGCCCTTGATCGGACCGTTCATCGATCGCGTGCGTGGTGGTCACCGGTGGGTGATCGGTGCGGCCTGTCTCGGGCGCGCGCTGCTCTGCCTGGTGCTCGCCTTCCAGCTCCGCAGCCTCTTGCTCTATCTGCTGGCCTTCTCGATCCTGGTGCTCAACAAGACCCACCAGGTGGCCAAGAGCGCGTTGATCCCCCGTCTGGAGCGGGCGAGCGATCAACTGGTGGCGGCCAACTCGGTGCACTCGCGGGTCGTGGCGGTGGCCGGGGTGGCCGGTGGTGCGGTCGCGGTCAGCGTGCTCACGCTCGGCTCGGCGCCGGCAGTGCTCTTCGTCGGAGCGGCCTCATACGCCGCGGCGTTGATGATGGCCTTGCGCATCCCTCTGCCCCCGGCGGTACATCCGTCCCCCGCCATGCGGACCGTCGAGGATCAGGAGCTGCGCGCCCCGTCGTTGCTGCTCGGCGTCTCCTCCATGGCGGTGATCCGTGGGGCGGTCGGCTTCTTCACCTTCTTCGCGGCGTTCACCCTCAAGGCGGCTGGGGAGCCGACCTGGGTGTTCGGCGCGGTGGCTGTGGCCGGTGGGATCGGCGGATTCGCCGCCACCTTCATCGCCCCCGCCCTGCGCCGGCTGTTGATCGAGGAGCGCCTGCTGGAGATCGGGCTCGCGGCACCGTCGTTGGTGGCGTTGTTGGTCCCCAAGGCGTTCGTGGCACCGAGCCTGGTCCTGGTGTCGTTCGTGCTCGGACTGTCGGCCACCTTGGGTCGCCAGGGGTTCGACAGTCTCGTCCAGCGCGACGCTCCCGACGCGGAACGGGGACGGGCCTTCGCCCGGTTCGAAGCACGGTTGCAGTTGACCTGGGTCGCTGGGGCGCTGCTCCCGGTGCTGGTCCGATCGAGCAACGCCGTCGGCCTCTACTTCTTCGGTGGGGTGCTGGTGTTCGCGGCGCTCTTCTACGGCACGAGCGCCAGGGCGTCGGTGCGGCACCACTGGGGACGGTGGGCTGGCCGTCTGCCGTCGGTCGACCGTCGGGGCGACGACGACGCCCTGCCCCTGGCCGAGCAGCTGCTGGCCACCGCCCGCTGGCTGGCCGACCAGGGCTCGCGGCGCCAGACCGTGGCGCTGTGCTCGGCCGCGCTCGATGCGTTCCGCCGTTCGCTGCCGGATCATCCACCCGAGCTCACCGATGCCCTGTTGCTGGTCGAGGGTCGTCTCGAGATCGCCGCGAGGGGAGACTCGGAGCTCACCGATGCCGATGTCGAAGCGGTCCTCGAAGCCACCGCAGCCCTGGTTGACCCACAGCCTCCGCTCAGCGCAGAGTGACCCGAGTGCCCTCCGGGGGCTCGACGATCGACCACTCTCCGTCCTGGCGTCGCAGAGTGAGCTCGAAGGTGGTGAGCTCGTCGGCGGACTCGTAGCGGTCGGCGGCGAGCTCCACTGACGCGGTGCCGTCGGGGACGCTGCCCAGCCCGACCAGCACGCTGTCGTCGCGGACGGGCTGGCCGGGTTCGTTGATGGCGATGGCTTCCTCGAGCTCGTCGATGAAGCGGATGTCGGCCCACTCGTCGAGGGCGTTGACCAACCCCACCTGGACGTCGACGTTGATGTCGACGTTCTCGCGCGGGGTCACGTAGACGATGAGGTCGAGCGGTTCATCGTCGGGGAGGTCGGGCCGCTGGTGGGTGGCGACCGCGGGGATGACCTCGCCGTAGATGTCGATCAGGCGCTGGTTGGGGTTCTCGGCGGTGGAGGTGTCGTCGGCGCACGAGGCGACCGGGAACGTGGCGATCGCCACCAGGGCGAGCAGAAGGGGCTTCACAGCACCAGCGAATCTACTCGCGACCGGTGCTCGGGGCTCGGGTTTGGTGGCGGAGATCGTCCCCGATGGTGCGGACGGGGGGACTCGAACCCCCATGCCTTGCGGCACCAGGACCTAAACCTGGCGCGTCTACCAGTTCCGCCACGTCCGCGGATGTCAGCACGTTAGCGGTCACCACCTGCAGACGCACCGGGAAGGCCGTGGTTGGCGCTAGCCTTCGTCGGGCTACTCGCACGACCAAAGGGAGCATCATGGATCAGCCAGCACCCACGGTGGGTCAGGTTCCCGTGCCGTCGATCCAGGCTCAGGGACCGACCAACTGGGACCCCTCGATGGACATCTTCAACCGGCTGTTGAAGTCGCGCATCGTCTACCTGGGGTCAGAGGTCAGCGATCACGTCGCGAACCTGATCACGGCACAGATGCTGTTCCTCGAAGGCGAGGATGCCGACACCGACATCTGGCTCTACATCAACTCGCCCGGTGGTTCGGTGACGGCGGGCATGGCGATCTACGACACGATGCAGCTCGTCCAGCCCAAGGTCGGCACGATCTGTCTGGGCCTGGGCGCGTCGATGGGCCAGTTCCTGCTGTGCGCGGGCGAACCCGGCATGCGGTTCGCGCTGCCCCACGCGCGGATCCTGATGCATCAGCCGCTCGGCGGGGTGCAGGGCCAGGCCGCCGACATCGCGATTCAGGCCGAGCAGATGGCCTACACCAAGCAGCTGATGGCGGAGCGGATCGCCTACCACACCGGCCAGTCGGTGGATCAGATCACTCAGGACTCCGACCGCGACCGCTGGTTCACGGCGGAGGCAGCGCGTGAGTACGGCATCATCGACAAGGTGATCGAACGTCGCGGCCAGATGCAGGACCAGGACCAGCAGTAGTCACCGTCCGGTGCCGGTGACGGTGCCGGTGGGGCGCGGCGTGCCTCGCCGTCGCCGGTCCGCCGGAGGGATCAGTTGGCGAAGATCTGGGTGATCCACACCTTGCCGTCGGCATCGACGGTGGCGCCGATACCCACTCGCGTCACCCCGCTGTGGAGGATGTTGGCCCGGTGGCCGTCCGACTCCATGAACAGCTGGTGGACCCGATCGACCGACGCGGCGTAGCCGACGTTCTCGGCGACCCGGGTCGAGCCCTCGGGGATGCTGACCCCCGAGTGGGCCAGTTCGCCGGTGGCGGCCATGTGGTCGGACCACTCCTGGGCCACGGCGTTGAGGTCGAAGTCGTTGGCCAGCTCGCCCAACCCGTTGGCGCCCCGATCGGCGTTGACCAGATCGAACGAGCGCACGCCCTGGTCGTTCAGGCACCCGGTGAGCAGCAGTGCGGCGACGGCCATCGCGAGGACACTGACGCCCCGGCTCAGGCGGCGGGTGGTGGTTGCTTGGAGCGAAGGACCGGGCACGGTTCGCATTCGGTGACCTCGGGCGTCTGGGCGAGTGTTGCGATCAGGTTACGAAGGTAGTGGAGCTGTCGTCGAGGTTCGAGGACCTCGACCGGTGAGCGGTCTCGGTGAGATCAATGTCACATTGCGTGGCAGCATACTCAAATACCGCGCTCTGTGCTTGCTCGACCGCTCTCCGACTCCATCGGTCGCTGTCTGGAGAAGTAAAGGAGTTTTCGCGGCGGGCTCGTGCCTCGGCGACGAGGGCCCGTGCCTCGTCGACCAGGACCCCCGCCTCGTCGTCGATCTCATCGGGTGCCGCTGCTGCCAGCTGCTCGAGGGCGTCGAGGGCGTCGAGGTTCGCGACCGGCTCGCCGTCGGTTCGCGCCGGGAACAGCGGCCCGACCTCGTGGGCGACCGCGACACGCTCACAGAACGCCTCGGTCGCCGACCCGCTGCAGCCGGCGAGCGCGACCACCAGGCCGGTGGTTGCCAGGACGGCGAAGATGCGAGTTCGGCGCCCGTTCCCGATGGTCAAGTCGCGCCCACAGCCGACGTGGCCCGGTCGCGCAGATCGGTGACGGCGTGGGCGAGACCTGCCGGGTCGCGGTACAGCGCGCTGCCGGCGACGAGGATGTTGGCCCCGGCCGACGCGGCGCCGGCGATGGTGTCGGGGCCGATGCCCCCGTCGACCTCGATGTCGACGTCGAGGTCCTCCTCGGCGATCAGCGCGCGCAGCGCGGCCACCTTGGGTTCCATGCTGGAGATGTAGGCCTGACCGCCGAACCCGGGGTTGACCGTCATGATCAGCACCATGTCGACCAGGTCGAGGACGTGGCGCACCGCGTCGATCGGCGTGGACGGGTTGAGCGCCACCGCGGGCCGCGCCCCCATCTCGGCGACCGCAGCCAGGGTGCGGTGAAGGTGCCGGGTGCTCTCGGCGTGGATGATGAGCATGGAACACCCCGCTTCGACGTAGCGCGAGGCCAGCGAATCGGGGTCCTCGACCATGAGATGGGCCTCGAAGGGAACGCTCACGTGGGAGCGGACCGAGGCGATGACGTCGGGACCGAAGGTGAGGTTTGGCACGAACCGGCCATCCATGACGTCCCACTGGATGCGGTCGACGCCGGCCTTCTCGAGGGCCGTGCACTCCTCTCCGAGTCGGGAGAAGTCGGCCGGGAGCACCGAGGGGACGATCTCGATCGTTCGTGCAGGGATGGCGACCATGCCCGACACGCTAGCCAGGCCATGATGGGTCGATGAGCACCGTCGGCACCGAGATCGAGCTGTCCACCCACGCGGTGGCGGTGGGGGGCGACGCCGTGGGTCGCGACACCGACGGACGGGTCGTCTTCGTGTCCGGCGCCTTGGCGGGGGAGCGGGCCCGGGTGCGGCTGCGTTCGGTCAAGAAGCGGTTCGCCCACGCCGATCTGGTCGAGGTCCTCGACCCCGCACCGGGACGGATCGAGCCACGATGCCCCCACGTCGACCGCGGGTGCGGGGGGTGCGGATGGGCACACCTCGACCCGTCGGCCCAGCGACTGGCCAAGGTCGACATGGTGGCCGAATCGCTGGCCCGGCTCGGCGGTCTCGACCAGCCGTCGGTGAGACCGGGACCCGTGCTGGCCGGTACCGCCTTCCGCACCACGATCCGCGCCGCCGTCATCGACGAGCGGGGTGGTTACCGGATGGCCAGCAGTGACCAGCGTCTTGCTGTGGACTCGTGTCGGGTCGCCCATCCGCTGGTCGAGGAGATGCTGGTCGATGGCCGCTTCGACGGCGCCGACGAAGCGGTGCTGCGAGCGGGAGCACGTACCGGCGAGCGCCTGGCCCGGGTGTCGCCCACCGCCGGCGACGTGACCCTTCCCGATGACGTGCTGGTGGTCGGTGCCGACGAGTTGGCTGCGGGGCGCCGGGCCTGGATCCACGAGGAGGTGTCCGGCACCCGCTTCCGGATCTCGGCCGACTCGTTCTTCCAGATCCGTCCCGACGGCGCCGAGGCGCTGGTCGACGCGGTCGCTGCCGCCGTCGAGGGAGCGTCCTCAGGAGCACCGATGGTGGATCTGTACTGCGGCGTGGGTCTCTTCGCGGCCACCGTCGGAGGGGACCGCCCGGTCGTCGCGGTCGAGGCGTCCCGGGCAGCGGTCGCCGACGCACGCCACAACCTGGAGGGGCAGGAGGCGAAGGTGATCAGGGTGGGAGTCGAGCGCTGGCGTCCGTCTCCGGCCGAGATCGTGGTCGCCGACCCGCCACGGACCGGTCTGGGCCGCGATGGCGCGGCCAAGGTCGACGCCACCGGGGCTCATCACCTGGCGTTGGTGAGCTGTGATGCGGCGGCGCTGGGTCGCGATGCGGCCCTGCTGGTCGGCCAGGGCTGGACCTTGGAGTGGGCACAGCTGGTCGATCTGTTCGTCGACACGCCCCACGTCGAGGTCGTGGCCTGCTTCACCCGTTGATCGACCGGATCGCCGCAGCGACTACGGTCCGGAGCCACAGAGGTCCGACCGCTACCGGGGGGAGCACACGATGTCCGAGATGGCCGGGATCGACCGGGAGAAGGTCACCGAGTGGATGGTGGACAACACGCCACCGGTCGTGCCGCCCCTCACCTTCGAGCTGATCGCCGGGGGACGCTCGAACCTCACCTACCGGGTCGACGACGCGGCCGGGAGGCGGATGGTGCTGCGCCGTCCGCCGGTGAGCCACGTGCTGGCGACCGCCCACGACATGGGGCGCGAGCACAAGATCATCTCCGCCCTCTACGGCTCGCCGGTGCCGGTGCCCAAGGCCGTGGGGTTCTGCGAAGACCCCGAGGTCAACGGTGCTCCCTTCTATGTCATGGACTACATCGACGCCCACATCCTCCACACCGCCGACCAGGTCGAGGAGCTGTGGGACCTCGAGACCCAGCGGCGGGCGGCCGACGATCTCGTCAACGTGCTGGTCGCGCTGCACGAGGTTGACATCGACGCGGTGGGCCTCGGCGACCTCGGCAAGCGCGAGGACTACATCGGCCGCCAGCTGCGTCGGTGGTACGGCCAGTTCCAGGGCTCCCAGGAGCAGGAGAGGGAAGCCGGGGTGTTCCGCGAGGCGGGGCTGGTCCACGAGGTGCACGACGCCCTGGTCGCCCGCAAGCCCGAACAGCGGGAGGCGGTCATCGCCCACGGCGACTACCGGCTCGACAACGCCATGTTCGACGACGACGGTGCGCTGGTCGCGGTGCTCGACTGGGAGCTGTGCACCCTGGGCGACCCGCTCGCCGACCTCGGCACCATGTTGATCTACTACACCGAGCGTGGCGAGGAACGCATGGGCATGCGTCCCGCGACCACCGCTCCCGGCTTCCCCGATCGGGCCGGGCTCGCCGCCCGCTATGCCGAGCGCTCGGGCCGCGACATCAGCCTCCTGCCCTACTACCTGGCCTTCGGCCACTGGCGCCTCGCCTGCATCATGGAAGGCGTCTATGTCCGCTATGCGACCGGGGCGATGGGCGACCAGGAGGGCGCGGCGGTCGGGCTCGCCGACGAGGTGCTGCGACGGTGCTCGCTCGCCCAGGCCAGCCTCGACGAGCTGGCCGACTGAACGGATCGACTACGAGCCGCTGCGGCGGGTGCCGACGGCCAGATCCTTGAACGCGACGTCTCGGTCGACCTGGGGCTCCTTGGGCAGTCCCAGCACTCGTTCGCCGATGATGTTGCGCTGGATCTCGTCGGTGCCGCCGGCGATCGACGACGAGTGCACCGACAGGGCCAGCTGCTGGAACATGGCGTCGCGCGGCGCGTCGGGGCCCATCAACGTCCCGTGGGCGCCGAGGATGGCCATGCTCAGGTCGCGTGCTCGACGCCCCTGCTCGGACGCCGCCAGCTTGGCGATCGACACCTCGGGTCCGGGCTGGCGCCCCTGTTGGGCGGCGGCTCGGGCTCGCATGGCGTTGAAGCGCTGCGCCTCGGCGAAGACGTAGAGGTCGGCGATCCCCTGGCGCACCACCGGGTCCTGGTCCTTGCCCATCTCCTTGGCCAGCTCGATGATGGCGCGTGGGGTGCGGGCTGCCTGACTGCGCTCCATGGCCGCCCGGTTGGCGCGGGCCTCGGCGATCAGCTCGCTCATGGGACGATCGAGGTGACCCGCCTTGGCGCCGGGAGTGCCGGCGACGATCCCGCCGGCCGCGCCGCGGCTCCCCAGCCCTTGGCGCTCGTAGGCGAGGGTGGCCACCGCCACCTGCCAGCCGGTGTCGACCCCACCGAGCACGCAGTCGTGGGGGACCACGGCATCGGTGAAGAACACCTCGTTGAACGTCGCGCCCCCGTTCATCTGCTTGAGCGGGCGGATCTCGATGCCGGGCTGGTCCATGTCGATGATGAAGTAGGTGATGCCACGGTGCTTGGGCGCGTCGAGGTTGGTGCGGGCGACCAGCATCCCGCGGCTGGCGGTGACCGCGCCCGAGGTCCACACCTTCTGGCCGTTCACCACCCACACGTCGCCGTCGCGCACCGCTCGGGTCTGCACGCTGGCCAGGTCCGACCCGGCCCCCGGCTCGCTGAAGAGCTGACACCAGCCCTCTTGGCCCGATGCCAGCGGCATGAGCCACCGGTCCTGTTGTTCCTCGGTGCCGAAGTCGATCGTGACGGGCCCACCCATCATCTGGCCGAGGCCCCCGGGGGGTGCGACCGCCTTGGCCGCGGCCAGCTCCTCGTTCACCACCCGGGTGTCCTCGCGGGTGAGTCCCCGACCTCCATGGCCCTTGGGCCAGTGCGGGAACGCCAGGCCCGCCCGGGCGAGGGCATCCCACCACTCGCCGAGGGTCTGTTCGGGATCCCAGTGCTCGGCGATCCAATCGCGTGCTTCGGTCCTCAGGTCGGCCATCGTGTTTCCCCCCTGGCACGGTCGACGTCGTCCGCACGATACCGCGCGATGGGCGGGTGCGTGGCCCGGGTCAGAACCCGGTGGTGAGCCAGGGCAGGGGAGCGGCGCCGAAGAAGGCGTCGGCGCGCGCGAGCGCGCCGGGCAGCCGCTCGTCGATGCGGCCGGCGCGGGCCAGCGCGGTGGCGGTGACGCCGCCGAGATAGATCGTGCCGAGGTCGGCGACATCCATCGAGAGGTCGGCGGAGCGGTCGGTGCGGTGGGCTTCGGCACCGTCGGGTCCGCCCTCGACGAGGTAGGCGCCGTCGTTGGCCGGCCGCATTCGGTCGACCACCTCGACGACCAGCGCATCCTGGATGCGATAGGACCGTGCCGCCAGCGCCCTGGCCACGTCCATGGGACGCACCCACAGGGCGTCGACGACGTCGGTGCACACGAGCCGCCGCGGATCGGCGAGGCGCCAGCGGATCGGCTCGTCGACCGGCCGACCCTTGGCCTCGACGGTGGCGACCAGGTCGTGGTCGAGGGCGTACTGCCACAATGCGGCCTCGACCTCGGGGTCGCGGCCGTAGAGCTCGTCGACCACGAGCACGCCGGTTGGAAGGCTGTGTTCCGATCCGCGGCGGTGGCGGAAGGCCAGGAAGCCGTCGACCTCACCCGCGGCCGACTCGTGGATGAGGTAGAACCGGGACGACGCGCCGTCGCGGTCCCACTCACGATCCTTGAAGTAGACGTCCCACCAGGCGTCGCTGCGGTCGACCGCTCCGGGGATCGAGCGCCGGCACTGCTCGTACACGCCGGGCAGCAGCGTGGCCGCGTCCGACCGGTCGACCAGGCGGAGCCGGCCCGCGTCGCGGGGAGGGTTCGACAAGGTGGTGCCCTCGGTGGAGATGGTCCAGTTGGCCTGCTGGGTCGCAGGGCCGTACCCGAACCGCCGGTAGATCGACGACTCGGAGGCGGTGAGCAGGGCGAGGCACTCGCCACGGTCGGCGATGTCGTCGAGCTGGTGCTCCATCAGGGCTCGCAGCAGGCCGCGCCGTCGATGGGTGCCGCGCACGGCGACGAAGGTGACCCCGGCGGCGGGCTCGAGTGCCCCGCCGGGCAGGGTCAGCTCGAAGCTGTAGGCGCCCGCGGTGGCGACGATCTCGGGGCCGTCGAACGCGCCGATCGTGCGGTCGAGCTCGGTGACCGAGCGCATGTCGGCCACGTTGTCGCTGGTGGCGTGGAACCCGAACGCGCCTTCGAGCACACGGGCGAACTCGGGGAACTCGTCGTCGGTGACCGGTCGCAGCTCGACATCCATCACCGCAGTCTTACCCACGGCCCGGCCCTGACCGCATGTGATTTCGTACGCCCCCCGGGATTCGAACCCGGAACCTGCGGATTA
>JBKGZW010000056.1:0-16266 GCA_046543225.1 Acidimicrobiales bacterium
CACCGAGGCCGTCATCGGGTGGCTCGACGGTCAACCCCAGATGGAGCTGGTCGATCTCGACGTGAGCGAGACGCGGGTCGGGGTGGAATCGCCGTTCGGCGGTCGCAGCCGCGGCCCGTCAGGTGTCCGGCGACGAGGTGGAGATCGAGGCGGTGCGCTTCGCCGAAGCCGATAGCGGCGCGACCCACGAGGTGGTGCTCGACCTCGCCGGTGAGGACCCGCCCGAGGATCCGGAGGCAGTCGTCTCGGCCGTCCTCGAGGTCACTGCCCGGCTCGACGGCTTCGTCGACGACCCCGAGGTCGTGATCCGCTTCACCGAACGCCGGATCCTGCCGACCGATCCACTCACCGCAGAGTGAGGTCTCCGAGGTCGACGTCGTCGGCCTCGGAGATCGCCGACAAGGGGGTGACACAGGCCCACCGGTGGGCCAGCAGGGCCGCGTCGCTGTCGGGCTCGGCGGTGACGTCGACCTCGCGGTACTCGAGTCGCACGTACCCGTGGCCGCGCTCGCTGACCTTGGTCTGCACCGCGCCGAAGGTCGCCAGCGGCGCCCGGCGGAGTCCGCGCACGGCGTCGGCGCCCACGTTGGGCACGTTGAGGTTGAGCACCGCGGGCGTGTCGTGGCGCATCATCAGCCATCGCACCAGTGGCTCGGCGAGGCCGGTGGCGGTCTCCCAGTGCCACAGGTCGCCACCGCTGTCGAGCGACACCGCCAGCGCCGGGCGACCGAAGGCACGGGCGGTGAAGGCAGCACCCACCGTTCCCGAGTGCAGCACGGCGTGGCCGGTGTTGGCGCCCTGGTTGATCCCCGAGAGGACCAGATCGGGAGCGGGACCGAATGCGCCATGGGTCGCGGCGCGGACGATCAGCGCCGGGGCGGCCTGCACCGCCAGCACCCGCGCCGATTCGAGCCCCTCGATCGCTCGGGTCTCGGTCACGATGTGGCCGTGGTCCTCCACCGCGCCGAGCGATGCACTGGCGCCGCTGCTCTCCCGGCTCGGCGCCGCCACCACCACGTCCAGGCCAAGGTCGAGCGCCAAGCGGGCCAGCGCATGGAGCCCCGCGCTGTCGATGCCGTCGTCGTTGGTGATCAGTGCCCGGGTCATCGGTCCATCTCGGTGATGGTGACGTGGCGAGCGAACAACTCGATCTCGCGGCGGCTGCCGCTGCCCATCCCCCGCCGGGCGACGTTGAGGGTCCCCGCGGCGGACCCGAGCCGGACCGCGTCGGCGAGCGAGCTGCCACGGGCCAGTGCCGAGACCATGCCCGCGGTGAACGAGTCACCCGCTCCGCGAGGATCGACCGGGTCGAGATGTGGCGTGTGGATCTCGTGCGGGGTGCCGTCGATCAGCACCAGCGCGGGGCGCTCGGCCCTGGTCACCACCACTGCCTCCGCACCGTCGGAGGCGAGACGACGGGCTGCGGCGAGCAGCGCGTCCACCGAGGTCTCCTCGACGTCTCCGCAGGCGAGGAGGTCCTCGTCGCTGACCTTCACCAGGTCGAGCCCACCGCGGACGGCGGCGTCGAGGGTCGGGCCCGACAGGTCGGCCACCACCGTCACCGAGTTGGCCCGCAGGTCGCGGGCCAGGCGCGTGTAGGCCTCGGTGGGGATCAGCTCCGGCACGTCACCGCGGGCCATCGCCGAGGTCTCCGGCCCACCGAGCACCACCGTTCCCGCGTGGATCCCGGCAACGACCGCGGTGCCGTAGAGCTCGTCGACCTCGTGGCGGGTGCGCCTCGACGCGTCGGTCTCGGCGATGGGAAGGCGGGTGCCCGATCGGCGGTCGTGGACGTAGACACCGTTCGCCCCTGCAGCCTGGACCGCCCGCAGGTCGAAGTCCCACTGCGCGACCAGGGCCTGCACGACGCTGCCGCTCTCTCCCCCGAACGAGGCGCAGAGCACCACATCGATGTCGAGGCTGGCGAGGAGCCGCGCGATCCACACCCCCTGGCCTCCGGGGTGCAGGTGCACCTCCTCCTGCTCGGCGCCCGCTTCGATGGTGATGGTGAGCAACGGCGCGGGGGCCAGCACCGCGACCGACGGTGACGCGACGGGATGGGACACTCGCTCCGGGTGTTCTGACATGACACGCTCCGGTCGTTGCGATGGGCGTCGGACTCCACGATGCGCCGCCCCCGCGAGCGCGGCAAGTCCGCGACCTCGGTTGCCCACCGGGGACGACCATCCCTACATTCGGGGCGGTGACGATCGACCGGTCAGGCTCGGAACCACTGTGGACCCAGGTCCTGGCCGATCTCCGTCGTCGCATCGATGCCGGCGAGCTCAGCGACACCTTCCCCACCGACCTGGAGCTGACCGCGCACTACGGGGTGTCGCGCCACACCGTCCGCGAAGCGGTGCGACACCTCAGCGCCGAGGGCATCATCAGCCGCGAACGGGGACGAGGCACCTTCATCACCAGCCCCACCATCGAGCAGGCCACCGGCGCGATCTACAGCCTCTACCGCTCGATCGAGGAGTCGGGGCTGCGCCAGCGCAGCGAGGTGCTCGACCTGTCGGTGGTGACCGATGCAGAGGTCGCCGAGCGGCTCGATCTGGGTGCGACCGATCCACTCGTGCGGCTGGAGCGGGTGCGCTTCGCCGGCGACGATCCACTGGCGCACGACACCGCGTGGCTGCCCGCGTCGATCGCCCGGCCCCTGCTGTCGGTCGACTTCGCCGACACCGCGCTCTACGACGAGCTGTCGGCCCGCTGCGGGGTGCGCCCCTCGTCGGGCACCGAATGGATCAACACCGAAGTGCCCTCCGCTGCCGAGCAGGGGTTGCTCGGCATCGACGAGCAGACGGCGGTGTTCCGGATCTGCCGGTCGAGCCGCGCCGGCGAGCGGGCGATCGAGTGGCGCGAGACGCTGGTGCGGGGCGACCGGTACACCTTCGTGGCCAACTGGTCGCCGACCGGTACCTACCAAGCGGTGCTCACCGCCGGCGACCACCCCCGCTGAGTCGGGAGATCAGGCAGCGGGACGGACGGCGACGACGAGCGAGTCGATGGCGGTGCGGGGCCCGTCGTCGGTGTCGACGACCCGATGGACGGGCTCGACGAGGGCGATCCGGAGCTCGGGATCGGACCGGGTGAGGTGGGCTCCCACCGTGTCGGGGACGTGGAGCACCTCGGGCTGCTGGGGCCCACCGTGGCCCTCCTCGAGGTTGTCGAGGTGGTGGCCGATGACCAGGATCGTGCCGCCGGGAGCGAGCATGGCCGCGGCCCGGGCGAGGGCGACGGCCAGCTCGTCGTCGGGCAGCTGCAGGTAGGCGACCACGATGAGGTCGAACGGCTCGACCCCACCGTGGTCGGCGTGGAACCCGTCGCCGGTGACAGCGTCGGCCACGCGCAGGTCGATGGTGACGCCACGGTGCTCGGCGATCTGGCGGGCCTTGTCGATGGCAACGTCGGAGAAGTCGGTGGCGACCACGTCCCAACCCTGCTCGGCCAGCCACACGGCGTTGCGTCCCTCGCCGCAAGCCACATCGAGCGCACGTCCGGGGGTCAGCCCGGCCGTGTGCTCGACCACGAACTGGTTCGGTCCCGCGGACCAGACCAGCTCGCGTTGGCGGTAGCGGTCGTTCCAGGCCTGATGATCCACGGGCTCACACTGGCTGGACGGTGGTGGCCCAGGCGTCGTACCCGCCGATGAGGTCGCTGACATCGGCGAAGCCGTTGTCGCGCAGCAGGCTGGCCGCCACCGACGAGCGGTAGCCGCCGGCGCATAACACCACGGTGGGTGCGACGGGATCGAGCTCGGCCATGCGGTCGGGCAGCTGACCGACCGGGATCGCCACCGAACCGGGGATGGTGCCGAGCGCGACCTCGCCGGGGTTGCGGACGTCGACGATCTGGATGTCGACCAGCTCGGCGCGACGATCCTCGAGCCCGACCGGGGTGAGCCGTGAGGCGACCTGCACCTGATCACGGTGATCGAGCAGGGCCCGGTAGGGCTCGGCGACGGTGCCAACGACGGTGTCGAAGCCGATGCGGCCGAGACGGTTCTTCGCCTCGAGCTCGGCGCCGGGATCGACGAAGAGCACGATGTCGCGGCCGGTGGGCAGGATCGATCCGGCGAACTCGGCGTAGCGCCCCTCGAGACCCACGTTGATGGCGCCTCGCAGGTGCCCGCGGGCGAACTCCTCGGGCTCGCGACCATCGACCAGCACCGCCCCGGCGGCGAGCGCGTCCTGCACCTGGTCCCAGTCGAGTGCCGGAGGCATCTCGGTCTCGTCCATCAGCTCGCGGGACTTGCGGTTGAGCACGGCGTCGTAGGCGAAGTACCCGGGGGCGGGCGGTTGACCCTCGGTGACCAGCTCGAGGAACGTGGTCTTGTCCGGGGCCATCAGCGCGTAGTTGGTGCTGCGCTGGTCGCCGATGGTGGACGACAGCTCGGTGGACAGGTTCTTGCCGCAGGCCGAACCCGCACCATGAGCGGGGAACACCCGGGTGTCGTCGGGCAGCGTGAGCAACTTGGTGTGCAGGCTGTCGTAGAGCATCTCGCCCAGCTCGTCGCGCGTGAACCCGAGCGAGGCGAGCAGGTCGGGCCGTCCGACGTCGCCGACGAAGAGGGCGTCGCCGGTGAGCACTCCGTAGGGAACGCTGTCGGTCGCGTGCTCGAAGATGACGATGCTGATCGATTCGGGGGTGTGGCCGGGGGTGTGGCGGATCTCGAGCACCACCTCACCCAGCTCGATCCGCTCGCCGTCGGCCAGCTTGCGGCTCTCGAACTCGGTCTCGGCGACCGACGAGAACCCGATCGCGGCACCGGTCGCGTCGGCCAGCTCGAGGTGGCCGGAGAGGAAGTCGGCGTGGAAGTGGGTCTCGAGCACGAGCTCGATGTCGAGGCCGGCTTCTTCGGCGTCACGGACGTATTCGGAGATGTCGCGCTGCGGGTCGACGACCACGGCCCGACCGGTGGTGGGGTCACCGATCAGGTACGACGCATGGGAGAGGCAATCGAGGTAGTACTGGTTGAAGATCATGGTGCGGTCCCTCCTTCGGGATCCTGGATCCAGTGTGCCGTCTCTTCAGGCGGCTTGCTGGGAGAGCTGGCGGACGATGGCGTCGACGTCGCAGGTGGCGCCGCGGTTGTAGGGAAGCTTGGTGAGCACCATCCCCATGGCACAGGTGTTGGTGACCGCCGCGAAGGTGAGCCCGGCACCGACGAAGCCGGCGACGTAGCGGGCGGCGGGGACGAAGACGCTGACGATGATCGACAACAAGACGATGCTGCCGGCCACGAGCCGGACCTGGCGCTCGAGGCTCCAGCGTTCGGACTGGCGGACCACGTCGCACCCGGCGTCCTGCCATGCACCGATCCCTCCGACCAGCAGACGCATGTTGCCCTTGCCGGCCGAGGCGAGCTGTTCCATGGCCTTGGTGGCCCGAGCGCCGGACTGACAGACCAGCACCACGGGGTGGTCGAGGGCGGCGAGCTCGTCGGCGTGCTCGGGGAGCTGGTCGAGGGGCACGTTGTAGGAGCCCTGGATGTGGGCGGTCTCGTACTCACCGGGAGTGCGGACGTCGAGGATGCGGACCTCGGGATCGGCTTGGCGGATCCGGCGGAGCTCGTCGGCGTCGACGGTGGCGGCGGGACTGAAGGTGGTCATGCGGTGACGCTCCTGGTGGGGCTGGTCGGGATCTGATGGAGGGTGTCGGGGTCGGGGTTGTCGGGGTCGGGGTCGGGGACGTCGAAGAGGGCGGAGGTGGCGAGGTCGAGCACCGCACCGTGCACCGTGGCTCGTCCGGCACCGATGGCGGCGCCGAGGGGGCCGGGGTCGTCCCGCAGGACAGCGACGGTGGCGGCCACGTTGCGCTCGACCGCACAGGGCAGGTCGGTGCAGTCCGGCGCGGTGTCGAGGGCGGCCCGGATGGGGTCGACCAGACACGACAACGCCGGGTCGACCCGGTCGTCGACCGCAGCGGTGACCGCCCCGCAGTGGGAGTGGCCGAGCACGACGATCGTGTCGGTCCCGAGCTCCTCGACGGCGTAGGTCAGGCTGGCGACCGCTTCGGGGGTGGCGGTGTTGCCGGCCACCCTCACCACGAACAGGGAACCGTCCGGGAGGTCGAAGAGGCGGGCGGGTGACACCCGCGCATCGGAGCAGGTGAGCACCGCGGCGCGGGGGCGGTGTTCGGGTATCGCCGTCGCGGTGGGGCCCGACGCACGGTCCGAGGCGGCTCGCAGGTCGCTCCAGGTCGTGGTCGGGGCGGTGGTGGGGCTGGGCATGGCTGCCAATGTACGGACATTCGGAGCAAACGTCAACTACCCCCAGGGGTATGTGACAGATACCCCACCCCGTATCTGGCCATTTGTACGGACATTCGCTATGATCGCTCCAGACCACCTCGTCAGGAGCAGCCCGTGCGACCCACGATCCCCACCCTCCCCGAGCGCAGCATCCTCACCGCCGACCTCGTCGCCGGTCTCACCGTCGCGGCCATGCTGGTGCCCCAGGCCATGGCCTACGCACTGCTGGCCGGACTGCCGCCCGAGGTCGGCCTCTACGCCTCGACGGTGCCGTTGATGCTCTACGCCGTGATCGGCACCTCCCGCCAGCTGGCGGTCGGGCCGGTGGCGATCGTCTCGCTGCTGACCGCGTCCGCGCTGGGAACCGTCGCCCAGGAGGGCACGGCCGGCTACGTGAGCGCGGCGGCGACCCTGGCGCTGCTGGTCGGAGCGGTCCACCTGGTGCTGGGGGCTGGTCGGCTCGGGTTCCTCGTGCGACTGCTCTCGCACCCGGTGCTGGTCGGTTTCACCACCGCGGCCGCGCTGATCATCGGCGCCAGCCAGGTCAAGCACGTGCTCGGGGTGTCGGTCCCCCGCACCCACCACTTCCACGACCGGGTGTGGGAGTTGGTCCAGGTCGCCCCCTCGACCCACCTGTTGACCTTCACCGTGGGAGCGGGAGCGATCGCGCTGATGGTGGCCCTCAAGCGCTGGGTGCGGGCGGCACCGGCCGCCCTCTCCGCCGTTGCGGTCACCACGGTGGCGTCGGTGGTGTTCGACCTCCAGGGTCGTGGCGTCGCCGTCGTGGGCGAGATCCCCCAGGGGCTGCCGCCACTCACCCTGCCGAGCGACCTCGGTCTGGTCGGCACGCTGCTGCCGGCCGCGCTGGTGATCACCATGGTCGGGTTCATGGAGTCGATCGCGGTCGGCAAGGTCTACGCCCGGCGCAACCGCTACGAGCTCGACTCGAACCGGGAGCTGTTCGGCCTCGGCCTGGCCAACATCGGCGCGGGGCTCGCCGGCGGGTACCCGGTGACCGGTGGGTTCAGCCGCACCGCGGTGAACGCCGACGCCGGGGCCAGGACCAAGCTCGCGGGGATCATCGCCGCTGCCATCGTGCTCCTGGTGATCGTCGCCTTCACCCCCCTGTTCCGCCAGCTGCCCGCGGCCACCCTCGGCGCCATCGTCCTGGTGGCGGTGGCCAAGCTCGTCGACATCCGCGAGATGCGCCACGTCCGCGCCGTCAAGACCAGCGACCTCATCACCATGAGCGTCGCCTTCGTGGCCACCCTCGCCCTGGGCATCGAGCTCGGCATCGCCGTCGCGGTGGCGGCGTCGCTCGTGGTGGTCGCCGCCCGCATGATGGCCCCTCACACCGCAGTCCTGGGGCAGCTCCCGGGCACCGGGATCTACCGCAACCTCGAGCGGTTCCCCGACGCCCAGCGGATTCCCGGCATCGAGGTGATCCGCTTCGACGTCTCGCTGTCGCACCTCAACGTCGAGTTCATGAAGCGCCGGGTCGCCAGGCTGGTGGAGGAGGCTCCACCAGGGCTCGACGCGGTGGTGATCGACGCCTCCGGGGTCAACGACATCGACACCTCGGCGGTGGAGGCCCTCGACGAGCTCATCACCGAGTTGGGGTCCAAGGGCGTCGTCGTGCATCTGGCCTCGGTGAAGGGGCCCGTCCGCGACGTGTTGATGCGTGCCGGTCTCTACCAACGCCTCGGCGACCGCGTCCATCCCGACGTCGACCACGCCGTCGTGGCACTCACCGGACCCGCCGACGAGGCCGAACCCACCGAGCACGCCGACCAAGCCTGAGGATTCGGGACATTCGCCCCTTTCCCGATCGTCGCCGTGGCCTCATGGTGGAGGCGTGGAACCCGACCTGACCGTCCAACCGACCGTGCTCTCCCCCGCCGAGATCGACCAGCTCCCCGTCGTGCCCCTCGGCGACCTCGAAGGCGTCAGCCACCGCGTGCTGTGGCAGGACGGCACCTCGATGGCCGGGGTGCTCACGGTGGCGGCCGGCCATGAGCTCGGGGCCCACACCCACCGCCTGAACCACCACCACATCTGGGTGCTTTCCGGCGAGGCCGAGATGCTCGGCCAGATCGTTGGGCCCGGGTCCTACGTGCACGTCCCCGCCGGGGTCGAGCACAACACCGATGCCCGTGCCACCGAGGGATGCACGATCTACTACCTCTACCTCCGACCGGCCACCTGAACGCTCGCTGCTCCACCGGCTAGATCATACGACTGTACGCTGTACTGAAAATGATCGACACGGCCTCTTGTGCTCGTGCGCACGTTGACCTACCGTGTCGCCATGCGAAGCGGCGGACGGCGGCGCATCTCGAGAGTCATCGCGGTCTTGGTGGCGGCGGGATCCCTGGCGGGTGGGTGTTCGTCGGCCCCTGCTGAGCAAGCTCAGCAGCGGGCCGATGGGCCCAACGAGACCACCACCAGCACCTCCACCTCGACCAGCACCACCACGTCGACGACGACCACCACGGTCGATCCCGATGCGCAGGTGTTCGAACCCCTCATCGCCGACCCCGATCTCCCCCTCCGCGACCAGGTCGAGCAGGCGTACCTCTTCCACTGGGAGGTGCTGATGGATGCCCTGCGTACAGGCCGGACCGACCAGCTCCATCTCGTCTATGCGGGTGAGGCGCTCCCTATGCGCGTCGACGAGATCGAGTCCTTCGTTGACGAGGGCATCCGCGGTGGCGGTCATGTGACTCACAACTACGAGATCACCGTCTTCGGTGACGACCGAGCCATTGTGATGGACGGATTCCGGAACCACATGGTCGAGGTCGACGCAGCAACCGGCGAGTCGATCTCGGAGCCAACCGGTGAGGAGGTCCTACACGAGTTCGAAATGCAGAAGGAGGAAGGGCGCTGGTGGGTTACCTACGTCGTGGTGCACACGTTCTCGGATTCGGCATAGCAGTCCTACTCGCTACCGGCTCCCCGGCGTTCGCCTCACTTGGCATTGGGGGAAACGACCACGAGCACCACACAGTCACCTCTGGGGGGTCGTCGGTGGGGGTGGTGCTGGTCGATGGGCGGTGGGTCTCGGGCAGCGGTGCCGGCGGCGGGTCGTCGGAACGGGACTGCGAGATGACGGTGACGAGGATCCCGGTCCTCGAGGAGATCCACATCGCCACCGACGTCATCGAGGGCGCCATCCCCGTGCGGGTCACCTGCAACCCCAACGGCATCGACGGCGACTTCTGGGTGCCCGACGCCGACGTGTCCGCACGTGCCGAGGCCCAGCGCTACGCCGAAGAGGTCCTCGCCCCCGGACTGGCGCTGGAGGTCAACCCCCCGGCCAACATCCTCGTCGGGCTCCCCACCTGGTTCTGGCTCGACGGCTGGGACGGCTCCCCCATCACCACCACCGTCACCGCCCCGTGGGGAGACGCCGTCGACCTCGAGCTCACCCTCGAGCGGGTCGACTGGACCTTCGGAGACGGCTCCCCCGCCGAGTCCGGCGATCTCGGTGTCGCCTACCCGGAGGAGTCCACCATCCAGCACGTGTACACCCACCGCTCCACCAGCCCCGCTGAACCCGACGGCGGCTACGAGGTCGCCGCGGAGCTCCGCCTGGGAGTCCGCTACTGGTACGACGGCGGCGGGCCCTACACCGTCGATCCCATCTCGGTCACCACCAGCGACGACATCGTCGTCCGGCAGCTCCAGGCAGTGCTCTCGCGCTCCTGAGCAACACATCCGGCGATGGCCACATCTGCAGGCCACCACTGCCGATCAGACACCAGGCAGATACCGTGTGGGTGTCACGTCGGCCCTGTACCGGCCGAGCCGCCAGGACAGTGATGAGGCGCCGTGACCGACGACGTGGAAGTCCCCGAACCGAGACAGGACGCGGTGCCCGCCGCGGTGTTCGACGCGACCCGCGCCCTGCTGTGGGTCGACTCGGCCTCCGATGCCCGCCAGGTTGCCGCAGATCTGGTGTACGGCCTCGGTGGCGAGGTCGTACCCGCCAGCGCGGAGCATCCCGACTCGATCCCGGCCGACATCTCCTTCGGCGACGGCGAACCACTGCTGCCCGCCGCACCCGCGAGTAGCACCGCCCGCACCGCGCTCGACCGGTACCTGGCGAGGTTCCTGCTCGACGCCCATCGGGCGATCGAGCTGGCGTCACGCACCCAGCGCCTCACCGAGGCGGCGACGACCGACCTGTTGACCGGGCTTCCGAACCGGCGCATCCTCACCCGGGCCCTCGGACGGCTCGAAGGCGACGACACCGTGATCATGATCGACCTCGACGAGTTCAAGGAGGTCAACGACACGTTGGGCCACGAGGTCGGCGACGACGTGCTCCGGGCGTTCGGCTCGGTGCTGATGTCGACGGTACGGGCACGCGACCTGGTCGGCCGCTTCGGAGGCGAGGAGTTCATGGTGGTGGTCGCACCGCCAGTGGGAGCCGACGCGTTCCTGCACCGGCTCCGGGCCGAATGGACCGCATCACGACCACTGAGCATCACGTTCTCGGCCGGCATCGCCCACCACACCGGCGATGCCCACACCACCATCCGCAGGGCCGACGACGCCCTCTACCAAGCCAAGCGCGAAGGTCGCAACCGATGGGTGTGGGCGACACCGGTGCCGGCGAGCACCACCCCGACCGGCGTCGACGATGATCCCGGCCGGTCAGATCAGGTGAGCGGCTAACGTTCGCCGCGACACCTGGAGGTGGTCGATGGAACCGCGCACCGATCTGCAGCTCGACGCTCCCCTCGAGGTCGCCAACTGGCGACCGCTGGTGCACTGGCTGCTGGTGATCCCCCACCTGCTCATCGCCAGCGCGCTCAGCTCGCTCGGCAGCGTGGTGGCGCTCGTCAGCTGGTTCATCATCGTCTTCACCGGCGAGCTCCCCGACGCGCTCGCCAAGATCCAGTGCTTGGTGATCCGGTACCAGGCACGCGCCTACAGCTACATGTTGTGGCTGCGCGAGCCGTATCCCGCCTTCGACTTCTCGATGACCGAGGCCGAACCAGGAGGAGACCCGCTGTCGGTCACGATCCGGCCGCAGCTGACCGACCGCAATCGCCTCACCGTCGCTCTGCGGTTCATCTGGGTGATCCCCATCGCCATCTTCCTCGCGCTGGTGATCCTCGTGGGCTACGTGGTGGCCTTCGTCGGGTTCTTCGTCGTGCTCTTCACCGGCCGCTGGCCCGACGGGCTGCGCGATTACCTCGTGGCCGTGATGCGTGTGGGTGCACGGGTGACCGCCTACGGCTCTCTTCTCTATGACGACTACCCACCGTTCTCGCTCGACTGATCGCCGGTCGCCACCAACCGATACCTCGCGCCTCGCTTGATCCCGTCCTGTTCCGCCACGCCGTCGTCGACGAGGGACCTGATGAGGGCTCCCCACCGGCGCTCGTGGACGCCGCTGAGCTCGAGGACCTCGGATTTGGCCCGCCACTCGGTCGTGGAGAGTGCCCGGGCGACGCGGTCGCGGTCGTCGTCGGCGAGATCCGGGGGCCGTGCCGCCGAGGGGTCGTCGCTCCCCGTTCGGCGCGCCGCCGGGGCGCCGGGCGGCGGAGCAGGCACCGGTGGCGGTGAGGACGCGGCAGCGTCGGCCCGACCGATGTAGGTGACCGTGGCCGGCGCCTCGGCCGATCGCGAGGCCAGCTCGGTGACCGCCACCCGGTCGTCACCGAGGCAAGCCCGGGCAAGCTCGACGGTGTGGGGATGGTGGGTGAGCACGACGACCTGGGTGTGCTGGGCGAGCTCGCCCAGCGCCTCGAGCGCAGCGGAGCTGCGGTGGTCGTCGAAGTGCACGAGCACATCGTCGACGACGACCGGGACGGGCCCGAGGGAGTCGAGGTGGTGCTCGATGCCCGCCAACCGAAGCGCCAACCACAGCTGGTCGAGGGTGCCGTCGGACAGGGCAGCGGGATAGAGGCGCGAACCGTCGGCTCGGAGCGCGACGGCGTGGTTCTGGTCGCCGTGGGCCTCGACCTCGAGCCCGGTGTAGGAACCGTTGGTGAGCACGGCGAAGTAGTGGCTGGCGCGGGCCAACAGCTGGTCGTGTCGACCCGACCCTGCGTCGGCAACCACCCGTTCGAGCAGGCCGTGGGCGACCCGGAGCACCGTGTACTCCTCGACGGCTTCGCCCAGCTCGGCGAGGATCTCCTGTCGACGGGCCTCGATGTCGGTCGCGGCATCGCCCCCGTCGATCCGGTCGAGGTCGACCTCGAGCTGGCCGAGCTGGTGGCTGAACCGTTCGATGTCGGCGTCGTGCCGGTGCAGCTGCTCGTCGAGGTCGGCCAAGCGCCCTGCGAGCGCGGCGTCGTCACCGGCGGCACGGCTCCGATCGACCAGCTCTTCGAGACCGAGGCCACCACCCGACTCGACGACCAGCGCCTCGTTGTCGTCGAGCTGACGGCGCAGCTCGACGACCTGCGCCGAGCGCTCACGGACCGTGGGGAGGGCGTCCGCGTCGACGCCGAGCTGGCGGGCCAACTCGTCGAGCTCGTGCTGATGGCGGTCGTGTTCGGCACCGGTCACCTGCAGCTGTTCGCCGAGCTGCTCGAGTCGCGACGAGAGGTCGTCACGCAGCTGGCGATCATGACGTTGGCGGTCACGGAGGTCGCGCAGCGCGGCGATGGCGTCGTCAGCTCGGTGGTGGGCGGCCGATCCGAGCAGTGGCAGCAGCGGTTCGAGCCGTTCGCCGACCTCGGCGACCCGGTGTTTGGCCTCCCCCAGGCGGGCCTCGTCGGCTCGCCGTTCGTCGGCCGCGGTGAGCAGCTCGTGGGCCCGGGCACGCAACGAGGGCAGCGCGGCGTCGGGCCCCACCGTCTCGCCGATGCCGGCCAGCGCGACGCGGATCCGCTCGGCGGCAGCGCTCACCGCGTCGCGACGGGTGCGGGCGTCGGCCGCGACCTGGTGCCAGGAGGCGATGAGCTCGCAGACCTTGACCCACTCGCTGCGCCACGCCACACCCTCGCCCGGATCCTCCGGGACCGAACCCACCAGCCGCCACAGACCGGTCCACGAGCGAGCAGCCTCGCGGCCTTCGGAGTCGAGGGTGTCGAGGTCGCCTTCGAGGCGCGCGGCCTCCGAGCGCAGGCGGGCCTCGGTGGCCTGCAGCGCGCCCAGCTGGGTGGCCCGATCGGTGTCGGCCAAGAGGTCGTCGACCACGGCATCGCCCGCCGCGATCCGGCCGGCGACCAGGTCGGCCACCTCCTGGGAGCTGCGGGCGGGGTCGTCGTCGGGATGGGCCTCGCCGACGAGGCGGGCCCTGGCCAGCGCCCACGCCTGGTCGCGCTCGGCGCGGACGCCGTGGAGGTGCTCGATGCTGGGAACGTCGCCGCCGGCGCGCAGCTCGGTGAGCTGCGCGGTGGTGGCGTCGACCTGCCGGCGAGTCTCGTCGAGCTGGGCGAGGAGGTGCTGGCGCTGTGCCCGACGCCGTTCGTCGCCGGAGCGGGCCGCGTCGATGGCGGCCTGGCTGGGGACGTCGAGAGTGAGCACCTCGTCGCGATCGCTCGCCGCGAGCCCGAGGCGCGTGAGGCGGGTGGCGATGTCGGCGTCGAGGCTGGCCAGGCGCCGGTCGGCCTCGTCGAGGCCATCGAGGGCCCCGGCAGCACCCTCGGTGTCGGTCATCGCCTCGCGGAGCACCCGGAGGTCGCTCGCGCTGGGAGCGTCGGCGAGGGCGCGGTCGAGTCGGTCGATGTCGGCCAGGTCGGTGCGCAGCTGGGTGAGGCGCTCGGCCAGGTGCTCGATCTCGGCCTCGACCCCGAGCGCCGAGTCGTCGGCGGGCACCTCGTCGTGCCGGCGGCGGACACCGTCGACCTCGGCGCGCAGCTCGTCGATGCGGGTCACCGCCCCGACCCGGCCGTCGAGCGCGGCATCGATGGCCCGGGCCTGGACCGAGGTCGCGACCGGACCGGCAGCCAGGAGGGCGGCGAGTTGGTGCTCGAGCCCGGCTCGCTTGACCAGCAGCGGCGCGATGGTGCGCAGCCGCTGGATGTCCTGGCGCTCGGCGGCGACCGCTCGCTTGGCCCGACGAAGCTCATCGAGGCGGTCGAGGGCGTGTCGCCGCTGACCGGTGAGCTCGGCCCAGGTGTCGGCCGAGACCGCCACCGCCTCGAGCTCGGTCTCGGCCTCGCGGAGGTCGGCCAACAGCTCGTTGATCCTGCGCCGCTTCGCCTTGGGGGCGAACAGGGCCTCGTAGCCACGCTGGAGCGCGTCGAGGGTGTCGTGGACGGCTCGACCTCCCAGCGCGGCGCCGAAGAGGATCGCGCCGAGCGAACCGTCGGCTTGGAGCAGCTGTGACCCGTAGGCCCGCAGTTCGTGGTGCCCCAGGCTGAACAGGGTGTCGAACAGCTCGGGGGTGACCTCGAGCAGCTTGGCGAGCTCGTCGGCATCGATGACCCGACCGTGCGCGTCGCGTGGTTCGCGCCCCCCGTGGCGGACGAGTTGGCCGGGATCGCCGAGCCCGGAGGTGTAGTCGAGCCGGAGCTGCACCGCTGCCTTGGGCGTGCCCTGGACCGAGGCCCCGGTGACCCCGAACAGGGCGGCCCGCACCCCCGCCCGGATCGTGGATTTGCCGGCCTCGTTGGGCCCGACCACGAACCTGAGCGCTCCCGGTGCCGTGCCCAGCGCGACCCGATGGCCGCGGAGGTGCCCGAAGTGCTCGAGGGTCAGCGTCTCGAGGCGCATCAGCCCCGCCCCTCGAGGTGGGCGACGAGCCGCTCACGCGCGGCGGGAAGGTAGCGGCGGACCACCGCGGGGCTGGTGAGCGACGACGGCACCTCGTCGTCGGACATCCGCGCCAGCGCACCGCTGACCCGCTGTTGCAGCGGTGACAGCAGCTCGGCGAGGTGCGCCACCGCGTCGTCGTCGGTGGCCGCAGCATCGACCGAACCGACGACGGCGGCGATCGCCTCGCTGGAGATCGCTGGTGGTTCGCCCAGCAGGCTCGTTCGCACGGCGAGCTTCTCGAGCCAGATGTCGCCGTCGGAGCGGTGAGCGAGGTCGGCCACGATCTGGGTGCGGAGGTGCTCGATGTGAGGATGCGATCCGTCGCCGGCGAGCTCGACCCGCACCGCCAGCGGTCGTCCCGCCTGCTCCCACTCGTCGACGACCCGATCGACCACCGCCGCGGCCATGGCATCGAGATCGTCGAGACCACCGCGGTCGACCATCACCCGGGCCCACCGGACCACGTCGACGGGCACGTGCTCGATCGACCGCACGGCCTCACCGTCGGTGTCGATGATGCTCACCGTCTTCTCGCCCGGCTCGCGGGCGTGGCGACCCTGGGTGTTGCCGGGAAAGAGGAGGTGGGAGCCGTCGACCTCGAGATGCTCGCGGGCGTGCACGTGACCCAGTGCCCACAACGCGTACCCCTTGGCGGCGAGCGCGCCGGGGGTGCATGGCGCATAGTGGGCATGGCCCTCGCGACCGTCGAGTGAGGTGTGCAACAGCCCGACGTTGACCACCCCCTGGACCGGGACCGGGTAGCCGGCGGCGAGGTCGGTGGTGGTGGCAGCGGTGGCATAGCTCTGGCCGTGGACAGCGAGGGGCAGATCGTCGGACACGACGGTGCTGGGCCCGTCGACGCCGAAGACGTGCACCCCGGGAGGGGGTTGGATGCGCTGGGTGATGACCGAGTCGGCGTCGTGGTTCCCGTGGACGACGAACACCTCGATGCCCGAGTCGACCAGACGACCGAGCTGGCGGTTCCACCACAGACCGGTGTTGGCGTCCTTCCAGCGACCGTCGAAGATGTCGCCCCCGACGAGGACGACGTCGACCCCGCGGTCGAGGGCCAGCTGCACCAGGTTCTCGACCGCGCGACGGGTCGCCGAGCGCATCCGCTCGACGGGTGCACCCTCGTAGCGGGTGAGACCGACCATGGGACTGTCGATGTGCAGGTCGGCGCAGTGCAACAACTTCATGACCACAATCCTCCATGACCGGGTGGTCCGGGCGGGTGATGCCCCATGGACGAACCCTATGGAGGGGGTGTGACATCTAAGGTC
>JBKGZW010000057.1:0-16216 GCA_046543225.1 Acidimicrobiales bacterium
ATTCGGCACCGCCCTCATCGCCGCCTGATCGAACGGCGGCACGCGCGGTGGCGGGGCGACTCAGAAGGCTGTGGAGGTGGCTCTGGGAAGTCACGCCACCATCGCCGCAATTCGAGACCCACCAGTGCCCCGAGTGTGGAAGCCCGGTCGAGATACCGTCCTCGAGCCCGTTGACGGCGCGTCGTCGAGGGCTGTGGCTGCCACCCGCGACGAGCGAGTTGCTGGCCGCGTGCCCGGTGCACCGGCCCCGTGGGACGGGTCAGCAGTTGCCGTCTCGGTAGTCCTGGACCGCGGTGATGTCGGCCTGCACCTCGGCAGGCCAGTTGTCGAACAGGTTGGAGTCGGGATCGTCGGAACTCACCGCGCCTGAGGCGAGGAAGTCGCGGTAGCGTCCCACCTCCGACCGGATGTCGGGGGGCGACACGGCCAGCAAGCGCTCGACGTCGGAGATGTGCTCGTCGGAGCCCACGTAGGACTCGGGCCGCTCGCCGGCCAAACCATCGAACTCTGCACAGAACTCCTCGACACCGGCTTGCTCATCGAGTGCCGGCGATGAAGCGTCGTCTGATCCGGTCGCCTCGTCGTCATTCGCGCACGCTCCGAGTGCGAGCGCGGCCACCACGCCGATGAACACGGTGGACAGCCGCAACCGTCGCCGTTGGTTCCGCCCGTTCGTCATGGTCACGTGTGTAGCACGACCGATCAGCGTCCGAGCGGCCCCCACCCGAGGTTCCGCAGGTGGGTCGCGTTGCCGGGGATCCGCACTCGCGTGCGTCGAATCGACCAGAGCAAGGCAGCGGCGGCGACGGGGACCGAGGTCACCAGGATCACCACGGCCGTCGACGTCGACACCTCCCACACGAGGTCCTGGGTCATGATGAAGACGGCGGCGGTGGCCACGGCGAAGACCACGAACCAGGGTTTGGGGACCTCGAAGGTGCGCCGGCCGCGCAACGACCCCCCGCCTACCCCCCACAGCAGCGCGACGCCCACCGAGAACGCGCCCATGTAGATGACCAACCCCAGCCAGATCCCGGAGCCGTCAGCATCGGGGCGCGGCAACAACAGCGGCAACGCTGTGCCCAGGGCCAGGGCAAAGGACACTCCGAAGACGAGCGAACCGAGGAGGTGGGAGACGAGTCTGCTGGGTCCGAGGGCCCCGCGAAGCGATGCTGCCAGCTCGCCCACGGGACCCAGCTCCTCGACCGGGTCGGCATCGGCGTCGGCGAGGTGACGATCGAGCTCGGCCACCAGGCGACCGACCCTGTCCCCGTCGACACCAGAGGCGATGAGGGTCTTGGTCAGCTGCTCGAAGTAGATCCGCCGTCGACGCATCGAATCAGCAGCATCAGCCGGTGGCGGGGAGGCAGGCTCGGATCTCATGCAGGCTCCTTGCGGACCACCGGCACCGACAGCAACTCCGAGACCCGCGGTCCGAACCGTTGCCACTCGTGGGTGATCATCTCGACATGACGCTGCCCGGCGGGCGTGAGCAGGTAGTACTTGCGCCCGGGCCCGCCGTCACCCTCGACCCATGTGGGTTCGACCAGTCCGTCGCGCTCGTGACGGGCGAGGATCGGATAGAGCGTGCCGCCCTTGGGCTTTGGCAGGCCGAGCACCTCGAACCGCCGGGCGATCTCGTACCCATACGCCGGGCCGGTGCGCAGGATCGACAGCACACACGCTTCGATGAGGCCCTTGAGCCAGCGGGCAGGGAGGTCGTCGGAGTCGGTAGCCACGACTAGATGCTCACTCTAACTAGCTAGATCGTCAACCTAGCTGGCCAGTCGAGCCACACGAGGGGTCGCCAACCGACCCGCGGGGGACGCCCGCCCGGTCAGGCCGTGCGGCTGGTGAGGACGAACCGGTCGAGGTCTGCCAGCTCGACGGTGATGGCCTCGAGCAACCGGTCGAGGTCGGTGACCACCCCCTCGTCGACCTGCACCCCGAACCGGAGCCGGTCGTCATAGGTGACGATGCTGAGACCGACACCGATCGACCCCGATGTCGGCACCCACAGCATGAAGTCCTGCACCGGCACCCCACCGAGGCTGATCGGAGCCTGGGGCCCGACGATGTTGGTGATGATCGCCGTGCACTTGCCGGTGAAGAGCTCCATCCACGCCTTGGCCATGCCACGAGCGGGGACGGCCCCGACCATGGCCATGCCTGCTCGCACCACTTCGCCCTCGGGTGACGCCTTGATCTTGGCCATCCGGCGTCGGATGTGGTCGAGCCGGGCCCGCGGCTCGGCGATGCCGACGGGCAGGTTGACGAACACCAGGCCGAGCTGGTTGCCCAGCGCCGGATCGAGCGGCGCGTCGAGGTCGCGGAGGTTGAACGGGATCGTCACCCCCACCCGGTAGGGGATCGAACCGTGCTGCTCGAAGTAGCGGTAGAGGGCTCCGGCGAGGACGGCCAGGGCCACGTCGTTGACCGTCGCACCGGTTGCGTTGGAGACCATCTTCACGCCGTCGAGGTCGACGGCGTTCGACCACCCCAGCTGCTTGGCGCCCGTCAGGGGTGCCCGCATCGCGTTCTTCTGGTCGGCGAGCATCGCCAGCTTGCGGTACACCTTCAGGTTGGCACGCGCCTCGCCGGCGGCATCGAGCAGTCGTGTCGGGTTGGCGAACGCCGCGAGCGCGTCGGGAGCGCCGAACCCACGTGGGCTGGCGCTGCGGCCCCGGTCGGAGCCCTCCACCGGCATCTGCCCGCGGTGGGATGCATCGCTGCCGGGGCGATCGGCCATGGCCAGCAGCACCTGGACCAGCGCCAGACCGTCGGCCATCGAGTGGTGGCTGCGGAGCAGAACAGCGGACCGACCACCAGCGCCGTCGATGAGCTGCAACTTCCAGCGGGGGCGCTCGGGATCGAGCAGGGTGGCGGCCTCGGGACCGAGGTGGTTCCGCAACGAGGCGTCGAAGTCGTCGCCACCGAGGTGGACCCGTTCGAGGTGGTGATCGAGCGAGAAGTCGGGATCGTCCTCCCAGTGCGGCCCACCGAGGTTGCCGAGCGTGGGTGGTTCCTGGATCACGCGCTGCCCGAAGCGTGGGAAGACCCCGACGACACGGTCGGCGAACCGCTCGACGAACCGCGTCCAGTCGGGGCGGCCGTCGAGGATGGCCAGGGTGTTGACCACCATCGGGTTGTCGACGCCGTCCATGTGCAGCCACGCCGCGTCGTCGAGGGACACCCGCTGCTTGGTCGCCACCGCTGCACCTCCCGGCCGCCATCGTGCGGTGGCACCACGCTACCCGTGTTCGGCATCGACGGGCCCTCGCTCGGGGCTCACCCGTCCGCAACACGATCGTCACGTTTGGGCCACTCCGGGCCGGGTAGCCATCAGGCCATGAAGACCTACGTCTGTCCCGAGTTCGCCGCCACCGGCATCGAGCTGCAGATCATCGAGCTGGAGGCCCAGCGAGAGGCAGCAGCCGAACAGGGCTGGGCCGACGAAGCGTCCGGCTACGACGACGAGATCGCGTCGCTGTGGATGCGTCTCGCCGAGCTGGCCGACCATCTGCCGGACTCGAACGCCCCCGCTGCGGCCTGAGCCCGTCGAGCTTCCCGCTGCCCGGTTCCACTGTTCCGGGCAGCGGGACCGCGCGACCTCGGGTCGGGTGCACGCGGGCGCGGTAGGTTCGGCCCGTGCTGCGCGACATGGTCGAGACCATCAGATCGGTGGCCCGCTTCGCCCCGGTCGAGTCAGATCCCACCACCAGGCGCCTGAATCGGGCCGCATCGGTCACCGATCTGCGCCGAGTGGCGCGCCGCCGCCTGCCGCGGGGCATCTTCGACTACCTCGACGGCGGAGCCGAGGACGAACGCACCCTGGCCGCGAACACCGGCGACTTCGCGTCGGTCGGCCTTCGTCCCCGGGTGCTGCGCGACGTGAGCTCGGTCGACACCTCGACCGAGCTGCTGGGGCGGTCGCTACCACTGCCGCTGGTCCTGTCACCGACCGGCTTCACCCGGATCGCCGACCCCGAGGGAGAACTGGCGGTGGCGCGAGCGGCGGCGCGCGCCCGGCTTCCCTACACGCTGTCGACGCTGGCGACCCGCTCGATCGAGGAGGTCGCGGGCACCAGCGCCGGACCGCTGTGGTTCCAGGTCTATGTCTGGCGCGACCGTGCGCTGGTCACCGAACTGCTGTCCCGGGCTGCCGACAGCGGCTATGAGGCCATCGTCCTCACCGTCGACACCGCGGTTCCCGGACGGCGCGAGCGCGACGTGCGGCGAGGGTTCTCCCTGCCACCCAAGATCGGGCCGGGCACCCTCGTCGACGGCGCGCTCCACCCAGGCTGGACGTGGAGCTTCGTGCGCTCCGATCCGATCACCTTTGCCAACGTGGCCGGACAGGGGGTCGGCGACGGGTCGACGGCGGTGAGCCTGGCCGACTACATCGCGTCGCAGTTCGACCCCACCCTGTCGTGGGCCGACCTCGATTGGCTCCGGTCGGCGTGGAGCGGACCGATCGTGATCAAGGGGATCCAGACCGTGGCCGACGCCGTGCTCGCCGCCGACGTCGGGATCGATGCCATCGCGCTGTCCAACCACGGCGGGCGCCAGCTCGACACCGCCCCCAGCCCGATCAGCATGGTCGCGCCGGTTGCCGACGCGGTCGGCGACCGCGTCGAGATCATCTGCGACGGTGGCATCAGACGGGGAAGCGACATCGTCAAGGCGCTGGCCCTCGGGGCCGACGCCGCCATGATCGGTCGGGCCTACCTGTGGGGACTGGCCGCCGCGGGCGAGCGGGGGGTCGACCACGTGCTCGGCACGCTGGCCGACGACGTGGCCCGCACCATGGCCCTGCTCGGTGTCACCTCGATCGACGACATCGGCCCTGAGCTCGTCGCCCCTCCCACCGGCCCGGTCGCGGGCGACGCCAAGTAGCCTGTCGCCGGGCCGCTAGCTCATCGGGTAGAGCAGGGGACTTTTAATCCCAAGGTGCCGGGTTCGAGCCCCGGGCGGCCTACCACCCGATCAGTCCAGCGTGCCGTAGGCGCCGGCCTCGCCCTCGACGGGGGACGGCGTCGATCGCACGGCTTCGCCTGCTGCGGCCACCGCCTCGGCGAAGGGGCCGACCGTGTGCTCGTGACCGGCGTGCACGGTGCAGTGCAGCGAGTCGGGCGGCCCCTGCCGATCGCAGTACCAACCGCTTCGACCCAGTTCGTCGGCGACGGCGAAGGTGTCGACATCGGTGAAGCGGAAGGCGATGAGGGTGGTGGGGGTATCGCCCAGCACCTCGACGCCGGGGATCGCCTCCAGCTGGCGTCGTAGCGACAACGTGGAGCGCCGGGCGATGTCGGTGAGGTGCAGGTAGCCGTCCTCACCGACGTGTTGCATGACCGCCCAGGCGGCGGCGATCGGGCCTCCGCTCTTGGTGCCCAACACCCCGGAGCTGCCATAGAGGCCACCGGTCCAGTTGTCGGTGACGAAGCCCTGGTAGCTGCGCAGGGTCTTGTCGCGATGGATGATCACCGACGCGCCCTTGGCCGTGTAGCCGTACTTGTGCAGGTCGATCGACATCGATGTCACGCCCGGCACCGCGAAGTCGAACGAGGGGATGTCCTCGCCCAGACGGCGCAGGAACGGCAGGGTGACCCCACCCATGCAGGCGTCGACGTGGCAGTTGATGCCCCGATCGGCGGCCAGAGCGGCGATGTCTTCGATCGGGTCGATCACACCCTGGGGGTACTGGGGGGCCGAGCCGACCACCATCACCGTGTTGGGGGTGACCGCCGCCTCCATGGCGTCGACGTCGGCCCGGAAGTCGTCGCCCACCGGCACCCGCACCGACCGAACCCCGAAGTAGTGCGCGCCCTTCTCGAAGGCGGCATGGGCCGACACGGGCAGCACCATCTCGGGTTCGGTCGTCCCCCACTCGGATCGACCCCGCTCGCGGGCGGCCTTGACCGCCATGAGGATGCTCTCGGTGCCACCGGTGGTCATGAACCCTGCGGCGCCGTCTCCGCCGTTGAGCCAGTCCGACACCGCCGCCACCACCTCGGATTGCATCCGCCGCACGCTGGGGAACGCCCCGAGGTTGAGCGCGTTGGTGGACAGGTAGCGGTCGTTGGCCGCCCGGGCCACCCGGTAGATCTCCTCGGTGGCGAAGTACGCCAAGCTGAAGACTCGGCCACCGTGCCAGTCGACGTCGTCGGCGGCCATCTCGTCGAGCTCGGCCAACACCTCGTCGGCGGGTCGACCCTGCTTGGGGAGCTGCATCGGCCGAGTCTGCCAGGCCGGTGGTCAGTCGGCGACAGCAGACGGCGGGCTGAGGCGACCGATGAGCGCGCTCGCCGCGGCCGATGCCGGGCTCATGACGTGCACACGGGCGCCCGGTCCGACCAGCCCACGCACCGGACGGTTCGCGGTGGAGGCCAACCGTGCGCCGGGTGCCACCGAGTCGCCGTTGGTGCCGATGCACAGCGAGCATCCCGGGTCTCGCCACTCGAACCCCGCGTCGAGAAAGATCCGGTGCAACCCTTCGGCCTCGGCCTGGCGCTTGACCGGCCACGACCCGGGCACCACCCAGGCCGACACCTGCGCCCGCCCGCCTCGGGCGACGGCGGCCGCGGCTCGGATGTCCTCGACCCGGGCGTTGGCGCACGAGCCGATGAAGACCTGGTCGATCTCGATCTGGTCGATGGGGGTGCCGGGCTGGAGGTCCTGGTCGATCAGTGCCCGCCGGTCGCGCTCGGCCGGCTCGCCGCCCCGGGGCATGGGCACCGCCCCGTCGAGCGGTGCCACCTGGTCGATGTGGGTTCCCCAGGTGGTGTGGGGTCGCACCTCCTCGGCGAGGAGACCGAGATCGGCGTCGAAGTCGGCACCAGGGTCGGTCCCGAGCGATTCCCACTCGGTGACCGCTCGGTCCCAGGCGGCACCGATGGGGGCGAAGGGCCGACCGACCAGGTACTGCTCGGTCATTCGGTCGGGGGCGATCACGACAGCGGCGGCGCCGGCTTCGACCGCGAGGTTGCACAGCGTCATCCTGGCTTCGACCGAGAGCCGGCGCACCACCGGACCGACCAGCTCGAGGAATCGCCCGGCAACCGCACCGGAGCCGACGCGGCCGAGCAGCCACAGCGCCAGATCCTTGCCGGTGGCGTCGCTGGTCAGCGATCCGGGCACGCTCACCCGGACCACACCCGGCCAAGGGCGCCGCACCGTGCCGGTCTCGACCACCTCGGCCACTTCGGCATCGGAGATCACCAGCGCCAGCCCACCCAGACCGCCCAGGGTCGAGACGTGGGCGTCGGCGCCGACCACGAGGCTGCCGGGAAGCACCATGCCCTGCTCGGCGGCGACGACGTTGACGATCCCACCGCGATGGTCACCGGGGCCGAACAGCGGGAGACCCACCGCGTCGCTGGTGCGCTCGAGACGTTCGACCGCCGACATGAGCTGGGCACCCTGACGCGGACCACCATCGGAGGGGATGGTCGGGAACTGCTGGTCCGAGCAGGCGATGATGCGATCCGGTTCGGAGACCCGCCACGCACCCTGGTGGGCGCGGCCCACGAGCCCCACCTGGTGCTCGTGCAACAGGATCCGGTCGACGGACAGGTGGTGGAGGGCTGGTTCGTCGTCCGCGGACGGGGAGGCGGCCAGGTGGGATGCCCAGATCTTGTCGACCAGCGTGGCGGGGGTGGGCGGTGCCGCATCCGTCCGCCCGGCGCGACGTCGTGGAGGCATCCGTGACATCACTGCCGAGGCTACCGGTGAGATCCCTCTGGCCCACGTGGCGGACGTGGCGTGCGATCAGCGGGGGCGGCTCAGTTGGCGTCGAAGAAGTCGAGGATCAGGGTCGTGGCGTCGATCTCGGCCGGGGCGAGCGGGTCGTCGGCCCTGGGCCATGCGTGGCCACCGCCGATGATGCTGTAGAGCACCACGTCGGTGCCGGCCTCGCACCCGTCCCAGTCGCGACGGACCACCCCGCCGGGGATCGCGCTGGAGCGCGGGTCCACGTCGCAACCACCGACCTCGGCCCAGGCGTCGAAGGTCTCCTCGACCGGTGGCATCACGATGTCGGGGCGGCGCAGCAGTGGTCCACCCAGGTAGGGCACGATCGAGTCTGCGGTGCCGTGGATGCCGAGCACCGAGACCGGCCCCGACGGGCAGACGATGGGGAACCGGTGCGCGGCGACCGCCCCGATGGCGCGGAACCGTCCACCGGCGTGGCACGCCAGCACGTTGGTCATCGTCGAGCCGTTGGAGAACCCGGCGGCATAGACACGATCGAGGTCGACACAGGTGGCCGATCCGATCCAGTCGACGAGCGACGCCAGGTATCCCGGGTCGTCGGGGTAGATCCCGGGGAACAGCTCCCACACCTGCAACGGCACCTCGTCGCTGGGTGGCATGCCCTCAGGGATCAACACCACATAGCCCCGTTCGGCTGCGGGTGTGGAGAAGGGAAGGAATGCATCGTGGCTCGCAGCGCTGGCGGCCGACCCGTGCAGGCTGAACACGACCGGTGGCGGGCCGGTGACGGCCACCTGCGGTTCCGGTAGGTGCACGATCACCTGACGGTCGACCTCCTGCCACCTCCGGGTGTGCACACCGGCGTCGATCGACGTTCCGGTCCGACAGGCTGGGGACGGACGCCCCGGGAGCGCGGTGCCGACAGATCGATCGAGGGACCGGGGCGACGCCTCTACCGGCGGGGTCCTGGCGTGCACCGGCGCGCTGGGATCGCCGTCGGGTCCACAGGCGACGACCGACGACAATCCGAGGACGATGCCCAGCAGTCCCCCACCGCTGCGCATCGAGCGCCGACGGATCACGCCAGGATCGTATCCGACCAGCGCCGATGCCGACCGCGAGCCTGAGGCCGTCGCGATCGGGGTAGGTTCGATGGGATGTTGACGACTTCGAGGAGCTGGCGGTGAGCGACGTACCGCAGGGCCCGGGGCGGTGGCGCGCCTCCAACGGGCTGTACTACCCACCCGAGGCACGGCCAGGTTCGAGACGTGAAGGCCCTGGGGGCCAGGACGGCGACCAACCACCCGGAGACGGTTCGGACCCGACGACCGACCGGGGGGACGACGACTCCGAGGAACCAGATGCCGAGACATCAGGTGACCAGTTGCCCGACGACGAAGGGCCCGGAGACCAGCCGGTCATCGAGGACGCGACCCCACCGGTGGTGTCCGACGGTGCGGGGGGCGCCGGCTGGGTCCGCGAACCCGCCGACGACGGGACCGACCGCGCCGCGCCGCGCCGGCGGCGGCGCTGGCTGGTGCCGGTGCTGGTGCTCATCGTGTTGTTGGTCGCCGTCGCCGCCGCGGGGGGCGCGTGGTTCCTTCTCGACCTGGGCGACGAGGACGACGACGCCGGTGCTCCATCCACCACCGAGACGGCCGATGGCACCGACCCCACCACCATCGAGGACACCACGACCACGACCGAGGACGACGGCGAGGTCTCGGCATTCGAGCTGGGCCCCGGCGACTGCTTCGACACCACCGACGTCGACTCCGGCGAGGGCCTCGTCGTCACGACCGTGATGCTGGTCGACTGCGCCGAACCCCACCGCGCCGAGGTGTTCGGGATCGAAGAGCTCGCATCGCCTCTCGGAGAACCGTTCCCCGGCGCCGAGGCGCGCGACGAGGACAGCCAGGCACTGTGCGAGCCCGGGTTCGAGCAGTACGTGGGCGTGCCTCTCGCCGAATCGGAGTTGGTGCTGCTGTGGCTGGCACCGACCGAGGAGTCCTGGGCCGACGACGACCGCGAGGTCGCGTGTGCGGTGGCCGCGCCCGACGAGCAACTGCTCACCGAGTCGGTCGAGGGGTCACAGCGTTGAGCTGAACCCGACCGAGTCGGCGCCGCTACATTGCGGGTCGACCGAGGCAGACGAAGGGAAGCGATCGTGGTGCACAAGCGCTACTTCAACTCGATCGACGCCGTAGAGCTCACCTTCGAGCTCGACCGCCCCGACGCCGTCGAGGCTGCGGTCGCGGTCGACGCCCTCGGCTGGGTCGCGGTGCCGATGCGCCGGTACCCCCGAGGGTCCGGCCCCCTCAAGGCCAAGCTCCGGCTCCCGCGCGACGGCGACATCGAGTTCCGCTACCTGGTCGACGGGTCCGAGTGGTGCAACGATCCGCAAGCCGACGGCACGCGGGCCAACGGCCTGGGTGGCGAGAACAGTGTGCTGGTCACCGCGACCGACGGTGGCTGACCAGCTTCAGTCACCAGCCCAGGCGAGCAGGGCGAAGGCCATGGCGACGTGCATCGCCGCACCGGTGGTCATGGCCTGGTCGTCCATGCGCATCAGGTTGGAGTGACAGGCGGCCGCCTGGCGGGGATCGGCCACGTCGGGTGGGCACACCCCGAGAAAGGCCATCGCGCCAGGGATGCGCTGCAGGACCATCGACCAGTCCTCGGCACCCATCAAGGGAGCCGGCGACTCGACGGCGCGTCCCCCGCGCACCACCTCGCCACCGACCTCGAGGGCCAGCGCGGCGATCCCCGGGTGGTTCACCGTCACCGGATACTGGGTCACCACCTCGACCTCGGCGGCCATTCCGTGCGCCGCGGCGATCCCCTCCGCCAGTCGCACCAGATCAGCGTGCACCGACGCCCTGGTCGCCTCCGACACGGCGCGGATGGTGCCCGAGAGCTCGGCGGTCTCGGGGATGACGTTGGTGGCCGTTCCCGCCTCGATCCTGGCGATGGTGACCACGGCCGGAGCGAACGCGTCGACGCGACGGGTGACCATCGTCTGGATGGCGCCGACGATCTCGCAGGCGACCGGCACCGGGTCGGCGGTGAAGTGCGGGGTCGACGCATGACCACCGCGACCCCGCACGGTGATGAACAGCTCGTCGGCCGAGGCCATGAACGGCCCGGGTCGGGTCATGAGCCATCCCGACGGCAGGTTGGGGGTGACGTGGATCGCGAACCCGGCATCGACGCCGTCGAGCACGCCGTCGTCGATCATGTGCTGGGCCCCACCGAAGCCCTCCTCGCCGGGCTGGAACATGAAGCGCACCCGACCCTGGAGCTCGTCTCGTCGGGCGACCAGCTGCCGGACGGCGGCGACCAACATCGACACGTGGGCATCGTGACCGCAGGCGTGCATGGCACCCGGCACCTCGCTGGCATGGTCGAGACCGGTGTCCTCGGGCATGGGAAGGGCGTCCATGTCGGCTCGCAGCAGCACCGTGGGACCCGGACGGGCACCATCGAGGGTGGCGACGACCGAGGTGCAGGTCGACCCCGTCTCGATCCGGAGCGGGAGCCCTTCGAGCTCGGCGAGCACCGCAGCCTGGGTGGCGGGCAGCTGCAGACCCAGCTCGGGCCGACGGTGCAGACGGTGACGCAGCTCGACCATGGCCGGCAGGCCCGGTGCCATGTCGTCATGGATCGCGCTCATCGGACCGGCCACGGCGACGACGGTAGCCCGCCCGGGGGCCGCTCAGCGCGGGACACGGGGTGGTGGGTCGATCGCGACCGACCCACCATCGCTGCGAACCCTGATCATCCGCTCGGCGAGCTCCTCGGTCTCGACCCTCGTCTCGACGTCGCCGCCATCGGCCCGGACGCTCACCTCGTATGGGGCCTCGGGCAGGATCAGTTCGACGTCACCTCCGCTGGTGGCGACGTCGACCCGGCTGGGAGCGTCGGTGAACCAGGCCTCCACGTCTCCTCCGTGGGTGTCGACGACCAACTCGTCGCTGGCGAGGTCGGTGGCCTCGACCCGGCCGTTGGAGGTGATGATGCGCACCCAACCGTCGAGACCCTCGGCGCTGACCGTTCCGGCGTCGGTTCGCACGTCGACCCGCACCCCCTCGGGCACCTCGATCCGATGAGCGACCGAACACGTCGCCAACGGGACCAGGACACGTGGACAGGTCGCGTGGATGCGGGCGGTGGACCCATCGACGGTCGCCACCAGATCGGGAGGTCGTAGACGCCAGGCCGAGGTACGTTGCACCGTCACGTCACCATCGGAGCCCTCCACGAGCTCGACGTCTCCGCTGGCCACCTGCAGGTCGATGCGGTCGACCGGTCCCGCCAGCGTGACCGAGCTGAACTCCCGGCGGTCGAGCAGGCGGGCGGCTCCGAGTCCGGCTGCGCCGAGGATGACGACCACGACGAGCGCGGCGATCACCTTCAGCCAGCGTGGCCACCGCTGGGCCCGGCGGCGCGCCCTCGGCAGCGTCCGCGAGCTGTTGAGATCGGTCATGGGTTGGGCCATCCTCGACTGCTTCCTCGTCGCTCCCGAGGGAGCCATCGTAGGGCGGGCCAGCTGGTCGACCCGGCCGGGCAAACTAGCCTGCCCACGGTGAACCACGCTGCCCCTGTGCTCGCATCCGAGCTGGTGCCCTGGTGGTTCGCGGCGGCGTTCTGGCTGGCACTCGCCGTCCTGGTCGCGATGGTGGTCCGCGACGTGCGGCGGATGGGTGGCCCACGAACCGTGCTGTCCGCGGTCCGCCGAGCAGCCCAGCGTCGGGCGGTGGACGATCCCGATGCGGGCACGACCACCGCGGACGAGGACCACTCGTCGGGGACGGACGACAGGGCCGGCTAGCGCCGACCGGTCTCGGTCCCCTCGGCGCGGGGGACGACGCCCAGCTCGCTCAGCAGCTCGACCACCACATCGGCCTGTTCGGCAGGCGTGCCCGTCGACAGCTCGAGCTCGGGAGTGGTGGGTGGCTCCCAGGGATCGTCGAGCCCGGTCAGTCCCGAGATCTCACCCGCCCTGGCCTTGGCGTAGAGCCCCTTGGGGTCGCGCCGCTCGCACTCGTCGAGCGGAGTGGCCACGTGCACCTCGACGAAGGGGACCCCGGCCGCGTCGTGCCGGGCCCGCACCCGGTCGCGATCGTTGCGGTAGGGGCTGACCAACGGGGCGAGGGCGACCACTCCGGCATCGGCGAGCACCAGCGCCACCTCGCCCACACGCCGCACGTTCTCGGCTCGGTCCTCGGCGCTGAAGCCGAGCCCGGCGTTGAGGCCGTGGCGCAGGTTGTCGCCGTCGAGCACGTAGGCGGGGATGCCCTTGCCCACCAGGCGTGACTCCACCTCGAACGCGAGGGTGGACTTCCCCGATCCGGACAAGCCGGTGAGCCACACGGTCGCACCCGTCACGCCCAGTTGGTGCTGCCGGTCGGCCCGATCGATGGCCCCGGGGTGCCAGGTGACCTCGGGGTGCGGATCTCGGTGCCCGGTACCGCCTGACCGGCCGGTTGCCATCGTCACCCCAGCGCCGTGCGCAGCGCGGCCGCGGACTCCGAGAGCGCACGCGCGCCGGCATCGAGGAACGGAGCCAGTTGGAACATGGCGTGCACGGTCTCGGGGTAGTCCGAGTGCACGACGTCGACGCCCGCGGACCGGAGGGTGTCGGCATAGACCGACCCCTCGTCCCGCAACGGGTCGAACCCCGCGGTGATCACCAGCGCCGGCGGCAGGTCGCGATGGTCCTCGGCCAGCAGCGGCGACACCCGCCAATCGTGGCCGAGTGCGGGATCCGGCCGGTAGTTGGCGGAGAAGAACTCGATGTGCTCCAAGGTGAGCACATGGCCGGTGCCGTTCTCGCGGCGCGACGGGTAGCGGTCGGTCGCCTCCTCACGGAGGTCGACGGCGGGGTACACCAGCAGTTGGAAGGCGAGCGCGGGCGCGCCGCGGTCGCGAGCCATGATGGCGAGCACCGCAGCCAGGTTCCCTCCGCCGCTGTCACCGCCGACCGCGAGTCGGTCTGGTCGACCACCGATCTCCGCAGCATGATCGGCCACCCAGGTCAGTGCCGCCCAGGCGTCGTCGAGCGCGGCGGGGAAGGGGTGCTCGGGAGCCAGCCGGTAGTCGACCGACACCACCACCACCGATGCCTCCTCACAGAGGGTCCGACAGGGATGATCGTGGGTGTCGAGGTCACCGATGGTCCAGCCGCCGCCGTGCAGGTACACCAGCACGCCGAACGGTCCGTCCCCCGGCGGCGAGTAGATCCGCAGGGGAACCTCACCCGCCGGTCCGGGGATCGTCCGGTCGGTGGTGGCGACCGGTGGGCCGGGCGGCACCATGTCGGCGAGGGCTGCGTACTCGTGGCGAAGGGTCGCGACCTCGAGCGGTGGGCGCTCCTCGGGAGCTGCGGTTGCCATCATCTCGAGCAGCTGCTGTTCCTGCGGGCCGACCGGCATCGATGCTCCCCTCTCCACGACCAACCGGCACCATAGCGAATCCTCCGCCGCACCCGGCGGCCACCGACGGTGGTACGAGCTACACCGGGAGGTGCCGATGTGACTAGCGTGGGCACGTGACCGCTGCCGAAGAAGTCGCCGATGGCGACGCCGCCCGCCGGCCCGTGCTCAGCCGCGACGAGATCATCGACGCCGCGCTCGACCTGATCCGCCACCAGGGCATCGGCGCGGTCACCATGCGCCGTCTGGCCGATGAGATCGGGGTCACCCCGATGGCGCTCTACCACCACATCCCGAGCAAGAAGCAGTTGCTCGACCTGGCGGTGGACCGCGTCGGCGAGCACGTCCACATCGCCCACGACGGACGGCCCTGGATCGACCAGATGCGCGACTACGCCATGAGCTGGCGGGCGGAGCTGCACCGGTTCCCCGGGGTGGCCGGCTACCTGTTGCGCCAGGAAGCTCCGCCGTCGATGACCTGGCGGGTGATCGACGATGCGGTGAGCCTGCTCGTCGAGTCCGGGTTCGACGAGCGCACCGCGGCACGTGCCTACGCGGCCCTCGCCAGCTATGTGCTGGCGCGCTGCGATCAGGAAGAGATCATGGCCCGCCACGCCCGCGACAACGCGCCGTGGTCCGAAGAGCGCATCCGGAAGCTGCTGGTCGGCGCCCACGACAACGTCGACCACGGACGCATCTCGGGATACCTCCAGGAGCTGTCGCACGACGACCACTTCAGCTACACCCTCGAGCGCCTGCTGGTCGGCATCGACGCCGACCGGGGTGCCACCGACGCTCGCCCGGGCAGGACCTCAGCCGACTGAGCGCCACTCGGCGTAGGTTCCTCGCTCACCACGGGAGCGGTGCAACGTCGTGGTGCGGTCCACGGTCACCAGGCCGGCTTCGATGGCGACCTGGGCAGGGGTCGAGACCACCAGCACCGATTCGGCCCAACGCTGGGCTCTGGCCACCTCGACCGGTGCGCTCCCCGTCGCGAACCGCCGGATCACCGCACCCACCGTGTCGTCGACCGCCTCGGGCAGTGGATCGTGACGAGGTGAGGTGACGCGGCGTCTCCACCGCCACTGCCACGGATCCACCGGCCCCCGGCGCCTCAGTCCCGCGTCGCGCAGGGCCACGACGACCTCACGTCCGGTGACCGGACGTGCCCCCGCACCGATCGCCTGCCGCCGCAGTTCGGTGTGGATGTCGTAGTGGTCTCCCTGGAACGCCAGGTACGGCACACCCAAGCGGTGGGCGAAGTCGTGGAGCTCGTCGGGATCGGAATCGGACACGAGGTGAGCCCACCGACGGCCCCGCCACGCCCAGATGGCCTCGTCGACCAGGATGGTCATCGGTGGTCACCGCCCCGAAGCCGAGAAGTGCTGGTAGTCCTTGATGCTCTGCCAGCGACCACCCCAGTGCCACCCGACCGCATCCCACGCGGCGACCGCTGCGCTGCCCTCGGCGATGAGTCCGATCGCACCCGAGCTGCGGTCGAGGTAGTCGGCACCGCCGGGCGGCAGGACGGTGCCACTCGACGAGACATAGGGGTTCTGGAGCGGGTTGATGTCGATCGCCCGGCCGTATGAGTGCTCGGACCAGCCCGAACCGCCGGTGACCCGCCGGCAGTTGAACGCAGTCGTGAGGTTGGCTGCCATGGCGGCGTCGTCGCTGCCGCCGGCTTCGTCGACCAGGGTCACCCGCTCGATGGGGAACCGGGCCTGGTACATCGACCGGAACGCGCCCAGCACCGCGTCGACCGCGTCGGCGTGCACCACCAGCTCGCCGGTGTGGGCCCTGCCATCGAACCCGACGTGGGCGAGGCGCAGGTGACGGAGATCGGCCAGGGGCACCGGGCAACCCTCGTGCCAGGAGATCCCCGTCATCTGCTCGGCCAGCTCGGGACCGATGGGGCCAGCCGAGCCGGTCCAGGCCGGGAGCTGATGCTGGGGGACCGTGGTCGGTGGTGCAGTGGTCGGTGGTGCGGTGGTCGGGGGTGCGGTGGTCGGTGATGCAGTGGTCGGTGATGCAGTGGTCGGTGGTGCAGTGGTGGGGGGTGCAGTGGTCGG
>JBKGZW010000254.1:0-3408 GCA_046543225.1 Acidimicrobiales bacterium
TCGGGCTGCTCCGGACCGACGAGGTCCACGCCGCGGCCCCCGGTCCCTCGTGGTCGAGCAGATGACCGAGTCGCAGCTCGACCACCGCGCCGGTCGGGTCGGCCACGCTCACCTCGGCGACCTCGGCGACGGTCCACGGTGCAGCGCCGTACCCCGCGGTGTCACCCGCCGCCCACCACTCAGCGAAGCACGGACCCGTCCCCCACCGGTGCAACCGCTGTCCCGGCCCGTCGATCTCGAGCACGGCGTCGCCGACGAGCACCTCACCGTGACCCGACCCGACCGCGACGTAGCCCTCGTCGACCGGCGACTCGACCGCCGACGGGCCGCCCGACATCTCCCACTCGAGATCGAAGCCAAGCGGGGTGGGCAGGCCCCGCCCGGTGGCGACCAGCTCGTCTGGCCCTTCGAGCGCGAGCCCGAAGGCCTCCAGCCCCACGCTCCAGTGGGCGTGGGGCGACTCGCACACGTGGTCGGCCCAGATCCCGCTGGCCCGCAGCTCGAGACCCCGCCGCGGATGGGCGATGTCGTGTTCGAGCACCACGATCGTCGGCCGAGCGCGACCGCACACCGTGGCCCAGTAGCTCACCTTCGACTCGGCGGGCCGGCGCACGACAGCCACCGCGGCGCCCAGGTCGAGCTCGGGCGACGCCACCCGGAACTCCCAGGACTCGGTCCAGGCCGACGATCGGCCGGCCCGCTGCCGGTGTTCGTGATCGGCGGTGAAGCTCACGCGGCGGGCCGCTCCGGGGGGCGCCCGGGCGCCAAGGCCCAGTCGAGCCCGGCCAGCAGGGCGCGGGCGGCGGGGCGCACCAGCAGCGGGTCGACCATCGGCGCCACCGGCAACCAGAGCTTGCGGCGCGCCCACGGCGGAAGCAGCGCGATGGCGGCGGCACCCACGACGCCGTAGACGGGCCGGGCGGCGATGGCGACCGGTGGCGTGAGCAGGAACCGGACCGCGTCGCGCGCCTGGTCGCCGACGGCCAGCTCGGGACGGATCCGCCTGACCCACCGCCGCAGTTCGTCGCGCGACTCCGGCACCGGCGCCGCGCCCAGCAACTCGGCGACGACGGCCATCTCGGAGAGGTAGCGGTCCACGTCGCCGACGGCGAGCGGCTCGCCGCGCCCGTAGCGCTGGTAGGCAGCGAGGAAGCTGTCGACCTCGGTGACGTGCACCCACGCCAGCAGATGCGGATCGTTGGCGTCGTAGCGGCGACCGTCGGGGGCGGTGCCGTTGACCCGGCCGTGGATGCGACGCACCCGGTCGATCATCGCCCGCGCCTGGTCCTCGGTGCCGTAGGTGGTGACCCCGATGAAGCTGCCGGTGCGCCGCAGACGTCCCCACGGGTCGCTGCGGTAGTCGGAGTGGTCGGCCACGCCCGCCATCGCCAGGGGATGCAGGGTCTGCAGGAGCAGGGCACGGAGCCCACCGATGAACATGGCTGGGTCGCCGTGCACCATCCGGGTGATCGAGTCGGGGGCGAACAACCCTGGTCGGGCCGGGGTGCTGCGCTCGGGGACCGTCTCATCACCGCCCACCAGCCCCCGGATCGTGTCGGCCACCCGGGTGCGAACCGCTGCGAGTGGGTCACCGACGGTCACAGCCATGCGGACAGCCTACGGCCGCTCGGGTGGATGGGGCCGGTCGACCGCCACCACGGCGGTACCGGCGACCAGGTCGTGCACACCCCGCCTCGTGGGCCACACCACCGCCGGGGTGATCACCAGCACCAGCACGATCAGCCCGAGGGCCGGTACCGCGAGCGGTCCGTAGAGCACCACCGCTCGCAGGGTCGCGTTCACGAGGCCGGGACGCTCCCAGGTGTCGAGCCGCACGATCCTGAGCCCGAGCGCGGCCTTTCCGAGGGTGGCACCCCGCAACGCCACCGGGACCACCTCGTAGGCGGCGACGACCAACCCCAGCACGAGCAGCAACCGTCCGCTCGACACCGATGTGAGCTGGCGGGCGGCAGAGACCCGTCCGAGGGGATCGCCGCCGAACAGCCGTCCCGCGACCTCGATCAGCACGAAGGTGAGGATCCACCCCATCACGAGGGTGTCGACCAGGCGGGCGCCGATGCGCCACCCGAGCGGGGCGGGAGGGGTCGACGAGTGATCGGGTCGGTCGGGCTGGTCGGGTGGGCCGGGGAGGTCGGTGCTGATCGGTCGAGACTAGCGAGACCTCTACGATGAGTCGGTGCCCAGGTTCCTGTCCGACGAGTGGATCGCCGAGTTCGACGACCTGGCCCGTTCGGCGCCCGAACTGGTGCTCGACGGCGACGACGAGCTGGTCGTCCAACACACCGTCTCCGGAGTCCCGGGCCGCGACGAGGTGATCTTCCACCTGCACCTGTCGGCAGGCCCGGCCCGGGTGCGACCCGGCCCCGCCGACGCACCAACGGTCACCTTCGCCCACGACCACGAGACCGCTGCTGCGGTGGCCGCGGGCCAGGAGAGCGCCCAGGCGGCGTTCATGGCCGGACGCCTTCGCGTCGGTGGGCAGATCGACCAGCTCATCGCCCGCCACGGGCAGCTCGCGGCGATCGACGACGTCTTCGCCGGGCTGCGAGCCGTCACCGAGTTCTGAGCGATGCCCGAGCTCCCCGAGGTCCAGGCCCACGCCGAGCGTCTCACCGCCGAGCTCGCCGGGGCCACGCTGTCGAGGTTCGAACCGTTGTCGTTCACGGTGCTGCGCACCTATGCCCCGGACCCGGCCGAGGCCGTCGGATCGGTGCTGGAGGAGATCGGGCGCCGCGGCAAGCTGCTGCTGCTGCGGTTCGCCCGGCTCACCTTCGTCGTCCACCCCATGCAGGGCGGGCGGTTGCGGCCCGACCCCAAGCAGTCGGCCAAGCCCCGCAACGGCATCGCCCGGTGGCGCTTCGACGACGGGCGCGCCCTGCTGCTGACCGAACCCGGCACCGAGCGCAAGGCCGGGGTGTGGGTCGTCGCCGGCGATCCGCTCACCCAGACTCCACTCGACGACCTGGGTCCCGAGGTCGACCAGCTGGACCGCGACGAGCTGGCCGAGGTGCTGGCGGGAGCCTCGATGCGGGTGCACAACCTCCTCCGGGACCAGCACCTGGTGGCGGGGGTCGGCCGTCGGCTGGCGAACGAGATCTGCCACCGGGCGCGGCTGTCACCGTTCGCGAGCGCGCCCAAGCTCACCGGGGACGAGGTCGACCGCCTGCACCGGGCCATCGGCGAGGTCATCGCCGAGTCCCTCGAGTTCGAGCGGGCACAGGACGAGATGGTGGGCTCGGCCGAACGACCCGGCGCGGTGCACAACCGCATCGGCGAGGACTGTCCCGTGTGCGGCGACGAGGTCCGCGCGGTCGAGTACCGCGCCTACACGATCGCCTACTGCCCCACCTGCCAGACCGGGGGCAAGGTGCTGGCGGACAACACCAC
>JBKGZW010000255.1:0-3367 GCA_046543225.1 Acidimicrobiales bacterium
CGTTCGGCCCCGGAGATCTTCACCCAACACCGTTCGTCGGCCATGAGCTCGAGCAGCGCAGCGAACGACTCCTGGTCGACCCCGGCGGTGGCGTCGACCCTGGCCATGTGGTCGATGACGTAGGGCACCGGCATGCGGTCGAGCAGGTCGGCGTAGCTGGGCAGGTCCTTGGCGTCGAAGTGCAGGACGACGTGCCAGTCGAGCCCGGCGACGCGATCGACGATGCGCCAGAAGGTGTCGAGATCGGGGGCACCGCCGAGATGGGCGACGAAGTTGAAACGGGTGCCCCGTACACCCGCGTCGTGGAGCTCGCGCAGCTCGACGTCGGTGATCGACTCGTCGACCATCGCCACCCCGGCATAGCGGCCTTGCCCCCGGCGCAGGGCGTGCACCATGGCCGAGTTGTCGGTGCCGTGGCAGCTCGCCTGGACGAACACCGCGTGGCTCAGTCCCAAGCGCTCCTGGAGCCGCTCGAAGTCGTCGATGCCGGCATCGGGCGGCGTGTAGGCCCGCCCGGGCGCGAAGGGGAACTCGTGGGCCGGCCCGAACACGTGGCAGTGGGCGTCGCACGCGCCCGGTGGCGGAGTGAAGGCCCGCGGTGCGTGCGGGTCGGGGTGGGGAGGGGGGATGGTCCGTTCGGTCATGTCAGATCCTCGTGGGGGAACACCACGCCGTCCATCAGCTTGCGGGCGGTGCGGATGATGCCGGAGCGACCGACCGTGGCCGTCCCGTCCGGCGCGACGGTGAGGTCGAAGGCGGCGTCGAAGGTGCCGGTGGGATGCTCGACGACCACGACCCCGTCGGAGACGGGTCCGAGCACGGCGGCGGCAGGGGTGCCGTCCAGCAGGGCGGCGGTGGCGACGCTGACCGCGCCGAGGACCCCGATGGCGTCGTGGCAGCGGTGCGGGATGAAGGTGCGGGTGCTGATCGAGCCGCCGTCGCGGGGAGCGGCGACCATCGTGAGCTTGGGGACGGTGGCCCCGGCGACCTCGCCGAGGCCCATGAGGGGTCCGGCTTCGAGGCGGATGGCCTCGATGCGGCGGCGAAGCTCGGCGTTCGCCTCGAGCTCGGCGGGGGTCTCGTAGCCGGTGATGTCGAGGTCGGAGGCGGCCATGACCACCACCGGCATCCCGTTGTCGACGAGGGTGACGTCGATGCCGCCGATCCGGTCGACCCGGTTGCCGGTGGGCAGCAGCGCACCACAGGACGCGCCCGCGGTGTCGGCGAAGTCGATGCGCACCGGCGCCGCGGTGCCGGGCACCCCGGCGATCGCGGTGTCCCCAGCGTAGGTCGGCCGGCCGTCGACCACCGGGAAGGTCGCGGTGGCGACGCCTCCCGTGTTCACCATGTGGATGGCCACGCGGGCGACCTCGCCCGTCGGCGAGCAGAGCCCCCGCTCGACGGCGAAGGGACCGACCCCGGCGAGCATGTTTCCGCAGTTCTGGCGATCGGTGACGACCGCCTCGTCGACCACCACCTGCAGGAACAGGTAGTCGACATCTGCCCCATCGACGGTGGGCGGACCCACCACCGCCACCTTGCTGGTGAGGGGGTGGGCACCGCCCATGCCGTCGATCTGGCGGGGGTCGGGTGACCCCATCACCGACAGCAGCAGCGCGTCGCGCGCCGCCGTGTCGGCGGGGAGGTCGCCGGCGAGGAAGTAGAGGCCCTTGGAGGTGCCGCCACGCATCGCCATGGCGGGTACCCCGGCTACTGGTTCACTCATGTACACATGATTGTCGACAATCTGGGTGGTTGCCACGGCCACCGCCCGCTCTGCCGGCAGAGACCGCCCGGTACGGGTGTGCTCTGCCGACAGCGGACGGAGACGTGGTGGGACGCGCTGATCAGGGAGTCCAGATCAGCGCGTCGATGTCGGGTTCGGCGTCGAGCACGCCGTACTCGGCCGCGAGGCCACCGATCTCGCGGAGCGACTCGACGTTGATGTCGGGGCCCCAGGATGCGAGCGCGATCTGGTCGATCACCTCGGGTGGCGAGGGCGAATAGGTCTTGATGATCTCGCGCGCAGCGTCGGGATCGTCGGCCGCGGCCTCGAGCGAACGCTCCATCGCCCGCTGGAACGCCTCGGCCTCCTCGGGGTTGTCGGCCAACCACGACTCGGCTGCGAAGAACAGGGCGATGCTCTGTCCCGGCGAGCTCTCGTACATGGGGTCGGCCAGGCTGGTGAAGCCCATGTCCTTGCCCATGGTGATGAACGGTTCGGCCAGCCAGGCTGCGTCCACCGCACCGCTCTCGAGGGCACCGTTCATGTCGGGGAAGGGCATCTCGACGAACTCGATGCCCGAGCTGTCGATCCCGTTGTTCTCGAGCGTGGCCCGCACGGTGACCTCACCCAGGTTGTTGAGGGTGGTGACCGCGACCGTGGCATCGGCCAGATCCTCGAGGGAACCGATCTCGCTGTCGCCCGGGACCATGATGGCGTTCGGGTTGTTCTCCCCGTCCTCGGATGCGGCATAGACGGCGTTGGCGACCACCTGGATCGGCACATCGTTCTGGCGAGCGAGCATCAGCGAGACGTTGTTGCTGAAGCCGATCTGGAACTCGTCGCTCAACACGGCGGGAACGATGGCGGCGCCTCCCTGTGCGAACTCGGGCTCGACGACCAGTCCCTCCTCCTCGAAGTAGCCGAGGTCCATCCCGAGATAGAGCGGGGCCATGTCGGCGATCGGCAGGATGCCGACACGCAAGGTGGTCAGCCCCATCTCGTCGTCGTCATCGTCGCTTTCGGTGGTCGTGGTCTCCTCGTCACCGTCGTCGCCGTCGTCGTCGGTGGCTTCGGTCGTCGGCGAGGCGTCGTCGCCCTCGTCGTCGTCATCATCATCGCCGCAAGCGGCGAGTAGCAGGGCCAGCACGGCAAGGATGCCGAGCAGGATTCTCCATGGGTTGCGCATTGGTCACTTCCTGTGTTGGTCGGGTGTTGGGGAACAGGCTCTCGGCGGTCAGGTGACCGGTTGGTTGGTGCTCTCCGCTTTGATGGAAGCGAAGATCTGGGCTCGCAGATGAGCGAACTCGGGCAGCTCCTTCGTGGAGATCTGGTCCCGGGGTCGGGGCAGGTCGACGGGGACCGACTCCTTGACCCGGGTGGGCGAGCTGGAGAGGACGACGACGCGGTCGGCCAGATAGACCGCCTCGTCGATGTCGTGGGTGACGAGGAGGACGGTGAGCTGGGTGCGGTCCCAGACGTCGAGGAGGAGGTCTTCGAGCTCGGCACGGGTCTGGGCGTCGACCGAGGCGAAGGGCTCGTCCATCAACAGGATCTCGGGCTGGTAGGCGAGAGCCCTGGCGATGGCGGTGCGCTGCTGCATGCCCCCGGACAGCTGCCACGGGTACTTGTGGGCGTCGGGGC
>JBKGZW010000256.1:0-3343 GCA_046543225.1 Acidimicrobiales bacterium
GGGGTGTCGAGTCCGTTGCAGCGGATCGTCAGCTCGCGGCGGCCGTAGTCGCCGGAAGCGGCCGCGGCACAGGCCTGCTCGCGGGCGGTCTCCTTGGAGTCGGGGGCGACGGCGTCCTCGAGGTCGAAGATCAGGGCGTCGGCGGCGATGGTCTTGGCCTTCTCCAGTGCCCGGGCGTTGGCCGCCGGCATGTAGAGCACCGAGCGGCGCGGGCGCAGCGATTCGTCGGTCATCGGGTCTCCTTCAGAAGCCGTAGGTCTCGGCCAGCTCGGGGTCGCGCTCGGCCAGCTCGCGGGCCAGGCCGAGGATGACCTGGCACTGCTTCACCGAGGCGTCGTCCTCCATCTTGCCGTCGAGCATGAGGGCGCCGGTCCCGTCACCCATGGCCTCGACCACCCGCGCCGCGTGGGCGACGTCGGCGGGATCGGGGCTGAACACCTTCTTGGCGATGGGGATCTGGGCGGGGTGCAGGCTCCAGGCCCCGACGCAGCCGAGCAGGTAGGCGTTGCGGAACTGGTCCTCGCAGGCGGTGGTGTCGGCGATGTCGCCGAACGGCCCGTAGTAGGGAAGGATGCCGTGCATCACGCAGGCGTCGACCATGCGGGCGATGGTGTAGTGCCAGAGGTCCTGCTGATAGGTGGTGCGCGGCTGCTCGGCGTCGTCGGGGTCGGGGTCCTGGCGCACCAGGTAGCCGGGGTGGCCGCCACCGACACGGGTGGTCTTCATGCGCCGGTTGGCGGCGAGGTCGGCGGGACCGAGCGACAGGCCCTGCATGCGGGGCGACGCACCACAGATCTCCTCCACCCGGGCAACACCCTGGGCGGTCTCGAGGATGGCGTGGATGAGGATCGGGCGGTCGAGGCCGGCCTTGGCCTCGAGCTGGGCGACGAGGCGGTCGACGTAGTGGATGTCCTCGGGGCCTTCGACCTTGGGGATCATGATGACGTCGAGGGCGTGGCCCACCTCGGTGACCGCGGCGGTCAGGTCGTCGAGACCCCAGGGCGAGTCGAGCGAGTTGACCCGGGTCCACAGCTGGGTGTCGGAGCTGTTCCAGGCCTTGGCGACCTCGATGAGCCCGGTGCGAGCGGCGTCCTTGTCGTCGGCCGGTACGCCGTCCTCGAGGTTGGCCAGCAGCACGTCGACCTGGCCGGCCATGTCCGGCGCCTTGGTCCGCATCTTCTCGTTGTTGGCCGGGAAGAAGTGGATCATCCTCGACGGACGTACCGGGATCTCCCGTACCGGGTCGGGTGCGCCGACGGCCAACGGCTTGAAGAAGTCCTTCGCGCTGCGCATGGTTGATGCTCCCCCTGGGTTCGAGGACCAGCAGGTCCTGACGATCGCACCGAGACGATACGAGTCCGGGATCGCTCGGGTCGAGCCGGGAGCCCGGGGCGCGCTAGGTTGTCGGCCCGTGAGCGACCAGGTACCACTCGATCTTCCACTCAACCCCGTCGGCCACGACGAGCGGAGCCTCGGCGAGTGGCTGACCACCTTCCACATGGCCGCGGTCATCCTCGACCCCTACACCTACGAGAGCGCCTGGATCCTCGATCCCGCCCGCCGGATCCTCCGCCACTTCCGCGAGGCCGACTGCCGGGTGGCGTTCATCGTCACCGGAACCGACGACGAGGCCACGTCGTTCCTCGGACCGATCACCGACGAGGTGCTCACCCTGTGCGATCCCGACCGGGCGCTGGTGAAGGCCGCCGGGCTCGAGCAGCTGCCCGCGTTCTTGCACCTCGCCCCCACCGGGCTGGTGGCGGCCAAGGCCGAGGGCTGGGATCCCACCGCGTGGCGCGAGGTCGCCAAGGCCCTGGCCAAGCGCATGAGCTGGAGCTACCCCCTGATCCCCGCCGCCGGAGATCCGGTCGCCTTTCCCGGCAGCCCCGCGGCGGGGGCCGCCTGAGCCACCCGCGGGTGATCAGCGGATGATGCCACCCCTGGTCATCGACATGATGTCGAGTGCCCGGTCGACCTCGTCGTCGGTCATCAGCCCCCACTCGACCACGACCTCGCGGATGGTGCGACCGGTGGCGCTGGCCTCCTTGATCACCAGGGCCGCCTGCTCGTAGCCGATGTAGGGGTTGAGCGAGGTGCCGATGGACGGCGACGACTCCGCGTAGGCCAGGCAGGTGTCCTCGTTGGCCTCGATGCCGTCGATCATCCGTGAGGCGAACACCGCCGACACGTTGGCCAGCAGGCTGCCGGACTCCAACAGGTTGCGGGCCATCATCGGCATGTAGACGTTGAGCTCGAACGCACCCTGGCTGCCACCGAAGGCGATGGCGGCGTCGTTGCCCATGACCTGGGCCGACACCTGGGTGACCGCCTCGGCGATCACCGGGTTGACCTTCCCCGGCATGATCGACGAACCGGGCTGAAGATCCGGGATCGAGATCTCGGCCAGCCCCGTGCGAGGGCCCGAACCCATCCAGCGCAGATCGTTGGCGATCTTGACCAGCGCCACCGCCGCGGTGCGGTAGTGGCTCGACACCTCGACCAGGGCGTCGCGCGACGACTGCGCGGCGAAGCTGTCGCGGGCGGGGTAGAGCGGCAGCGACGTGCGTTCGGCGAGTCGCTTGATGACCGACCTCCCGAAGGTCTTCGGCGCGTTGATGCCGGTACCGACCGCGGTCCCCCCGAGCGGGAGCCGCCCGACCCGGGCGATGGCGTCCCACAACCGCTCGGCGCACTCCTCCACCTGGGCGGCGTAGCCACCGAACTCCTGGCCGAGGGTCACCGGGGTGGCGTCCATGAGGTGGGTGCGACCCGCCTTGACGACCTTGCGGAACTGGCCCTGCTTGCGGCGCAGGCTCGACGAGAGGTTCTCGAACGCGGGGATGACCTCGTTGGCGATGGCGTCGGTGACCGCGAGGTGGATGGCGGTCGGGAACACGTCGTTGGAGGACTGCGAGGCGTTGACGTGGTCGTTGGGGTGCACGGCGTCGTCGGCCCCGAGCTCTTCGTTGGCCAGGTGGGCCAGGACCTCGTTCATGTTCATGTTCGACGAGGTGCCCGACCCGGTCTGGAACACGTCGACGGGGAACTGGTCGTCCCACTCCCCCGCGGCCACGTCCTCGGCCGCGGTGGCGATCGCCTTGGCGATCCTGGTGGTGACCGCCGGGACGTCCTTCGACCGGGCGTTGACCAGCGCGGCGTCGGCCTTGACGAGGGCGAGCGCCCGGATCAGGCGCCGGTCGATCGTCATCCCCGAGATGGGGAAGTTCTGGACCGCCCGCTGGGTCTGTGCTCCCCACTTGGCGTCGACCGGGACGCGGACCTCTCCCATGGAGTCGTGCTCGATGCGCCAGTGCTCGGTCATGGGGAGTCCTCCCTCGTCGGA
>JBKGZW010000257.1:0-3304 GCA_046543225.1 Acidimicrobiales bacterium
CCCCGCGCCCGCAGCACGACACATCGCCGGTCGTCGCCGAGGGCCTTTCCGCTGCGCAGGCTCACCGCCGTTCCGGCCCAGCGCGGGTTGTCGATCTCCAGCTCGACCTCGGCCAGGGTCTCGGTGCTGCGGTCGGGATCCACGTCGGGCTCATCGACATAGGCTGGCACCACCACACCGTCGACGGTGCCCGCCGTGTAGCGGGCGCGCACCGAGGTCTCCACGCGTGCTGCGACCTGTCGCAGCGCGTCGAGACGGGCTGATGCCAGGTCGTCGTGCGCGCCATCGTCGGGCAGCTCCATGGTCACCACCGCGAGCACCTGCAGCAGGTGATTCTGGAGCACGTCGCGCAGCGCGCCCGTGTGGTCGTAGTAGCCGGCGCGGCCTTCGAGGGCGATCGTCTCGTCCCACACCACCTCGATCGACTCCAGGTGCCGGGCATCCCAGATGGAGGCGACGAGTGGTGCCGCTCGGAGGCGAGGCAGGCGACGGATCGACGGGTGCCCCAGGAAGTGGTCGACGCGGAACACCCGGTCCTCGGAGAAGCAGTGGTCGAGCACCCGGTTGAGCTCTCGGGCCGAGTCGAGGTCCTCACCGAAGGGCTTCTCGATCGCCACGCGGACCCGATCACCGAGGTCGAGCGCGGTGATCGCCGTGAACACCTCGGCGAAGATCGCCGGTGGTACGGCCAGGTAGAACACGATCGGACCGTCGTCGGGAGGTTCCAGGCCACCGAGCTGGTCGGCGTCGGTGGCGTCGGCTCGGACGTAGCGCACCAGATCCAGGACCGCGTCGAACCCGCTCGGGTCGACGTCCTGCTCGATCGCGCTGTCGCGCAGACGCTCGCGGTAGTCGGCGGTGTCGAGCTCACGCCGGGCGACGCCGGTGATGCGGAGGCCCTCGGGCAGCTCACCCCTGCGCTGCAGCTCGGCCAGCGCGGGGACGAGGTGGCGCGTGGCCAGGTCGCCCAGACCTCCGAGGATCACCAGCGTCGTCGACACACCCTCGGTCTACCCCACGAGCAGCTCGTCACACAGCGTCGCGTCAGCGCGACAGCAGGTCGCGGGCCACGTGGGTGATCTGGATCTCGTCGGTGCCGGCGTAGATCTGCAGGACCTTGGCGTCGCGGGCGAGCTGCTCGACCCGGAACTCGGACATGTAGCCGTTGCCGCCGAAGAGCTGCACCGCTTCGAGGGCGACCTCGGTGGCAGCTCGGGCCGAGTAGAGCTTCATCGCCGACGCCTCGGCCAGGCTCATGCTCTTGCCGTTCGCGCCCAGCTCGACGGTGCGGAACACGAGGTTCTGGACGTTGAGGCGTGCCACCTCCATGCGGGCCAGCTTCTCCTGGATCAGCTGGAACTGCCCGATCGGCTGGCCGAACTGGACCCGGTTCTTGGCGTAGTCGATCGAGCGGTCGAGGCACTCTTCGATGATGCCGAGCGCCATGGCCGCCACGCCGGAGCGTTCCTGCTGGAAGGTGGCCTTGGCGCCCTCGCGGCCTCCCGAGGAGACGTCCTCGGTCTCGCCGATGAGGCGGTCGCGCTCCACCGCGACGTCGGAGAGGAACAGCTCCCCCGTGGGCGAGGAGTGCATGCCCATCTTGCGCAGGGGCTTCGACTGCTCGAACCCGGGCATGCCGCGGTCGAGCACGAAGCTGAGCACCTTGCGCTCATCGGGCGGGTTGCCCTCGTCGAGCTTGCAGATGAACACGGTGGTGTCGGCGTAGGGGCCGTTGGTGATGAAGGTCTTCGAGCCGTTCAGGAGGTACCCGTCGCCGTCCCGGCGGGCGGTCGCCTTCATGGACCCGAAGGCGTCGGAGCCCGACTCCGGCTCGGTGATGGCCCACGCCCCCACCTTGTCCATGGTCAACAGGTCGAGCGCCCACCGCTCCTTCTGGGCGGTGGTGCCCTTCGACATGATCGCCGCCGAGGTGAGCCCCATCGAGACCCCCATGGCGGTGACCATGCCGGGACACACCCGGCACAGCTCGATGATCGGGATGAGGGTGAGACTTCCGTCGCCGCCGCCACCGCCGGACGAGCCGCCGTCGTCGGCCTCGACCTCGCCCTTCTCGCGGGCGATCTGTCGGGCGAAGCGCTCCTTGGCCATCGCGTCCATGCCGAAGGTGGCGAACAGCTTGCGCAGGATGTCATAGGGCGGCAGGTCGCCGTGCTCGAGGTCGTCGACGTGAGGCCTGACCTCCTCGTCGACGAAGCGGCGCACCGCATCGCGCACCATCTGCTGCTCGTCGGTCCAGTCGATCATCACTGCTCCTCGCATCACGGGCGATCTGTGCTGTACAGCGTACGGTAGGGACGGCCGGGGTAGCGTCCAGACGCATCGCACCGCAGTCTCATCGGGGAGCAGCACATGATCGAGCGACAGGTCGACATCGAGACCGCCGACGGCACCATGACCACCTTCGTGTATCACCCCGACGAAGGTGGGCCCTTACCCGTGGTGCTCTACCTGATGGATGCGCCCAGCATCCGGCCCGCTCTCAAGGAGATGGCCTCGCGTCTGGCGTCGCACGGCTACTACGTCATGTTGCCGTTCCTGTTCTACCGGGGGAGCCCCTACAAGGAGTTCGGCCAGGACGATGCGGAGATGCACGAGCGACGCGAGCTGATGAAGACCGTCACCCGCGACGGCATCGTCACCGACGCCGATGCCCTGCTCAGCTTCGCCGACGCCGATCCCGCCGCCCGCGAGGGCGACATCGGAGCAGTCGGGTTCTGCATGAGCGGCCCGATGGTCCTCGCACTCGCACAACGGCGGCCCGACCGGGTGGCGGCGGTCGCCTCCATTCACGGTGCCTGGGTCGTCGCCGAGGACCGCGACGACTCCCCACACCGCGAGGTCGACCAGATCCGGGCCGAGGTCTACTTCGCCTGGGCCGACGACGACCCCACCGCGCCCGCCGAGCAGATCCCGATCATGGAGTCGGCCCTCTCCGAGGCCGGGGTCCGCCACCAGATCGACTTCATGGAGGGGGCCTTGCACGGCTTCGCGCCGCCCGGGGGCCCGCGCTATGACGAGGCCGCGTCCGAGCAGCACTGGGCACGGGTCCTCGACCTGTTCGAACGCAACCTCTGACCTGCGCCGTGCCGCCGGTCCCCAGTCGCACCCCTCCCGCGGCGCGCATCCTCCCAGACCGCCTCTTCTACGGCTGGTACATCACCATCGCGTGCTCCGCGGTGCTCATGGCCACCGTCGGTGTCGGCTACTACGGCCTCGCCATCTTCCTCGGACCACTACGGGAGACCCACGGCTGGTCCAACGCGGTGGTCTCGGGCGCCACCGG
>JBKGZW010000258.1:0-3298 GCA_046543225.1 Acidimicrobiales bacterium
TTGGCCATCGCCGTGTTCGCCGGACCGATCTATGACCTGGCCGAACGGGCGGCGGCCGACCTGGTCGACCCGACGGCCTATGCCGAGGCGGTGCTGGGCCCATGATCCGCCACCTGGCCATCGCTGCCTGGCTCACCGCGGTGTGGGCTGCTCTGTGGGGCGACTTCAGTGCCGCCAACCTCATCTCGGGCGCGATCATCGCAGCGGTGTTGCTGGTGCTGTTCCCCACACGTCGCGACCCTCGCCATGGCACGCTTCGCCCCGTCGCCGCGCTCCGGTATCTCGGGTACTTCCTCGGCCAGCTGGTCATCTCGAACCTCCGGGTGATCTGGGAGGTCCTCACCCCCCGAAACCACGAGCGCGAGGCCATCCTGGCGATCCCGGTGGTGCCGTCGTGCTCGCCGACGGTGCTGACGCTGTTGGTCAACAGCATCGGGCTCACCCCCGGCACCATGGTCGTCGACCTCACCGAGACACCACGCGTGATCTATGTGCACCTGCTCCAGGTCCACGACGTCGGCCAGGCCAGGGCCGGACTGATGAAGATGCAGCGCCTGGCCGTCCGCGCGTTCGCCTCCCGGCAGGCGGTGGCCGAGCTCGACGCCTTGCCGCTTCCCGACGGGGGTGTCCGCTGATGTTCGACACGTCGCTGCTCGTGGTCTTCGCCATCCTGTCACTGTCAGCGGTGCTGGCCGCGACGCGGGTGGTCACCGCATCGAGCCTGGCCGACCGCGTGATCGCGCTCGATCTCTTGGTGGTCATCGCCATGATCACCATCGTGGCCGACGCTGCCCGTCGAGGGACCGGCGCGTTTCTCGACATCGTGGTCGTCATCGCGCTGCTCGGGTTCCTCGCCACGGTCTCAGTGGCCCGGTTCATCGAACGGAGGGGGGCACGATGATCGAGGTGCTCATGTCGGTGCTGGTGGTCGCCGGCGCGCTCCTGGCGCTCATCTCGGCCATCGGCCTGCACCGCTTCGCCGATGTGTTCGCCCGCGTGCACGCCGCCGGCAAGGCGGCGCCGTTGGGTGGGGCGATGGTGTTCACCGCGACCGCGATCGAGCTGGGCGATCCCGGCGACAGCGAGAAGCTGGCGCTCACCCTGCTGCTGCTCGGCCTCACCTTCCCGAGCGGCATGCACATGGTCGTGCGGGCGGCCTACCGCGCCGGCACCGAGCGTCGACCCGACATGGACGTCGACGAGCTGGCTGAGGCCGTCGACCGCGGCGAGGCCGGCTCGACCGATCCCGGCCGCGATGCCGGCGCCTGATCCGGCACCGGTACCATCGCCGCAGTGTCCACCGAGGTCAACGATCCCCCTCCTCCCTCGGGCTCGACCACTCCCGCGGGGAGGGTGCTGGTCGTGGGGATGATCGCGCTGATCCTGGGAGCGCTCCTCAACGCCGACAGCCTCGTCGCTCAGGCCGAACGCAAGCCGTTCGGCTGGCCGCGCGACCTGTCGCTGATGGTGTGGCACCCGGTGCAGGACCTCAGTCACGCACTGTCCCTGAACCGGCCCCGTGACTGGATCGACTCGATGACCGGACGAGCCGACAGCCGCGCCGATGCCGACTTCGAGTTTCCGCCCACCACCACCGATGGCGGGGGATCCGCCGCCCCGACCACGACCGCACCATCGGATGACCCCGCGCCGACCACCTCGTCCACGACCACCACCGAGCCACCCCCGCCCGAACCCGAGCTGCGCACCCCCACCGCCGAGGACCCGTTGCGGCTCTGGGTCGGCGGAGACTCGATGTCTCAGGTCTTCGGACAGTCACTGGTCGGCTTCGTCGGCGAGACCGACCTCATCACCAGCGAGCTCGACTACCGCATCTCCACCGGACTCACCCGACCCGACTACTTCAACTGGCCCGCCCACCTCGCCGCCGAGCTGGAGCGACTGGACCCCGAGGCGGTCGTCATCATGTTCGGCGCCAACGACGCCCAAGGGCTCGAGACCGATGACGGCCAGGTGTTCGGTGTCCTCACCGATGGTTGGATCGAGGAGTACCAGCGTCGGGTGGCAGGGACGATGGACCTGCTCCGTGACCCTGACGGCGAACGGATCGTCTACTGGGTCGGCCAGCCAATCATGCGCTCGGCCGGGTTCTCCGAGCGCATGGCCGGGCTCAACGCCATCTACCGGGAGGAAGCCGAGTCCCGACCGTGGGTCCGCTATGTCGACTCCTATTCGCTCTTCGCCGACGACTCTGGCCAGTACGAGGCCTTCCTCCCAGGCGTCGACGGACAGGTGCAGGATCTGCGCCAGGGCGACGGGATCCACCTGTCCCGAGCCGGTGGCGATCTGCTGGCGCGCCGCGTGCTCGATCTCGTCGAGGACGACGCCGGGCTCGATTGACCGCTCCCTGCGCGTCGCTGCGCCCTCTCGTTCAGCGCTCGGGGAGCTGGTTCCGGGCAGTCCAACGCCGTGCCGCACCCCGCTCGCCTGTCCAGAGAGACTTCTGAGGGTTTCTGGCAGACTGTGGGCATGGCGCGGGTGCTGCTCGACTTCGACGGGACCCTGGCGCACTCGCCGGGTCGCTGGAGGCAGTGCCTGATCGATGTCCTCGACGAGCTGGCACCTGGACACACCGTGGGGATGGACGACGTCCGGCCGCACCTGCGCGGTGGGTTCCCCTGGCATCGCCACCACGAACCACACCCGCACCTCGACACCGCCGACTCGTGGTGGCAAGCGCTCGATCCGCTGCTGAGCCGGGCCTTCGAGGGGTGTGGTCTCGACCCGGCGCTCGTGCCGCGAGCTGTCGATGCCGTACGCGCCAGCTACTGCGATCCGGGGAGGTTCGAGCTCTACCCCGACACCCGCGCCAGCCTGGAGTTGTTGAGGTGCGACGGCCATCAGCTCGTGATCCTGTCGAACCACGTTCCCGAGCTACCCGACCTGGTCGGGGCGCTCGGGATCGCCGACCTGGTCTCGGAGGTCCACACCTCGGCAGTCACCGGCTACGAGAAGCCGCACCCCGAGGCGTACCGGATCGGCCTCGCTGGCACCGATCCGGCCGATGCCTGGATGGTCGGCGACAACCCCGAGGCCGACATCAACGGCGCCGAGCGTGTCGGCGTTCGTGCGATCCTCGTTCGACACCTCGGGGCACCTGGCCTGTTGGATGCTGCCCACCGCATCACCGGCGGTGGGAGCTGATCCGTGCGCCACCGACGACGAGCGTTGGCCGGGGTTCAGAACTGGAAGTAGATGAACGGGGCGACGCCTTCGGGTCCGAGCGCGTCCATCACCGTGAACCCCACGGCGAGGGCCACCGCGTAGACCGGCAACG
>JBKGZW010000259.1:0-3288 GCA_046543225.1 Acidimicrobiales bacterium
CGACCACCACTCGGTGATCGAGCGGTCGCAGCCGTAGGCGGCGGTCATGTGCTCGCCCGCGGCTCGCAGGTCCTCGAGGCGGAGTCGGCCCTGTCGCTGGTGGGTTGTGGCCAGCAGCTCGGCCGCCGTGGCCCACCGGGTCTCGTCGTCGGGCAGGGGCAGGCCTTCGACCTGGCGGGCCGAGAGCTTGATGGCGGTGGCCGACAGTGCCGCGCCGGTGTAGCGGGCGCGGGCCCAGGCGGTCACCGGGGGTGCCAGCAGGACGGCGAGGGCCCGCCACAGGTCGTCGCCGTCGACGTGGGCCGCGATGACCGGGGTCGACGGGATGAGCTCACCGGTCGGGTCAGGGGCAGCCTCGATCACCTTGGTCTGGGTGGCGACGACCAGCTTGGGACGCCGGCGCTGCTGCACCCACCGACCGAGCGGTGAGCTCGGGTCGAGTCGGCCGAGGGCCACCGCGGGGCGGGCCCAGGTGGTGCCGCCCATGCGGGCCGGCCGTTCGCCCCACGCCACCGAGCCGGGGTCGATCAGCCCGCTGGTGACGAGCGGGGCCAGCTCCTGGTGGTCGACACGGTCGTCGGGATGTTCGGTGACCAGGGGCGCCAGGCCGTAGAACTGCTCGCGGAACCCTGCGGTGGCCGACACGAGCTCGCCGAGGGTGCCCCGCTCGGCGAGGGTGACCTCGGGGATGCCGAACGCGGGTGCGGCCAGGTGGCTCCAGGTGGAGGCATCCATGAGCTGTTCACTGTCGACCACCGCCGCCTCCATGGGGTCGAAGTCCTTGCCCACCCATCGCCGCACCGGGCGGCGTCGGGGTCCGGAACGGTCGAGGATCACCGCGCACACCTGCACCTGGGCGTCGGGGAACACGAAGTCGGGGCAGATCCAGAGCCCCTCGAGCGTCGCCAGCTCGAGCACCCGCCGCCGCGCTGGTGCGGCGTCGCGGGCGGCGAGGAACGACAGCGGCATGATGAGCGCCACACGGCCCGTCGGCGCTGCCATCTCGCAGGCGGCGACGAGGAACAGCGAGGCCGTGTCGACATAACCTCGGGCCAGATCGCCGTAGCGATCGACGAGCTGGGCCCGTTCGCCGGGTTGCAGCCAGGTCTCTGCCTGCAGCTGCCCCCGGAACGGCGGGTTGCCGATCACCAGATCGAAGCCGTCCGCCGGCGCGTCCGGCCAGACGCTGATCCCGTCCACCAGGGTGTTCGCCGCCACGATGGAGGTGTCGCGGGGAACAGGGCCGTCGACGGGAACGAGGTCGCTGCCGAATACGTGCCGTCGGCCCCGCTCCGCAGTGGCGCGAAGAAATCGGCCGTCGCCGCATGCGGGATCCGCCACCGACGACGCCGAGTCGACCAGTGTGTGCGTCACCAGACGATCGACGATCGCGGGTGGGGTCAGGTACCGCCCTCGCGATCGGTCCGACTCCTCGTCGTGCACGAGGGCCGAGACTACGCGGTGCTCACTCCGCTGGTCAGACCTCCGGAGCGTCGACCGTGACCGAGGTCCCCACCTGACCGTCCCCTGGCACGTAGCCGGAACCGGAGATTGACTCGATGGTGAGGGTGGCCGTCGGATCAGGGTCGTACTTGTTCGAGTCCAGCGTGCCGAGCTCCCAGCGAGCCAGGTCGCACGTTCCGTCCGCTCCGGTCGTGCAACTCGTCTCCTCGTCCTCGCCCCCTGGGGCCCATGATCCTCCGATGACCACTCCCTCGAGGGGGGTCCCCCCGCTCTGCGCCGTGATGGTGACCGTAGCGGTCCATGCGTTCTTGTTGTCCCTCGTCGCCGTCCCGCTTGGCGGCGGGTCGAGCACGACGGTCACGTCGCCGGTGTCGGTGTCGTCGCCGTCGTCACCGCTCGCCTCGGTGGTCGAGGTGGTCGGGCTCGTGGGGCTCGCGTCGAGGTCTGGCATCCCGATGCGATCACCGCTCGCCGAGAGGTGGTCGCTCTGGGAGTCCTGGAGCGCGTCGACGCTGGCCACCAGCACCAGGGCGAACAGGCTCAAGCCGAGCGCGTACTCGACCAGCCCTGCTCCTCGATCGTCGGTGCGACGGCGGGGAAGACGCATCAGCTCATCACCTCACCAGCTCGATGAATCGGTTGACGTCGATGGCGGTCGGTGCGTCTTCCTCACCGAGGCCACCGGGGAGCATCGTGTCGGGGAACGCCCACGCGGTGACGCCGGTGATCGAGCCGGGCATCGAGCCTCGGTCGTCGCCGAAGCCGGGGTCGAGCGGGTCGCAGTTCCCGGAGCCCATGCAGGTCTGCTGGATGAAGATCGCCCGGAACCGCTCGATGTTACAAAGCTCCCCAACTCCGGTCGGATTGCACGTCGAGCCGAACTCGGGCACGTAGCCGAACCGCGACGTGTGCTGGATGTCCCACAGGTCTGGGGAGTCGGTGTCAGAGGAGTCGACGGAGAACACCGGGTCGGTGCACCCCCCGGCGGGGCAGGTGCTCGGCTCCGGGGGAGTGATCGCGTAGTCGGATCCCCACGGGTCGCCGAGGTAGTGGGTGAAGCAGCGGTCGAGCAGGGCGATCATGACCTCGGCGTCGGTGCTTCCCGCCAGCTGATTCTCGACGAGCGCCTGAAACGTGTCGCGCTCGTCCTGGGTGGCGAAGTTGGGGTCGAGGCCGCTGAGATCGGTGCGTGGGGAACCGTCGGCAGGATCGACGAACACCGAGCGCTGGCAGGAGTGAGGCACCGTGCCCGCGTGACTCGCGGGGATGAAGTTCCACAGCGGGTTGTCGTCGACCTCGGCCGGGCCGACGTCGACGCTCCTCGACGCGGCAGGGGCGGAGCCGGCGAAGAGGTCGGAACTGAAGCGGGTGAGGCGACCGCTCTCGCCGTCGGGGTAGGCGCCGAGGGTGTTGTGGTTGCCGGGTCCGCTGATCATGCCCTCGGCGACCCGGTTGGCGATGTTGCCGGTCTCGGTCCTCATCCGGTTTGGAGCACCGTCCTCGCCGATCTCGGGGCAGAGCGTGAACTCATACCGGTCGGTGCCGTCGTGGATGGCGAGCTCGTGGTCGGCCCCCATGGCCAGGTTCTGGCCGAATCGGTTGGCGCCGCCACCTTGGTTGCACTCGGCGGTCTCGTAGAACGCCAGGTTGAGGTAGCCGAAGTTGCCGCTGTCGGGCCCCGAGCACGGGGAGGTCGCCAACCCTCCCGGCGGGTCGGCCGGGCAGATGTAGCCGCCACCGCCGCCGAGCGAGGGGATCCCGAAGGGCATGACGTTGCCGAACCCGGCGCCGACGAGCTCCGCCTCGGCCGCCGCCGAGTGGGTG
>JBKGZW010000260.1:0-3256 GCA_046543225.1 Acidimicrobiales bacterium
CATGGCCCCGCGCTACCAGCCGCGGCCGGCCAGTTGGTCGCGCCCGTCGGGTGTCGTGCTGGTCAGGCGCCGAAGACCTCGTGGAGCTCGGAGGGCACGGGGACCTCGAGCTGGTCGTAGGTGCAGCTCTGCGGGTCGCGGTCGTCGCGCCAGCGGAGGAGGTGGGTGGCGTGGCGGAACCGTCCCCCCTGGAGCTGGTCGTAGGCCACCTCGGCCACCAGCTCGGGCCGCAGCGGGACGAAGGTCTTGTCCTTGGCCGCGTTCCAACGGTTCTCCGCCCCCGGCCGACGCTGGTTGCCCTCGCCGGTGACCGCCTCGCCGACCCACGGGTGATCGACCGGATCGTGGTCGACGTAGGGAGCGAGCCTCGCCGCCAGCTCGGGACGCTCCTTGGCCTTGAACGCCGACGCCCCGCCCACGAACTGCAGCGCGCCGCCTTCGTCGTAGAGGCCGAGCAGCAACGACCCGACCCCGTCGCCGCTCTTGTGCACCCGGTAGGCGGCGACCACGCACTCGGCGGTGCGCTTGTGCTTGATCTTGAACTGGGTCCGCTTGCCCTCGACGTAGGGGTCGCCGACCGGTTTGGCGACCACCCCGTCGAGCCCCGCGCCCTCGAACCGGTCGAACCAGTCCTCGGCGGTGCCCCGATCGGTCGTGCCGGGGGTGAGGTGGATCGGCGCGGTCGCGTCGCCCAACGCCTCGGCGAGCGCCAGGCGTCGCTCACCGAAGGGTCGTTGGCGCCAGTCCTCGTCGCCGAGCGCCAACAGGTCGAAGCCGACGAACGACGCCGGGGTCTCCTCCGACAGGCGCTGCACCCGGGAATCGGCAGGGTGGATGCGCTGCAGGAGCGCCTCGAAGTCGAGTCCGTCGGCGCCGGGAACCACGATCTCGCCGTCGATCACGCAGCGGTCGGGGAGGTTGGCCCGCAACGGGTCGAGCAACTCGGGGAAGTAGCGGGTGAGCGGCCGCTCGTTGCGACTGCCGAGCTCGACCTCGTCGCCGTCGCGGAACACGATGCAGCGGAAGCCGTCCCACTTGGGCTCGAACCACAGGTCGTCGCGGTCGGGGATGGCGTCGATCGCCTTGGCCAACATCGGTGCCACCGGAGCCATGACGGGCAGGTCCACGATCCCAGGCTAGGACCCCGCTCGATCGCTAGCTTGTTGGCATGGTCAGCACTCGCACCGAGCACATCACCGCCCGCGACGGCGGCCAGTTCGACGGCCACGTCGCCCTCCCCGCGTCGGGGTCCGGTCCCGGCATCCTGCTCATCCAAGAGATCGGTGGGGTCAACGGCTACATCCGGGCGGTGGCCGAACGCCTGGCCGAGCTGGGCTATGTGGTGCTGGCGCCCGACGCCTTCTGGCGGGTGCAGCCCAACTTCACCGTCGAGACGTTCACCGACGCCAACCTCGCCACGTGCATGGAGGTGGCGAGCCAGTTCGACCAGGAGCAGGGGCTCGCCGACTTCGGATCCGCGCTGGAGCACCTCCGCGAGCTCCCCGAGGTCATCGGCGGTGTCGGCGTGCTCGGGTTCTGCTTCGGCGGCACCCAGGCGTTCCTGATGGCGGCCGAGTACGACCTCGACGTCGCCGTGTCCTACTACGGCAGCGGCGTCGCTGCCTCGATCGACCGGGCCGCCGACGTCGAGTGCCCGTTGCTGTTCCACTTCGGTGGCAACGATCCGTTCCTCCCGGCCGACGACATCGAGACCATCCGATCCGCCACGGCGTCGATGCCCAATGTGGAGATGCTGGTGCAACCCGACGCCGGCCACGCCTTCGACAACCACCTGTCGGAGAACTTCTGGAACCCCGACGCCGCCGCCCAGGCCTGGACCCGGACCGTGGCGTTCCTCGCCGAGCACCTGCCACCGGTGCGCTGACACCGCTGCCGCGACATCTCACGGTCGGCTTTCTGGGCCGATCGGTACTCGGGGTAGCCTGCTGGGCATGGCCGAGATCCCCCTCAGCGAACGCATCGAGCAGCTGCGCAAGCACAAGGAAGACGCCCGCAACGCCGGTTCGGAACGGGCGGTCGAACGCCAGCGCGAGAAGGGGAAGATGCTCGCGCGCGAGCGCATCGAGTACTTCCTCGACGAGGGATCGTTCCACGAGCTCGACATGCTCGCCCGTCACCGGGCCCACACCAGCGGGCTCGAGGAGCGCCCCTACACCGACGGGGTGATCACCGGCTGGGGGACCGTCGAGGGCCGCAAGGTGTTCGTGTTCTCCCAGGACTTCACCGTGTTCGGCGGTGCGCTGGGCGAGGTCTTCGCCGAGAAGATCCACAAGATGATGGACATGGCGGTGTCGGTCGGTGCGCCGGTCGTCGGGCTCAACGACGGGGCCGGCGCACGCATCCAGGAGGGTGTGGTCTCCCTCGACAGCTACGGCGGCATCTTCTGGCGCAACGTGCAGGCGTCGGGGGTGGTGCCCCAGATCTCGGTCGTGCTCGGCCCGTGTGCGGGCGGCGCCGTGTACAGCCCCGCCATGACCGACTTCATCTTCATGGTCCGCGAGTCCTCGCACATGTTCATCACCGGGCCCGACGTGGTGAAGACGGTGACCGGTGAGGAGGTCACCCTCGAGGAGCTGGGCGGCGCCCAGAGCCACGCCTCCAAGTCCGGTGTCGCCACCTTCGTCGCCGACAGCGAGAAGGAGTGCCTGGACGAGGTGCGGTTCCTGTTGAGCTACCTGCCGTCCAACAACCTCGAGGAGCCACCGGCCTTCGAGCCGACCGACGACCCCGACCGCCTCTGCGACGACCTGGTCGAGCTCATGCCGGCCAGCCCCAACCTGCCCTATGACATGACGTCGGTCATCAAGTCGGTCGTCGACGACGGCGAGTTCTTCGAGTACTTCCCCCACTGGGCCCGCAGCATCGTGTGCGGCTTCACCCGCCTCGACGGTCGCCCGGTGGGCGTCGTCGGCAACCAGCCCATGGTCCTCGCCGGCGTGCTCGACATCGAATCGGCCGAGAAGGCCGCCCGCTTCGTCCGCACCTGCGACGCGTTCAACATCCCCATCCTCACCTTCGTCGACGTCCCCGGGTTCCTGCCCGGTGTCGACCAGGAGTACGGCGGCATCATCCGTCACGGTGCCAAGCTGCTCTACGCCTACTGCGAGGCCACCGTCCCGATGATCCAGGTCATCACCCGCAAGGCCTACGGCGGCGCCTACGTGGTCATGAGCTCCAAGTCGATCGGCGCCGACCTGGCCTTCGCCTGGCCGTCCGCCGAGCTGGCGGTGATGGG
>JBKGZW010000058.1:0-15356 GCA_046543225.1 Acidimicrobiales bacterium
ACCGGCGGCTTGGGCGATGGGGTGGTGTCGGCGGTGCGGTGACCCTTCCGCCAGGCCTGAGGGTTGTTGGTGTCGGTCGCCTCCTGCATCTGGAAGTGGTGGCGTTGGGCATATGAACCGAAGCCGTCGGTGTTCTTGAAGTTCTTGCGGGCGTCGCGGTCTTCGCCGATCGCGCTCTGGTAGGTGTTGCGGTCCCAGCCGTCGAGCACCTGGTCGTTGTCGACCATCCCCTGGACCTTGGCCTTGATCGCCGCCAGTCGGTCATAGGTGCTCTGCAGGTCGTCGTCGGAGAACTTCGCGCCCGGATGGTCGGGCCCTCCCGAGGTGAGGATCTCCTTGATCGCGTCGTCGTCGAGCCCGAGCAGCTTGTCGGCCATCGTCTGGTCGATCTGTGCCGGCAACCCGAGGTACTTCCCCTCGGCGCCCTTCTCGAACTCGTCGTTCACGTCGCCGTTCTGGAACTTGGCCCTGATGCCCCGGCCGAAGGCCATGTCGTTGTCGATGCCCTTGACCTGCTTGGTGTCGGGGTCGACGAGGATGTTGCCACCGTGGCGATCGGTGTTGCCGATCAGCGCATCGAACCATTGCAGGTGGTTCAGCTGCTGCTGGATGGCGGGGTCGCTGAGGTCGACATCGTTGAGCTCGGCCCCGGACATCCCCATGTAGGAGACGTCCGACTTCTTCTTGCCCTGGCGCTTCTTGAGGCCCTTGTTCTGGGCTTCTTGGTCCATGGTGGTGTCGATGCCAGCGTCCATCATGGCGTCGTAGTTGTCCCGGACCTCCTTGGTCTGGTCCGTGTCGAACACGTTGGAGGCCAGTGCGTCGCCCTTGGCCCCGGCCGACACCGCGCCGAACTGCTTCTTGTGCTTGTTCCCGTCGGCGTCTTTGACGCTGTGGGTGGCGTAGCGGGTCTCGGGGATGAGGTGGCCGAGGCCCATGCCCTTGGCCAGGCTGGACGCGCCCACCGCGTAGCGGGCGGTGGTGTCCTCGGAGTCGCCCTTGAAGTAGCCCTCCCGGGAGCCACCGATGCCCGTGCCCGACTTGTACTGGGTCTTGTACACCTGGTTGGCGGTGTCGTTGCCCAGTGACTTGGCGCTCTTGAGGTGCTTGTCGGTCAGCACCTCGGGTTCCTTCAGCGGCTTGGACTTCTTCTTCGACTTGCCGAACAGTCCCATCAGGGCGCTCCCACCTTGGCTGGTGAAACGAGTGTAGCGATGCGCCGGTGGTCCGTGCCGGGAGCTACATCCCCTCGAAGGGAGTGCCCTTCAACCGGTCGAGCACCGGCTTCTGTCTCGATGCTGGTTTGGTCGCTGTGGCGGTGCCTGTGCCTCGATTGGAGCCGAGCGCCAAGCCTGACGGCCTGGGTCCGCTCGATGGCTTGGCGGCGGCGGACCAGGCTGGGGTGGGAGCAGGGGTCGGTGTCGGGGCCGGCTGCTGAACCGGCGGGGGAGCGGCTTGGGGCACCGGAAGGCCGAGCGAGCCGGGCGAGTCGGTGGCACGCTTCCCCTTCCTCCACCAGTCGGTGTCGGTCGGATCGGAGGCCCGGGTCAAGGCCTTGTCATGGCGTTGCAGGTAGCTGCGGGGGATCTCCCGGTTGAAGTTGCCGCGGTTGACCTGGGCGTTGAGGGCGTCGTTGTAGGTGCTGTCGTCCCAGTTGGACACGATCTTGCCGTCGTCTTCGTACTTGGCGACTTCGCGCTGGATGACCGCCAGGCGTTGGTACACGCCCTCGATCTCCTCCTCGGACAGGTTGCCAGGGCCGCCTTCGGGAGCGAGCCACTCGCTGATCTGTGCGGGCCCGAGCCCGAGGAGCGCGTCGGCGGTCTCACGGTCGATCTGGCCGGGAAGGCCGAGGTACTTGCCGTCACGACCCTTGGTGAAGTCCTCGTCCTCCTCCTTGCCCTTCTGCTTCCCCCACTGCTTCTTGGCCTGCATGCCCCGCCCGAAGGACAGGTCGTTGTCGATGCCGGTGACCTTGCCGGTGTCGGGGTCGATGAGGATGTTGGCACCGTGTCGGTCCTCGTTGCCGATGAGCATGTCGAACCACTGGAGCTGGTTGAGCTGCTTCTGGGTGTTCGACTTGGACATGTCGATGTCGCCGTTCATCTCGAAGCCGCTGAGCTCGTAGCCCTTGCCGCCCTTGACCTTGACGGTGTCGGTGGAGCCGCCCTTGTGGTTCTCCTTGAGCGTGTCGAACACGGGGCTCATCAGCGCGTCGCCCTTGGCCCCTCTGGACACGGCCCCTTGCACACCCTTGCGCTTCTTGCCGTGCATGTCGGTGACGTCGTGGGAGGCGAAGTGCGTCTCGGCGATGAGGTCTCCCCACCCCATGCCCTGGGCCAGTCGTGACGCGGCGACCGCGTTCCTGGCCGGGGCCATGTCGGCGTCGGGCTTGAAGTAGCCGCCCGTCTCGCCGCCCATGGCGTACTGGTCCTTGTAGTTGACCTTGAACACCTCGTTGGCCGAGTCCTGGCCGATCGACTGGGCCTTGCCACTCAGGTGCTGGTTGCCGAAGACCTCTGGGGTCTCGACTGCAGCACTGGCCTTCTTGCTCTTCTTCGACTTGCCGAACAGTCCCACGAGTCCTCCCAGTCAGGTTCGGGTCGAGCATACGGGGCCGGGCCCGGTGGGGCATGGGTCAACCGGCTCAGCTCGGTGTCGGGGTCGGGTTCTCGAAGCGACTGTGACAGCATGAGGCGATGCCGAGATCGAACGAGCGGGCGCAGCGGTCGGAGGAGGCAGACGGGGCGACCGATCGCGACGCAGCATCGACTACCCACCTCGAGGCGCGGATCGCTCTGGTCGTCGACCGTCTGCTGGAGATGGCCCAGGCCGACCCCTCCGACCCGTACCGATTCGATCCGGTCTCGGCCGAGGCCGAGATCGATCGGGTCGAGGCTTCCGTCGGCGAGGGTGGGTCGAGCAGGCTCGGAGCCCTGCAGCAGGCCTTCGACCTGAGCCATGCCGAGCTCGACGTGCTGCTGTTCGCCCTGGCGGCCGAGATCGACCCCGAGGTGAGGCGATGGTGCTCGCAGATCCAGCCCGATGCGACCACGGCGACCGTCGGCGTGGCCCTGCGGTTGTTGGGGCTCCCGGCCGACCAGGTGGGCATGGCCGAGGTGCTGTCCGAGCGGGCGCCGCTGCTGCGCCATCACCTCGTCAGCGTCGAACAGCCCGACATCCCCCTCGCCCTACGTCCGCTGCGGGTCCCCGACCGGGTGGTGCGGGCGGTGCAGGGAATCCCCGGTGTCGACCCGCTCCTCCGCAGCCTCGAGACGCCCCTGGTGGCGGTGCCGACGCCGGGCGCCGACCAGATCGCCGAGGTAATCAGAGCCGGGGTGCGCATCGTCTACATCCGCGAGCGGCCCGCCATCTCCGGTCATGCCTACGCCGCGGCCGCGCTCGAAGAGCTCGAGCTCGCGGCCGTCGGCTTCGACCTGCGCCGGGCCGGGCCGGACCATCACCCGTACGGCCTGGCGGCTGCGATCGCCCGCGAAGGCGGACTGAACGACGCCGCAGTCGTCGTCGGCCCCATCGAGACCATCACCAACCGAGACGTCGAGGCACTGGTGCCGCTGCTCGACAACCCGTGGCCGGTGATCCTCGTCGGCTCCTCGGCCTGGGAGCCCTCGTGGAGCCGGGTCGTGCCCTTCACCATCGATGCTCAACGCCCCGAACCGGCAGCGGTGGTCGAGCTGTGGGAACGCACCCTGGCGGGTCGTGGCGTGGAGCTGGGCGAGGGCGTCGACGAGGTGATCGCCGTGCTGCGCCTCACTCCCGAACAGACCGTGCGGGCCGCGGTGGCGGCGCACCTGGCTGCGGCGGCCGACGCCGCTCCGGTCGACGGCACCCACGTCCGTCTCGGGGCCAGGACCCAGGCGGCCGGGCGTCTCGAACAGCTCGCCGAGCGCATCGCCCCGCGGAGCAGCTTCGACGACCTGGTGCTGCCGCGGAACCAGCTCGAGCAGGTCGCCCAGGTGGTCGAGCGAGGTCGCCACCGCGACCGGGTGCTCGACGAGTGGAGGATGCGGGGGCTCGGATCCCGCGGCCGCGGCATCACCGCGCTGTTCGCCGGCGACTCGGGCACCGGCAAGACGTTGTCGGCCGAGGCGATCGCCGGCGAGCTCGGGGTCGACCTCTATGTCATCGATCTGTCCACCGTGGTCGACAAGTACGTCGGCGAGACCGAGAAGAACCTCGGCCGGGTGTTCGACGAGGCCGAGGGGATCAACGGCATCCTGTTCTTCGACGAGGCCGATGCCCTGTTCGGCAAGCGTTCGGAGACCAGCGGCGCCCACGACCGCTACGCCAACGTCGAGGTCGCCTATCTGCTCCAGCGCATGGAGCACTTCGACGGCATCGCCATCCTGGCGACCAACCTGCGGTCCAACATCGACGAGGCCTTCACCCGGCGCCTCGACATCATCGTGCACTTCACCATCCCCGACGTCGACCACCGCCTCACCCTGTGGCGGCGACACCTCCCCGAGACGCTCCCTCAGGACGACGACCTCGACATCGACTTCCTCGCCACGCGCTTCGAGCTGTCCGGTGGCGTCATCCGCAACGTCACCCTCACCGCTGCCTTCCGTGCGGCCCAGCGCGGCGACCGGGTGACCATGGCCGACCTGGTCAAGGCCATGAGCGCGGAGTACTCGAAGATGGGCCGGCTGTTCGACACGTCGATGCTCGGGCCCCACGCCGGGCTGCTCGATTCCGGTGACTGATCGGTAACCCTCTGGAAACCCGCTGGGAGCGGGGGTCCGCCCCTGCTATCGTAAGTTCATTCACAAGGCGCCTGGTGGCGCCGTTCGCCGGGGGGTGCCAGTGTCCGTAGCAGCCGACAACACGAGCCGGGCGGTCGGGATCAACAGGGGACTGGCCAGCTCCGAGTGGGTGCGCCGGCCCCGCCAGGCGCGCAGCGAGGAGACCCTCAACCGGTTTCTCGACGCCACCGCCGAACTGCTCGCCGAGCGGCGCTTCGACGAGATCTCGGTCAACGACATCTGCGAGCGGGCCGGCCGCACCGTCGGATCGTTCTACGCGCGCTTCGACGACAAGTCCTGCGTGCTGCGGGTGCTGGTCGAACAGGTCGCGTCACGCCTGCAGGCCGAAGCCGAAGCCTACTGGACAACCGCCACCTTCGCCGACACACCGCTGGCCGAGATCGTCGAGCGGACCGTCGACGCGGTGCTCAACGCCTACCGGCAAGCCGGAGCGGTGTTCCATGCCGCCGCGATCGCCGCACCCAACGACGAGGCGTTCCGCGACGCCCGTCTCGGTGTCTGGACGGTCTGCGCCGAGGGGTTCGCCGAGGTGCTGGTCGACCACCGCGACGAGCTCACCCACCCCGAGCCCGAGCGGGCCGGCCAGCTCGCCATGACGGCGATGATCTCGGTGGTCGATGTCCGCATGATCTATGGGCCCGAGGTGCGTCCGCGGTGCGGTTCCGAGGACGACCTGCGTGCCGACCTCATCGTCGTGGTGCGGTCGATCCTGCACCCCTGCCTGCCGGACTAGCGCTGGTTTCGCCCTTCGGCGGCGACCGCAGCGGCGATCTCGGCGGCGACCGCAGCGTTGTGCTCGGCCAGCGCCAGGTTGGCCGCCACCGACGCTCCGTCGGTCGCCGAGGCGATCCGTTCCAGCACGAACGGGGTCACCGCGGCACCGCCGACCCCGGCTTCGGTGGCATCGGCGAGGGCCTCGGCGGTGGCCAGCTCGAGCACCTCGGGAGCGATGGCGTCGGCTTCGGGCACCGGCACGGTGACCAGCATCCCGTGGGTGGCGCCGATGGAACGGGCCGCGCCCACCATGGCGGCGACCTCGCTCGCCGTGTCGGCGCGATGGGGGACGGGCAGTCCGCTGGTCCTGGTGGTGAATGCCGGGAACTGGTCGCTGCGCCAGCCCACCACCGGTACCCCGAGGCTCTCGAGGTGTTCGAGGGTTCGCGCGATGTCGAGGAACGCCTTGGCCCCCGCACAGACCGTCACCACCGGGAACGATCTGAGCGCATCGAGGTCGGCGCTGACGTCGCCGGTGAGGTGGGCGTCGCGGTGCACGCCGCCGATGCCGCCCGTGGCGAACACCCCGATGCCCGCGCTCGCCGCCAGGGCCAGCGACGCCGAGACGGTGCTGGCTCCCACCTCCCACCCCTGGGCCACGGCGACGGGCAGGTCGCGAGCGGCCACCTTCCGGGCCGGACCGAGGATGCGCTCGTGCTCGTCGCTCCCGATGCCCACCCGGGCCACGCCGTCGAGCACCGCGGTGATCGCCGGCACCGCACCCCCCTGGCGCACCGCCGCCAGGCAGCGATCGAGGGCCTGGGCATTGGACGGCGACGGAAGACCCAGGTGGGAGAAGATCGTGGATTCGAGCGCCACGACCGGCTGCTGGCCGCCCAGCGCGTCGGCGACCTCGTCGTGGACCCGCAGCACGGTGCTCACGCGTCGCTCCACGAGTTCGTGTCGGTGCGGTCCAGGTCGGCCCCGGCACGGCCGAGCACGCGGGCGGCCACCCGGTGGGCGGCGTCGAGGGCCTCGATCGGCGATGCGGCGCGCTCGCGGGCGAGCAGCCAGCCAGCGGCGAACCCGTCGCCGGCGCCGGTGGTGTCGACCACGGTCTCGACCGCCGGGACCAGCACTGTGGTGGTCGCGCCGTCGTGGTCGATCAGGTGGGTCTCGTGACCGCCGTCGCGCACCACGGTCCAGGTCGCGGAGGGGGCCGGTGACCCCGGGCCCAACCCGAGCATGCGGGCTTCGTCACGGTTCGCGAACACGACCTCGGCCCGTGTCCGGTCGATCAGGTCGAGCAACGTCCTGGTGCCCAGTTCGGAGATCACCGTGGTGGACGACGCGTCGATGCTGACCGGGACCTGCCGGTCGGCCGCGTGGGCGATGAGAGTGCCGGTGGAGGCGGCCAGCGGTTCGTCGGCGAAGCAGTAGGCGGGCACGTGGAGGGCGGTCGCGCCGTCGAGCCATCGGGGATCGGGATCCACCAGATCGGGGCACGAGCCTCGGTCGGTGAAGAAGCTCCGCTCGCCGTCGGGTGCGACGACCACCACCAGGGTGGCGGTGCGGCCTCCCCGTCGCACCGCCAGATCGACCCCGTCGTCGGACATCTCGCCGAGGAGGCGGTCGCCGACGTCGTCGGCACCGACGTGGCCGATGAAGCGGCTGTGGCCACCGCAGCGGGCGACCATGGTGGCCACGTTGGCGGCGCTGCCCCCGCGCCGGTGCACGATCGTGCGGGGGTGTCCGACCACGGCCGGTGGGCGCCGGTGACCCGCACCACGATGTCGTCGGCCAGGTCACCGATGGCGACGATCACGTCCGGGTCCAGCGCAGGGCGACCTCGACGCCTGCTTGGGCGAGCAGCCGTTCGGTGAGGGGGAGCGGCAAGCCGACGACGTTGGTGTAGTCACCCTCGATCCGTTCGACGAACACCGCCGCGCGGCCCTGGATGGCGTAGGCCCCGGCCGCGTCGGCGGGCTCGCCGGTGGCGACGTAGGCAGCGATCTCGCCCTTGTCGAGCTGGCGCATCGTGACCCTGGTGGTGGCCACGTCGGCGAAGCAGCGATCGGTCGCGTCGTACACCACGCACACGCCGGTGTGGACCTCGTGGGTCTGGCCGCTGAGGCGGTGCAGCATGGCGATCGCCTCGCCGATGTCGGCCGGCTTGCCGAGGATCTCTCCGTCGATGCAGACGACGGTGTCGGCGCCGATCACCGCGACTCGCTGGCCCTTGTGGCGCTCGGCGACCGTCGTTGCCTTCTCGCTGGCCAGGCGGGTCACCGCCTCTCGCGGGTCGGCGTCGGCATCGAGGGTCTCGTCGATGGCGGCGGGGTCGATCGTGGGAGAGAGCCCGATCTGGCGCAGCAGTGCCGCCCGCCGCGGGGACGACGACGCCAGGATGATGGGCCCGGTGTTCACGTCCTGGCCTCGTTCGGTGCTGGCACAGAGGCAACCCTCATGGTCATCGGGGTCAGGCTACCGGGGGCGGTCGCGACGTGATAGTGAGTGGTCCGTGGATCTGCAGGCGACGCTGGTGGAGCTGGAACAGGCGGGATGGCAGTCCCTGGTCGACGGCACCGGTCGTGCCTACTTCCGTGATCGCCTCATCGACGATGCCGCGGTGCTGGTGCCGGGCAGCGGCGTGGTCGCCGGGTTGGCGACCGGCGCCGACGCGCTGGATCGGATCAGCGGTGCGAGCTGGGCCTGGTTCCGCATCCGGGCCCCGAAGCTGGTGGTGCTGGCCGACACGGTGGCCGTGCTCACCTACCGGGTCGTCGCTCGCCGTGACTTCGACGTCGAGTACCACGCCGTGGTGTCGAGCACCTACGTGACCGACGGCTCCGACTGGAAGCTGGCGGTCCACCAGCAGACGCCGGTGTAGTCGAGCGATCACGTGGCCGCGGCGAAGTGTTCGAGGAACCAGTCGCGGGCCGACTCGGCGGCCGCCTCCAGCGTCCCCGGCTCTTCGAACAGGTGGGTGGCACCGGGGATGACCACCAGCTCGACCCGGGCTCGCATCTGCTGTTGGGCCGAGCGGTTCAGGTCGAGCACCACCGTGTCGTCGCCGCCGACGATGAGCAGGGTCGGCGCCCGGACCGCGCCCAGGTGGTGGCCGGCCAGGTCCGGACGTCCGCCGCGGCTCACCACTGCCGCGATGTCGGTGTCGGCCTCCGCAGCCGCCTGCAGGGCGGCCGCTGCCCCGGTGCTGGCCCCGAAGTAGCCGATCGCCGGGCCGTCGGGACCCAGGGTCGATCGCAGCCAGGTGGTCGCGGTCACCAGCCGACCGGCCAGCAGATCGATGTCGAACACCGCCCGGCGGTCGGTCGCCTCGCGGTCGGTGAGCAGGTCGAACAGCAGGGTGCCGACGCCGGCGTCGTTGAGCACCGATGCCACGTACTGGTTGCGGGGACTGTGGCGGCTGCTCCCACTGCCGTGGGCGAAGGCGACCACCCCGGTCGCCCCTGGCGGCACCGTGAGGTGGCCTTCGAGGTCGACGGCACCGCAGGGGATCACCACCTCGTCGTCGAGCGACGAGGGTGCCCGAGCGTGTGTGTGCGCGTGACGGTCGATCTGGTCCGCGTTGTCGCTCAGACACGCTTCGACCTCTTCGTCGGAGGTCGCGTCGAACCGTCGGTACCAGCGGCCCACGGCCTGGAACGGTTCGGGCGTGGCCACGGCGATCAACTCGTCGGCTTCGCCCGCGAAGCTCTCGGTCCAATCTCCGGGAGCCACGGGCACCGCCAGGACCACCCGCTTGGCCCCCGCGGCGCGGGCGACACGGCAGGCGGCGCGGGCGGTCGACCCGGTGGCGATCCCGTCGTCGACGAGCACCACGACCCGACCCTCGAGGGAGAGACGAGGGTGTGGACCCCGCAGCCTCTCGGCGCGCCGTTCCAGCTCGGCCCACTCGCGCTGTTCGACCGCGGCCCACTGGTCCTCGGTGACCCGCGCCATGCGGACCACGTCCTGGTTCACGACCCGCACGCCGCCTTCGCCGATCGCTCCCATGGCCAGCTCGGGCTGGTTGGGAACTCCGATCTTGCGCACGAGCAGCACGTCGAGCGGTGCGCCGAGGCGCGAGGCCACCTCGGCGGCGACCGGTACCCCACCCCGCGGAAGACCGACCACGACCGGTTGCGGGTCCCGCAGGTGCTCGAGTCGCTCGGCCAGCTGTCGTCCTGCGTCGAGTCGGTCTTCGAAGATCATGGTCGTTCGTCTTCCTACCCGGATCGCGGCCGGTCTACTCGGAGCACCGCCGCACCGGTGACCCGGTCGGCAGCGAGGTCTGCCAGCGCCTCGTCGGCCGCGTCGAAGGGGTAGGCGGTGGTCTCGACCGAGATCGGCACCTGCGCCGCGATCCGCAGGAACTCCTCGCCGTCGTGTCTGGTGTTGGCCGTCACGCTGCGCACCTGACGCTCCTGGAACAGGTGGCGGTCGTAGCGCAGCGGCGGGATGTCGCTGAGGTGGATCCCGGCGATCGCCAGGGTGCCTCCCCGGTCGAGGCCCGCGAGCGCGGTCGGGACCAGGTCGCCGACCGGGGCGAAGAGGATCGCCGCGTCGAGTGGCTGAGGAGGCGGGTCGTAGGCGCCCCCTGCCGATGCGGCGCCGAGCCGCAGAGCCAGCTCCCGGGCGTCGGCCGATCGGGTCATCACGTGCACCGTCGCCCCTTGCCAGATCGCGACCTGGGCGGCGAGATGCGCAGAACCGCCGAAGCCGTAGATGCCGAGGGTGCCACCGGCGGGGACCTCGGCCCGGCACAGCGCCCGGTAGCCGATGATGCCCGCGCACAGCAGCGGTGCCGCCTCCTCGTCGCCGAAGGCGTCGGGAATGGCGTAGGCGTACCGCTCATCGATCACCGCGTGCTCGGCGTAGCCGCCGTCGGCGTCCCAGCCGGTGAACCGGGGGTCGAGACACAGGTTCTCGTCGCCACGGCGGCAGAAGCGACAGGTGCCACAGGTCCGTCGCAGCCAGGCGATGCCGATGCGGTCGCCCAGGTCGAACCGCTCGGCCCGGTCGCCGACGCGGTCGACGACCCCGACGATCTCGTGGCCGGGGACCGCTCCCGGCAGGTGAGGTCTCAGGTCGCCCTCGGCCAGGTGAAGATCGGTTCGGCACACGCCACACGTGGACACCCGCACCCGGACCTCGCGGCCGACCGGGACCGGGGCCGGACGCTCCACCAGCGCGAGGGGGTGGTGGTCGACCGGTGCCGGGTTCCGGATGATCCAAGCTTTCACGTCCACATTGGGCGCGCGTCGTGGTCAGCGGGGACAGGGGCGAAGGTCCCCTCGTCCCCCGCCCGCACGAACTGTGAAGAGTTTCGCACCCATACGGTCAGAAATCGTTCACAGTTCCCACTGGGCCTGAGCTGATGGGGATGAGGCGGGCGATGAAGGCCTGGTCGAACTAGGTCAAGATGATGATGAGGATGATGATCAGCAGCAGGGTGCCGAGTCCGATGTACATGGTGAGCCTCCATGGCTGGGGTTCGTGGCCCGCTCCGTTTCCCCTACCCCGGGTCGCCCGACCTCATGCCACCCGTCCCGATCTGGTCGGGCTCAGCCGCCGCCGGGTCGGGTGTCGTGGCCGCCGAAGCGGTTGCGCAGGGTGGCGATCGCCCGCATCGCAGGTGAGTCGTCCTGGCGGGACGCGAACCGGGCGTAGAGCGAGGCGGTGATCGCCGGAGCGGGGACGCCCCGGTCGATGGCCTCGTGCACCGTCCATCGTCCCTCGCCCGAATCGTCGGCGTAGCCGCGCACCGACGACAGGGCGGGATCGGCGGCCAGCGCGGGTGCCAGCAGGTCGAGCAGCCACGATCGGACCACGCTGCCGTGGCGCCACACCTCGAAGGTTGCGGCGACATCGAGATCGAGGTCGGTGGCGTCGAGCAGTTCGTACCCCTCGGCGAAGGCCTGCATCATGGCGTACTCGACCCCGTTGTGGATCATCTTGGCGTAGTGCCCGGCGCCGGTGGACCCCACGTGGGCGAACCCGTCCTCGGTCACCAGGGCGTCGAGGATCGGCCGCAGGTGGGCGATGTCGTCGGCGTGGCCCCCGGCCATGACGCAGTAGCCCTCGGTACGTCCCCAGATCCCGCCCGACACGCCCGCGTCGACGAAGGCCACCTGATGCTCGCGGAGCAGCTCGGCGTGGTGCTGTGAGTCGCGATAGTTCGAGTTGCCGCCGTCGACCACGAGATCGCCCGGTTCGAGCTTCCCGGCCAGCGCCCGGATCGTGTCGGCGGTCGGTGTGCCCGCAGGGACCATGACCCAGACCACGCGCCGTCGTTCGCCGTCGAGAGCCTGGACGAGGGCGTCGATCGATCCGACGTCGCCCTTGGCGGGGTCGGTGTCGAAGCCGACCACCTCGTGGCCGTGCTCGCCGAGGCGTTCGGCCATGCTGGCGCCCATCCGTCCCAGCCCGACGAGTCCGATCCTCACGACGCACCCCTCCCTGTTCGGTTGCCCCGGCGCCGACCGCTCCCCGGCGATCCCGACCAGTGTCGCACCCCGATGGTCACCCTGAGCCGAGCGCGTCGAGGACGGCATCGACCGTGGTGTCGACCCCGCCGGTGGGGGCGACGACGGCGACGTCGGTCTCGTCCGCCCCGGGCGGTTCGAGCGTTGCCAGCTGGTCGTCGAGCAGGGCGGGCGGCATGAACTCGTGCTCTCGTGCCTCGAGGCGGCGCCGTAGCTCGTCGGGCTCGACCGCCAGCAGCACGAAGGTGACCGGTCCCGCAGCTCGCAGACGGTCGCGGTAGGAGCGCCGAAGGACCGACGCGGCGATCACGGTGGGGACGCCCCGGTCGTGGGCGGTGGCGATCTCGACGGCGAGCGCGTCGAGCCAGGGTGCACGGGTCCGGTCGTCAAGGGCGACGCCGCTGGCCATGCGCTCCACGTTCTCGGGCGGGTGCAACCGATCGCCCTCGACGAACCGGGCGCCGGTGCGGTTCGCCAGCTCGCGCCCGATGGTCGTCTTGCCGGCTCCGCTCACCCCCATCACGACCACGACCTCGGCGGGGGTCACGGGGATCGGATCTCGATGCGGGCCAAGATGGGATCGATGCTAGAGGGTGGCGGGCAGCCGCAGCGGCCTCAGCCGGCGACGGTGACCTCGTCGAGGTGCCAGACGGCGTCGTCGGGTCCGGCGACACCTGGCCAGCCGACTTCGACGTCGTAGGTGCCGGGGTCGAGTCCCGGGCAGCGCACCTCGTACTCGGAGTAGATGTACATCGGGCCGTCGGTCATGGTCGACTCGCCGCACACCTCGGTCGCGTCGCGCTGGTCGTAGAGGTGGACCTCCAGGTGACCCTCGAAGGGCTTGGCGTAGCCCTGGACGACGACGGTGCCGGATCCTTCGGCGTCGACGGCCAGATCCAGCAGCAGGCCCTCCCAGAACGGGCCGCGCGGGGTCCGCTGGTAGGGCTCGCCGCCGTAGCGCCCGACCGGATCGGGGTCCTCGGGGGTGCGCTCGCGGACGGTGATGTCCATGCGGTCACCGTCGATGTCGACGTGGGCGCCGAGGTCCGAGCCGAGCTCCGGTGGGTGGTACATGACCACTGCCAGTCCGGTGTCGCGGTGGGCGAGGATCGCTCGCCAGATCCGGTCCTCGTCGAAGTGGTCGAAGTCGTAGAAGTCGGGGTCGACCGGGCCGCTCGGGATGCCGTCGTGGTCGAGCTCGACGACGGTGGTGTTGATCGCGGGGAACCGCTCGACGGTGACGTCGGGCGCCGCGCCCTCGAAGCCGATGCTCACCCCGGAGCAGGGTCCCACGACGGCGTCGAAGCTGGTCACCGCACCGGAATCCCCCGGTCCGTCGACGTCCCAGGTGCCCTGCCGGTGCGGATCCTCGCAGGCTCCCGTCTCGCCCCCTGCGGGCGCGACGTCACCGTCGCCCGGGTCACCGCCGGAGTCGTCCTCCGATCCACCGGTTCGGGTCGGGTCGTCGGAGTCGGAGCCGGCCTCCGTGGTCGTCGTGGTCGTCGTCTGGTCGGTGGTCGAGGTGGTGGAAGTGGTGGTGGTCGAGGTGGTGGAGGTCGAGGTGGTGGAGGTGGACCCAGCTGGCGTTGCGACCTCGTCGGTGTCGTCGTCGCTGAGTGCGCCACCCACGGCGATGCCGCCGAGGAGTGCGACCACTCCCACCACGGCGATGACCCCCCACAGTGCTGCTCGTCGCTGTCGATCGTTCACGGTTCCCTCTCCCGGTCTCGGGTGTTGTTCGTGGGGAACGAGCGCGCAACACCCGAATTGTGACAAAAACGTCTGCGAGGTTCGACGGGCGCGGCGACGAGCAGGCTCGCTCTGGGGGACGGTGAGGCCTCCACGAACGGCCTAAGGTTCCGGTCCGGGTCCCGGTCGTCTCGTCGGCGCCGGCCCCGGCTGACGGCGAGCGAGGGAGGCGCGGCGATGCGGTGGGCGAGGGTGACTCGGTCGAGGGTGGTGGCAGTGCTCGTCGCGGCGATGGTGCTGGTGGCGGCGTGCACCGGCGACGACGCGAGTGAGGGATCGGCGCCGACCAGCGAGCGCGAGGATCCGACGAGCACCACCGCGGCGCAGGATGTGTCCGAGATCGAGCCGGACGAGGTGCGTTGGGGGGTGTGTCCCTTCCACGTGCCTCCGGGAGCTGAGATCGACTGCGGGATGTTCGACGTCCCGGCCGACCACGACGAGCCCGACGGCGAGACCGTGACCCTGCCGGTGGCGGTGGTGCGCTCCGCCCACGAGTCCCCGGCGGAGGACCCGATCGTCTACCTCTCCGGGGGGCCCGGGCAGTCGACCCTCGAGCCGGTGCCGATGACCTTCGGGTTCCTCTACGAGCCCCTTGCCGAGTCCCGCGACGTGATCCTGGTCGACCAGCGTGGCACCGGGTTCGCCCGCCCGTCGCTCGCCTGCGACGAGTACGACGGCTGGGTCGAGGAGTCCCTCGGCTCCGGGCTCGACGCCGACGAGCTGGCCGAGCAGGGCGTGGCGAGGCTCGAGGAGTGCCACGAGCGACTCCTCGACCAGGGAGTCGACCTCTCCGACTACGACAGCGCCGCCTCGGCGGCCGATCTCGAGCTGCTCCGTCGGTCGCTCGGCCACGACGAGTGGAACCTCTACGGGATCTCCTACGGCACCCGGCTGGCGCAGACGATTCTGCGCGACCACCCCGAGGGGGTGCGGTCGGTGGTGCTCGACTCGGCCTACCCGCTGACCGCCGATCTCTACGAGGAGGCCCCGGCCAACGCGGCGCGGGCCGTCGACGAGCTGTTCGAGCTCTGCGAGGCCGACCCGGCCTGCGCCGAGCGCTACCCGGACCTCGAGACGAGGTTCGCGGCGCTGGTGGACGAGCTCGACGAGCGGCCGGTCCCGGTCGAGATCGTCGATCCGTCGACCGGTGAGCGTGTCGAAGAGGTGCTCGACGGTGCGGGCCTGGTCGGGTTCGTCTTCCAGGCGCTGTACGCGACCGAGCTGGCTGCTCACCTGCCCGAGCTGATCGACGGGGTCGCCGCGGGCGAGACCGGGACGGTGGGCGTGCTGCTCGGCGCGCTGATCCAGCAGGCGGACCTGGTCAGCGTCGGGATGCAGCTGGCGGTGCAGTGTCGCGAGGAGGTCGCCTTCGGAGATCGCGGTTCGGTCGAGTCCGCGGCCGCTGACCAGCCATTCGTCGGCAGGTTCTTCGAGGGGGCGGCGACCCTTGGTCCCGGCGTGTTCGAGGTCTGCGAGATCTGGGACGTGGGAGCGGCCCCGGCGGTCGAGAACGAGGCGGTGAGCAGCAGCGTGCCCACGCTCGTCCTCGCCGGGTCGCTCGATCCGATCACCCCGCCGGCGTGGGGGCGCACGGTGGCCGACCAGCTCGAATCCGCGA
>JBKGZW010000261.1:0-3229 GCA_046543225.1 Acidimicrobiales bacterium
TCGAGCCAGCCGTTGAGCTCGTCGGCCATGATCCGGGTGCGCTCGTGGTCGGCGATGTCGGGGGCCGCTCCCCGCGACGGCAGACCGTCGAGGTTGACCACGCGGGAGACGTGCCAGGGAGCCAGCTCGGCGAGCTGCAGCATCATGCTGCCGCCCTTGGAGTGGCCGAGGACCGGCATCGCCTCGTCGGTGATCGACTCGATCACCGCCACCGCGTCGCGGACATCGGCGTCCCAGCTGTAGAGCGCCGCATGTTCCGAGTTGCCGTGGCCCCGTTGGTCCCAGGACACCACCCGCCATCCTGCGTCGGCGAGCAACGGTGCCAGCAGGTCGAAGGTGGCGGCGAAGTCGAAGCCCCCGTGCGCCAGCAGGATCGGCGGTCGGTCGGGGTCGCCCCACTCGTACGCGGCCAGCGACACGCCGGCGCTGTCGACGTGGAACGCCCGGTCGGGCCGGCGAGCTCCTGGGTAGGTGAGATCCGTCATGGTCGATTCGAGCACCCGGGAAGCGTAGGCGGAAGTGCTGCCGGGACTGGAACCCGATCCAGCCGACTCAGGGTCGGTCATCAGGCGGTTCTCAGCGATTCTCACTTCCAGCTATGGTGGGACCATGCCCTCGACCACCTCGCCGAGCACCCTCCACACCACCGCCGCCGAACGCCTCCGTCGCGACGGACAGCGCTACACCAGCAATCGGCGGGCACTCGTCGAGCTGCTCGAGGGCGCCGACCGCCCCCTCACCATCCCCGATCTGCTCGACCGCCAGTCCGGCATCCCCCAGAGCTCGGCCTACCGCAACCTGGCGGTGCTCGAGCGGGCCGGAGTCGTCGAGCGGGTGGTCGCCACCGACGAGTTCGCCCGCTTCGAGCTGGCTGAGGACCTCACCGAGCACCACCACCACCTGATCTGCTCGGGCTGCGGCGACGTCAGCGACTTCGTGGTGGCACCCGCGGTCGAACGCCGGCTCGACCGAGCCGTCGACGCCATCGCCGCCGAGACCGGGTTCCGCATCGAAGGACACCGGTTCGACCTCATCGGCCGGTGCCGGGGCTGTCTCACCGAAGACGGCTGACCACCATCGTGGCAATGCCACCGCTGGGTGCCACCGCTGGGTGCCACCGAGCGGCGAGACTCAGCAGGTGGCTCACGGACACTCCCACGTTCCCGATGACACCGATCCGTCGGTGCTCACCAGCCCCCGGGCACGAGCGGTCGTGTGGGGAGCGCTGGCCCTCGTCGCCGCGGTGACGGTGGCAGGCCTGGTGCTGCTGTGGCCACGGGAGCAGGTGTCGGTCGGGCTCGACGTCGGGTTCGGGGAGGAGCTCGTCGACGCCACCGTCAACCGGGTGGAGCTGGTGCCCTGTTCCGGCGCCGGCGACGCGCCCGCGGTGCGGTGCGAGCAGATCAGTGCACGAGTCACCAGCGGATCGCCGCGTGGCCAGACCGCGACCTTCGAGCTGTTCCCGTCGGCCAACTCCCCCCGGCTCGACTCCGGCGACCAGATCGTCCTGTCCCACTCCCCGCAGGCACCCCCCGAGCTCGCCTACCAGTTCGCAGACTTCCAACGGGACACGCCGTTGCTGTGGCTGGGTGCGCTGTTCGTGCTGGCGGTGGTGGCGCTCGGCCGTTGGAAGGGCGTGAGAGCTCTGCTCGGGGTCGGCATCAGCCTGGTCGTCATCGTCACCTTCCTGTTGCCGGCGCTGCTGTTGGGCGACCCTCCCGTCCTGTTGGCCCTGGTCGCCGCCTCCACGATCGCCTACCTGGCGCTCTTCCTCGCCCACGGCCTCAACGAACGAACCGCCGTCGCGCTGCTCGGCACGCTCGTCGCGCTCGCGCTCACCGCCGGGCTCGCCGTGCTGTTCGTGTCGCTCACCCGCATCACCGGCCTGGCCAGCGAGGAGGTGATGCTGTTGCAGGCCAGTTCGGACATCATCGACCTCCGGGGCCTGCTGCTGGCGGGCATCATGATCGGTGCGCTGGGCGTGCTCGACGACGTCACGGTCACCCAGGTCGCGGCGGTGTGGGAGCTGAAGCTGGCCGATCGCCGGTTCGGCGCCTGGGAGCTGTATCGCCGGGCGATCAACATCGGGCGCGACCACATCGCCTCGGTGGTGAACACGCTCGCGCTCGCCTACGCCGGTGCCGCCCTGCCGCTGCTGCTGCTGTTCACCCAGGCCCAACGGTCGTTCGACGAGGTCGTCACCGGTGAGGCGGTGGCCATGGAGGTGGTGCGCACCCTGGTCGGGTCGATCGGCCTGGTCGCCGCGGTGCCGATCACCACCGGGCTCGCAGCGCTGGTCATCGCCGGCGCGGTCGTGCCCGACGACTCCCCCGGCCGCGGCCGAGGACGCCGAGATCGCGGTCGCCGCGACCCGTTCTGGGGTGACGTGGACCTCGACGGCAGCTGAATCGACTCGTCGCGACGGGCGCGCAACCGCCGCTGACAGGTGCCCCATGCGCCCCTACCGGACGGTGGCGCACCCGGCCGCCTCACCGAGGACGCACTCCGATTCCGGCCAGGACCCGGCACATCGTCGACCGAGTGGGGCGATGCTCACCACCGCCCGGGAATACGGCGACCGTCCGAAGCGTCGTTGAAGGAAGAGAACGATCTGCCCACGACGCCAAAGGAGGTCGCGGACCGTGAACCTGCCCATCTCCCACCGCAATGACGGCCGCAGCGGCCGGTGGAACCCGTGGGGTGAGCTCGACCGCGTGCAACGTGAGCTTGCCGGGTTGCTCGATGCCCAGTGGAACGACGGATTCACCCCGCTCGCCGATGTCGAAGAGGCTCCCGACGCCTATCTGATCGAGATCGAGCTGCCTGGTGTCTCCCGTGACCAGGTGGAGATCGAGGTGTCGGACCGACACCTGTCGGTGCGGGGCGAACGCAAGGAGAAGGAACGCGTCGGGTTCCTGCGCCGGCGTGAACGCATCGTCGGCCGCTTCTCCTATGACCTCACCCTGCCCGAAGACCTCGACCAGGACGGGGTGGAAGCCAGTCTCACCGACGGTGTCCTGACCGTGCGGCTCCCCAAGATCCAGGGGTCGACGCCCCGACGCATCGAGATCCACTGATCGATGCACGGCCTTCGCGCCCGCCACACCCTCGTCACCGGTCGCCAACCCTCGCCGACCATCCCTTCAGCATGCCACGAGTCGGGACGAATTTGACTGTCACACCCCCATGAGACACTGGATGCATGCAGAGATGTGCTGAGGACATCGTG
>JBKGZW010000262.1:0-3221 GCA_046543225.1 Acidimicrobiales bacterium
GTCGGCCCACATCGCACCGAAGCTGGTGAAGAGCCAGGCCGATCCCTCCACCGTGTTGGACGATCCCGAGGTGCTCGCCGGGCTGGTCCCGGTCGGTCTGGTGGATCGGGTCACCCCGAAGGGCCGGCCGGCGAAGTGGCCCGCGATGCGGTTCCGGTTGCCGGACCAGTCGGCCGACGACTTCGCCGGGCAGGACCCGGTCGTCTACAGCGTGGTGGACGGACCGACCGGCTACGGCACCGTCGACCGGCTCGATCTCGATACGGGCGAGGTCGACCTGGTGTGGAACGACAAGGCCGACGAGCTGGGGATCGTCCCCTCGGTGGTGGTGCGCAACGACTGGGTCTCACCGAGGCCCAAGCCGGACGCGCTGGCGGAGCTGGCGAGCCGGGTCCTCGACCCGTCGGTCGGTGAGGCGAACCCGGTGTCGCTGGCGCTGCTGCGCAGGGAGCTGCCGTGCTTCGCTCCCGGCCAGGGTCCCGCCGATGGCATCTTCAACGACGACCTCGACGAGATGACGACCTGGGTGCACCATCTCGACCACAGCTACGTGGCGATCCAGGGCCCGCCGGGGACCGGCAAGACCTTCTGTGGGTCACACATGATCCGCAGCCTGATCCTCGACGGTCGCCGGGTGGGGATCACCGCCATGAGCCACAGCGCGATCGCCAACCTGCTCGAAGCGGTGGTCGAGCTGTTCGCCAAGGCTGGCGACACCGACCGGCTCCGTGCGGTGAAGAAGGGGTCCGAGCCGTCGACGGGTGGCCTGGCGGGGGTCGCCTACACCGGCTCGAACAGTGCCGCCGCCAACCCGAAGAACTACAACCTGGTGGCAGGCACCACCTGGCTGCTCTCCGGCAACGACATGGCGGCCAACCCGGTCGACGTGCTGGTGGTGGACGAGGCCGGCCAGCTGGCCCTGGCCGATGCGCTGGCGGCGTCGCGGTCGGCGGAGAACCTGGTGCTGTTGGGCGATCCGTTGCAGCTGCCTCAGGTGGCCCAGGCGTCGCACCCCGGCGGTGGGGGAGCGAGCGTGCTCGAGCACGTGTTGGGCAACGAGGTCACCATGCCGCCGGAGCGGGGCGTGTTCCTGACCGAGACCCGCCGCATGCATCCCGACGTGTGCGGGTTCATCTCCGACCAGATCTACGAGGGTCGCCTCACCAGCCATGAGACCTGTCACGGGCAAGCCACCCAGTTGGGCACGGGCCTGCGGTGGCTGCGGGCGCACCATGCCGATCGTTCGACCGAGTCCGAGGAGGAAGCCGAGCTGGTTGCCGAGCAGATCGGGCAGATGATCGGCACCGAGTGGACGAACCACGAAGGCAAGACCGCGCCGTTGGGGGTCGAGGACTTCATGGTGGTGGCGCCCTACAACGACCAGGTGAAGCTGATCCGGTCCCGCCTGGATCGTGACGAGCGCACCCGTGGGGTGCCGGTGGGGACCGTCGACAAGTTCCAGGGCCGGCAGGCGGCGGTGGTGTTCTTCACGATGACGACCTCGAGTGCCGAGGACATGACCCGCGGCGCCGAGTTCTTGTTCTCCCGCAACCGGCTCAACGTGGCCGTGAGCCGGGCGAGGTGCCTCGCCTACCTGGTCTGCACCGAGGACCTGTTGAACAGCCGAGCCCGCACCGTGGAGGACATGCGCCTCATCGCCACGCTCTGTAGCTTCGTGGAGCAGTGCAGTTCCGAGGGCTGACGGGACACGTCGTTGGGCGCGGCTGTGGCGCGTGAGCTAGGAACGAGGGCGTGGAATCGAGTGTCGAGTACAGAGCGCGCATCGACTGGGCTTTGGAGGTGATGGCAGCCGAGCTTGCGCCATGGATCTCGGAGCGGATCGCTGGCTGGCCCCCGGGCCGACACGGCGAGGCGGAGCCGAGCGATCTCGCGTACCTGGTGTCTGTCCTCCTGGGTGCCCACGGGATCGACGTGAGGTCTGAGCTGGGCCGCGAAGCGATCGGGTGGGTTCAAGACCTCCGGCACACACGGAATCGATGGGCCCATCGCGTGCCGTTCGATCAGTGGGACACGGTGAGGGCACTGGATGCATGCCGGAGGGTGCTTCAGGCCATCGGGTCGCCACGAGCGTCGGAGATGACGGTCGCGCTGGAGGTCGCTGCCCGCCAGTCCCGCGACGACAAACCGTTGCCGAGCTCGAAGACGGCCTCGGCATCACGTCCCCGGCGCGCCAAGGCGACTGGCCGTCATCGTCGGATGCGTGAACCCGATTTCCGTGCCGAGCAGTGGAGCCGACGGTTCGATGCCCATGTCGCTCCCATCAACCAGCTTGTTGATGACCTCATCGAGGAGCGCGAAGGGAGTTGGATGCCCTACGTCGCTCCGCTTCATGGAGGGGTAGATGCCGAGGTGCTGCTCCTCTATCAGGACCCTGGACCGATGACGTCCACCGAGCTCGGTGGCTCGGGCTTCCTGTGCTCCGAGGACGATGATCCGAGCGCCGAGCTTCTGGCGGATTGTCTTGATGCAGCTGGCGTCGAACCCGCTCGCGTCGTGCCGTGGAACTCGTTCCCCTGGTTCCGTTCCGATCAGGCCGGGCTGTCTGCAGCCGAGCTCGTTGCAGGTCTCGATCCTCTGCATCGTCTCCTCGATGGGTTGCCGAAGGTTCACACCGTTGTGGCGCACGGCACGGTGGCTGTGGAGTCGTGGCGAAGGTTCGAGAAGCGGTTTCCGGATGTCGCTGCGAGGTACCGCGCGTTGAGCACCTTCCACACCAGCGGTCGTGGGGTGACACGAGGAGGGAGGCAGTCCCGCGCTGAAGGGACTGAGCACATCATCGCCACGCTCCGCGCAGCGGTTCACGATGAACCTGCTCCCACGCCCGCTTTCAGACCACGTGGCTGAGTAGCAGCGTCCGTGACCGAGTCAGCCCTCATCGAGACGCAGGGCGATGTGGGCGCCGCAGGATCGGCAGGTGTGCGTCGGTGGCCTGGGTGCGATGGTGCCGTCATCGAGCTCGGGCGGCATGGAGATGGCCGCCTCGTCGTCGATCTCGAACACGCCGACCGAGCCACATCCGGGACAGAGCATCTCGTCGCTCAGCATGTAGGCGACGATTGCGTTGTCGATCAGCTTGGATGGTGAGGTGCGCCACCCATCGCCAACCAAACGGGAGGGTTCCGTTCGCTCCGCTACATCCACCAGCGCCGACCAGGCGTGAAGGAAGGTTCGCCGTTGGTCGTGCTGGAGTGCTTGTGGAG